>DASWJP010000133.1:0-12239 GCA_036397065.1 Kiloniellales bacterium | reverse complement strand
GCGGGCCCGGGCGGCGGCCAAGTTGAGCGGCGCCGTCGTCCTGCTCAAGGGCGCGGATACGGTCATCGCCGCCCCGGACGGCCGGGCGGCGATCAACGGCAACGCGCCGCCGCATCTGGCCACGGCCGGATCGGGGGATGTGCTGGCCGGCCTGATCGCCGGTTTACTGGCGCAAGGACTGGACTCCTTTCCCGCCGCGTGTGCCGGGGCCTGGCTGCACGGGGCCGCGGGCACCGTTGCCGGCCGCGGCATGATTTCGGAAGATCTGCCCGCGGCCTTGCCCCGGGTGTTCCGGCAATTGTCTGGCATTTGATCCAAACGGCGGCTCCTAATATTCTGTTTTTACTGGTATTTTCGGCACCTGGTGGATTTTGCAAGATTAACCGGGGCTTAAGTCATGTGGGCGCATTATGGCAAGATAATTGGCGGTGACCCGGATTGGGAATCGGGTCCTCTGAAAGGTATTCGTCATGCTCGCGCAGCATTTTGGCCAATGGTTCAAGCCCGGTCCCCGTCGACAGGATGTCACGGTTGGCTCGGTGTTCCGCAATATCCGCAAGGGCAACATTATCGAGACCGCGAAGGTGCTTGATATCGCCCCGGATTCAATGGGCGTCCCGCATGTCCATTACTCGGTGTCGATCCAAAGCTCGGACCGCAAGTGCTTCGAAGAGCAGCGGACCCTTGGGCTGACGAGCTTCGCCGAGCGGTTCAGCAAGCCACTGACGGCCTAAAACCTTATCGACCGAGTGTGAACCACCGCGTCCCTTGCCGGGGCGCCTGACCCATTGTATGACCGAAGGGCGAGGGACCGCCCGAGCGCTGTCCGCTTCGCATCAGAGTGCGGCATGGCGGCGATTCATGACCCAGATCACATCCAAATCGTCAGTAGATAACGATGCGGCGGCCCGGCGCCTGGCCTGCTTGCGGGCGCTGGAAAAGAAGATCCTCTGGCTGTCCACCTGGATCATCCACAACGCCAATCATCTGCGTGACTCTCGCGACGGCCTGAAGGTCGGCGGCCACCAGGCGTCCAGCGCTTCGCTGGTCACCCTGATGACGGCGCTCTATTTCGACGTATTGCGGCCACAGGACCGGGTGGCGGTTAAGCCACACGCCAGTCCCGCGTTCCATGCCATCCAGTACCTGCTGGGCCGGCAATCGCGGGCCAATCTGGAACGCTTCAGGGCCTTGGGCGGGGCGCAGTCCTACCCGTCGCGCACCAAGGATGCGGACGATGTGGATTTTTCCACCGGCTCCGTCGGCCTGGGTGTGGCCATGACCACATTCGCCAGCCTGACGCAGGATTACGTGCGCCTGAAGGGCATGACCCCGGCGGACGTGGAGGAAGGCCGCATGATCGCCCTGGTCGGCGATGCGGAGCTGGACGAGGGCAACGTCTACGAGGCCTTGTTCGAGGGCTGGAAGCGGGACGTCCGCAACGTCTGGTGGGTCATCGACTACAACCGGCAAAGCCTGGATGCGGTCGTCACCGACCGTCTGTTCGGCCGCATCGATCAGATGTTCGCCAACCTCGGCTGGCGGGTGGTCACGCTGAAATACGGTCAGCGCCTGCAGGCGGCCTTCGCCGGCCCCGGCGGCGCGGTGCTGCGCCGGTGGATCGACGATTGCCCGAACTCTCTTTATTCGGCCCTGGTCTACCAGGGCGGGGCGGCCTGGCGCCGGCACCTGACCGCGGATATCGGCGGCACCGACGGCATCGAGGCCCTGCTGGCGGCGCACGATGACGAATCCCTGGCAGCGCTGATGACCAACTTGGCCGGCCACGACATGGAAAGCGTGCTGTCAGCCTTCCACGCCGTCCAGGACGACCAGCCGACCTGCTTCATCGCCTATACCATCAAGGGGCTGGGCCTGCCCTTCGCCGGCCACAAGGACAACCACGCCGGCCTGATGAACCCGGAGCAGATGGCTGAATTCCAGCGCCGCAACCGCATCCCCGCGGGGGCCGAATGGGAGCCGTTCGCCGGCCTGGATCTGGCCGAGGCGGACTTGCGCCGGTTTCTGGCCGATGTGCCCTTCGCGGCCCGCCGGCAGGATCGTCCCGATGCCCCGCGGGTGCCGTTGCCGGCTCACTTCCCGCAACCACGGGCGGCGGCCATGTCCACCCAGGAGGGGTTCGGGCGCATCATGGCTGATCTGGCCCGCCTGGATGAGCCGATCGGTGCCCACATCGTCACCACCTCGCCGGATGTGACGGTCTCCACCAACCTGGGCGGTTGGGTCAACCGGCGCGGCATCTTCGACCGCCATCCCCGCGAGGATGTGTTCCGCGAACAGAAGGTGGTCTCGGCCCAGCGCTGGGCCCTGTCGCCGGAGGGCCAGCACATCGAGCTGGGTATCGCCGAGAACAACCTGTTCATCCTGCTCGCCGCCCTCGGCCTGTCCCATTCTCTGTTCGGGGTACGGCTGCTGCCGGTGGGCACGCTCTACGATCCCTTCATCCAGCGCGGCCTGGATGCGCTGAATTACGCCTGTTATCAGGACGCCCGCTTCATGGTGGTGGCCACCCCGTCCGGTCTCACCCTGGGGCCGGAAGGGGGCGCGCACCAATCCATCTCGTCGCCGCTGATCGGCATGGCCCAGGACGGCCTGGCCAGCTTCGAGCCGGCCTATGCCGACGAGCTGTCGGCCATCATGGGGTGGGCCTTCGACTATATGCAGCGCACGGGCAAGGGGACGGCCGATGCCGCCAGCGGTTGGCTGCGCGACGCGGCCGGCGGCGCTGTCTACCTGCGACTGTCGACACGCACCCTGACCCAGCCGGAGCGCGATTTGAACATGGCGGCGCGCCGCGAAGTTGTCCTGGGCGGCTATTGGCGGCAGGCGCCGGCCGCCGGGGCCGAACTGGCCATCGTCTACAGCGGCGCCATCGCCCCCGAGGCGGAGCAGGCGTACCGGCAGATTCTGGAAGATATTCCGGGCGCCGGGTTGCTGGCGGTCACCTCGGCCGATCGCCTGAATGCCGGCTGGCACGCCGCCCAGCGGGCCCGTCAGGGCGGCGTGGCGGGGGCCCGCGCCCATATCGAGGATCTGTTGGCACCCTTGGCTCCGGGCGCCGCCCTGGCGACCGTCCTCGATGGCCACCCGGCCACGCTGAGCTGGCTGGGCGGTGTCGCCGGTCACCGGGTCCAGGCTTTGGGGGTCGAGCATTTCGGCCAATCCGGGGACTTGCCGGACCTGTACCGCGCTTATCGCATCGACGCCGATGCCATCCTCGATGCCTGCGCCGGGGCCGTGCTGGGCGGACGGGAAGCCGGGAACGGCTAGTCTCCGCGCCCCGGGGCTGCGTGAACCTGTTGCACCGCAGGTGGCTATGCTATACACGGGCCCACCGCCCCTGGGCGGGCGTGGCGGAACTGGTAGACGCGCTGGTTTTAGGTACCAGTGGAGCAATCCGTGGGGGTTCGAGTCCCTTCGCCCGCACCACGCGTTGTCCGGCCGGGCCGCCTCGTCCTGACGGACCAGCCATATTCGGGAGCACGACGTGTCGATTCGAGAGAGGCCGAGCAGCCCATGCAGGTAACCGAGACAAACACCGAAGGCTTGAAGCGCCAATTCAAGATCCTCATCTCCGCCAAGGATATCGACGAAAAGATGGCGGGCCGCCTGGAAGAGCTAGGGCAGAAGGTGAAGGTGCCCGGCTTCCGTCCGGGCAAGGTGCCGCTGCCGGTGCTCAAGCAGCGCTTCGGCAAGTCGGTGATGGGCGAGGTGTTGGAGCGCGCCGTCAACGACAGCTCGCACCAGGCGATGAACGAGCGCGGGCTGCGCCCGGCCTTGCAGCCGAAGATCGAGATTACCGCCTTCGACGAGGGCAAGGACCTTGAATATACCTTGGCGGTCGAGCTCATGCCCGAGTTCGAACCCATGGACTTCTCCAAGCTGGAACTGGAGCGTTCGGTCATCGTGGTGGACGAAGTCTCGGTCGAGGACACGCTGCGCGACCTGGCCAACTCCCGCAAGCAAACCAAGCCCCTCGACAAGCCGCGACCGGCAGCGAAAGGCGATGTCCTGGTGATCGACTTCAAGGGCACGGTCGGCGGCGAGACCTACCCCGGCATGGAAGCCGAGGATCATCATCTGGAACTAGGCGCGAGCCGCTTCATCGAGGGCTTCGAGGACCAGCTTATCGGAGCCGAGATCGGCCAGGCTCGGACCGTGACGGTCACGTTCCCCGAGGCCTATGCCAACGACCGGCTGGCCGGCAAAGAGGCGGAATTCGCGGTCGCTGTCAAAGACGTCCTGGCCTCCGTGCCGGCGGCGATCGACGACCAGTTGGCGGTGGCCCTGGGCGAGACCGACCTGGCGGCGTTGCGCGGCAAGGTGCGCGAGCGCATCGCCTCGGAATACAAGGATTATTCCCGCATCCGCATGAAGCGGCATCTGCTCGACAAGTTGGCCGAGGCACACGATTTTCCGGTGCCCGAAGGCATGGTGGATGCGGAATTCAACAGCATCTGGAAGCAGATCGAAGAGGACCGGAAGAACGACCGGCTGGACGCCGAGGACGCGGCGAAAAGCGTGGACGAGCTCAAGGCCGACTATCGGGCCATCGGCGAGCGCCGGGTCCGCCTCGGCCTGCTCATCTCCGAAGTGGGGCGCCGCAACACCATCGACGTGACCCAGGAGGAGGTGAACCGCGCCTTGCTGCAAGAGGCACAGCGTCATCCGGGGCACGAGCGCGAGGTGTTCGAATTCTACCAGAAGACGCCGGCGGCCCTGGCCAATTTGCGGGCCCCGATCTTCGAGGACAAGGTGGTTGATTTCATCATCGATCTGGCCAAGGTGACCGAGCGGGATCTGACGTTGGACCAACTGCGCACAGAGACCGAAGCCGAGGCCGCGGCCAGCAAGCCAACGGCGACCAAGAAGAAGGCCGCCGGGAAGACCGCCACGGCCAAGAAACCGGCCGCCAAGAAACCGGCCGCGAAGAAGGCGGCAGCCAAGAAATCCTGATCGCAGGTCGCGATGGCCCTAACCAACAAAGGCGTGTCCCATGAATGATCCGCGTGAAACGACCATGAATCTGCTGGTTCCCATGGTGGTGGAGCAGACCAATCGGGGCGAGCGGGCCTACGACATCTATTCGCGCCTGCTGAAGGAGCGGATCATTTTCCTGACCGGCCCGATCAACGATGCCGTCGCCAGCCTGATCTGCGCGCAACTGCTGTTCCTGGAATCGGAGAACCCGAACAAGGACATCTCCTTCTATATCAATTCCCCGGGCGGGGTGGTGACCTCGGGTCTGGCCATCTACGACACCATGCAATACGTCCGCCCGGACATCTCCACGGTGTGCATCGGCCAGGCCGCCTCGGCCGGCTCCCTGCTGCTCATGGCCGGGGCCAAGAACAAGCGCTACTCCCTGCCCAATTCCAAGATCATGGTGCACCAGCCCTCCGGCGGCTTCGAGGGCCAGGCCACCGACATCGAGATCCACGCCCGCGACATCATCAAGACCCGGACCCGGCTGAACGAACTCTATGCCACCCACACCGGCCAGTCGCTCAAGGTCATCGAGGACGCCATGGAGCGGGACAAGTTCCTAACCCCGGAAGAAGCCAAGGAATTCGGCCTGATCGATACCGTGGTCACCGAGCGCCCGCCGCTGCCCAAGGATGGCAAGACCGACGACGCCAAGAGCAAGTCCTAACAGGGGCATTGTGGCTACCCGGCCACGCCCCCTCTTGGTTAACAGACAAAGTTAACCATTTATTAGGAGCGGGTCGCGTTAAGACTATGTTGAAGCGTGGCAACTAGAGTCGATTCGGACAACTATAGGGTTAGGGCCAATTTAGGGCCATCGCCTGCAAATGGTCAGAATCCAGGCCGATTTAGGCATTGTGCGCCCTCGGCGCGTTTGTCTAACATAAGTCTGACCGAGTCTGGGGATAGAGATATAAGGGTATGAGCAAGGCGAGCGGCAGCGACTCCAAAAATACCCTCTACTGCTCTTTCTGCGGGAAGAGCCAGCATGAGGTTCGCAAGCTTATCGCGGGACCGACGGTCTTCATCTGCGATGAGTGCGTCGAACTCTGCATGGATATCATCCGTGAAGAGCACAAGACAACCCTGGTCAAATCGCGCGATGGCGTTCCGACGCCACACGATATCTGCAATGTGCTGAACGACTACGTGATCGGCCAGACGCACGCGAAGCGCGTATTATCCGTCGCGGTCCACAACCACTACAAACGGCTGGCACACGGCGCCAAGTCGTCGGATGTGGAGCTCGCGAAGTCCAACATCCTGCTGATCGGCCCGACCGGTTGCGGCAAGACCCTGCTGGCCCAGACCCTGGCGCGCATCCTCGACGTGCCGTTCACCATGGCCGATGCGACCACCCTGACCGAAGCCGGCTACGTGGGCGAGGATGTGGAAAACATCATCCTGAAGCTGCTCCAATCGGCCGACTACAACGTCGAGCGGGCGCAGCGCGGCATCGTCTATATCGACGAGGTCGACAAGATCAGCCGCAAGTCGGACAACCCGTCGATCACCCGCGACGTCTCCGGCGAGGGCGTGCAGCAGGCTCTGCTGAAGATCATGGAGGGAACCATCGCCTCCGTCCCGCCGCAGGGTGGCCGCAAGCATCCGCAGCAGGAGTTCCTGCAGGTCGATACCACCAATATTCTGTTCATTTGCGGCGGCGCCTTCGCCGGCCTCGAGAAGCTTATCGCCCAGCGCGACCGTGGCACCTCCATCGGCTTTGGCGCCGATGTGCGCGGCCCGGAGGAACGTTCCACCGGCCAGCTGCTCAAGCACGTCGAGCCGGAGGATCTGCTCAAGTTCGGCCTGATCCCGGAATTCGTCGGCCGCCTGCCGGTCGTCGCCACCCTGGAAGACCTGGACGAGAAGGCGCTGATCGAAATTCTCACGGCGCCGAAGAACGCACTGGTCAAGCAGTACGAGCGCCTGTTCGAGATGGAAGATGTCAGCCTGGAATTCTCCGAAGACGCGCTGAAGGCGATCGCCGAAAAGGCGATCCTGCGCAAGACGGGCGCCCGTGGCCTGCGCTCCATCATGGAGGGCATCCTGCTCGAATCCATGTTCGAGCTTCCCGGCCTCGATGGCGTCGAAGAGATCGTCATCAACCGCGAGGTCGTCGAAGGGCGGGCCCAACCGCTGTATATCTACACGGATCGCCGCGAAGACGTCGGGAGCACGGCCTAAGCTGCGGGCAGGCCGGTCGTTTTGCTCTTGAACTCGCGGGGCGCGCGCACGACTTCCTTCATATGTGACTGCTATCCTGTCTTGAAGGCAGCAGTTTTGGTGCGGCGGGAAGTGCCCTGCCGGATACGTAGATAAAGGGGTAACATGCTCGAAATACCGGGTGGCAACCTATATCCCGTCCTTCCATTACGCGACATCGTGGTCTTCCCCCACATGATCGTGCCGCTCTTCGTTGGCCGCGAAAAGTCTGTTCGCGCCCTCGAGGATGTGATGAAGGATGACAAGCAGATTCTGCTGGTCACGCAGAAAAACGCCGCCCAGGACGACCCGACAGCCGCCGACATCTACACGGTCGGAACGATCGGCACCGTCTTACAGCTGCTCAAGCTGCCCGACGGCACGGTCAAGGTGCTGGTCGAGGGCGGCCAGCGGGCCAAGATCAGCAAGTACACCGACGTGCAGGAGTTCTTCCAGGCGTATGCCTTGATCGTGGAGGAAACCGGCGGCGACGATCGGGAGATCGACGCGCTGAGCCGCACGGTGATCTCGCAATTCGAGCAGTACATCAAGCTGAACAAGAAGATTCCGCCTGAGGTTCTGGTCTCGATCAATCAGATCGAGGAAGCCAGCAAGCTGGCCGATACGGTGGCCCAGCACCTGACCCTGAAGATCGCGGAAAAGCAGGAATTGCTCGAAAGCCAGTCGGTCAGCGATCGCCTGGAGAAGATATACGGTTTCATGGAAAGCGAGATCGGCGTCCTGCAGGTCGAAAAGCGCATCCGCAACCGCGTCAAGCGGCAGATGGAGAAGACCCAGCGCGAGTACTACCTGAACGAACAAATGAAGGCGATCCAGAAGGAGTTGGGCGAAGGCGAAGACGGCCGCGACGAGGTTGCCGAGCTCGAAGAGCGCATCGCCAAAACCAAGCTGAGCAAGGAAGCCCGCGACAAGGCCCAGGCCGAAGCCAAGAAGCTGCGGTCCATGAGCCCGATGTCCGCCGAGGCGACGGTGGTGCGCAACTACCTCGATTGGCTGCTGGGCATTCCGTGGAAGAAGCGCAGCAAGGTCCGGAAGGACATCAAACACGCCGAGGACGTGCTCAACGCCGATCACTATGGCCTGGAGAAGGTCAAGGAGCGGATCCTGGAGTACTTGGCCGTGCAGCAGCGCATGCAAAAGGTCAAGGGTCCGATCCTCTGCCTGGTTGGCCCTCCCGGCGTCGGCAAGACCTCGCTGGGCAAGTCCATCGCCAGGGCGACGGGGCGCAACTTCGTGCGCATGAGCCTGGGCGGGGTGCGCGACGAGGCCGAGGTGCGCGGCCATCGCCGGACCTACATCGGCTCGATGCCCGGTAAGGTCATCCAGAGCATGAAGAAGGCGAAGACGTCGAACCCGCTGTTCCTTCTGGATGAAGTGGACAAGCTGGGCGCCGATTGGCGCGGCGATCCGTCGTCGGCCTTGCTTGAGGTTCTCGACCCGGAACAGAACAGCAGCTTCAACGATCACTATCTGGAGGTCGACTACGACCTATCCGATGTGATGTTCGTGACCACGGCCAATACCCTGCGCATGCCGCAGCCGCTGCTCGACCGCATGGAGGTGATCCGCATTCCCGGATACACCGAGGATGAGAAGGTGCAGATCGCCCAACGCCATCTGATCGAAAAGCAGCTGGCCCAGCACGGCATGAAGAAGGGCGAATGGTCGATCTCCGAACAGGCGCTGCGCGATCTCATTCGCATGTACACGCGCGAAGCGGGAGTGCGAAACCTGGAGCGCGAAATCGCCAGCCTGATCCGCAAGGCGATCAAGGAGATTGCCCTCGGCAAATCCAAGTCCGTGTCCCTCAGCCGGCGCAACCTGGAGAAGTACGCCGGCGTTCCCCGGTTCCGCTCTAGCGAGACCGAGCTGGAGGATATGGTTGGCCTGGCCACCGGCTTGGCCTGGACCGAAGTCGGCGGCGAGCTGCTCTCGATCGAGGCGGTGACCGTGCCCGGCAAAGGCAAGATCACGTCGACCGGCAAGCTGGGCGACGTCATGAAGGAATCGATCCAGGCCGCTGAGTCCTTCGTCAAGAGCCGCTGCCTGGAATTCGGCATCGAACCGAGCCGATTCGAGAAAAAAGATATCCACGTGCACGTGCCGGAAGGGGCAACGCCGAAAGACGGCCCCTCGGCGGGCGTGGGCATGGTGACCGCCATCGTCTCGGTGCTGACCGGGATCGCGGTGCGGCGCGATGTGGCGATGACCGGCGAGATTACCCTGCGTGGACGTGTTCTGCCGATCGGCGGTCTGAAGGAAAAATTGCTTGCGGCCCTACGCGCCGAGATCAAGACGGTTGTGATTCCGAAGGACAATATGAAGGACCTGGCCGACATTCCGGACAACGTGAAACGCGGTTTGAATATCGTGCCGGCCGAGTCACTGGATGAAGTGCTTGAGAACGCCCTGGTCAGCAAGCCGATTCCGATCCAATGGACCGAGCCGACTGCCGCCGACTCTTCACGCGCCACGGCGGGCAAGGACGATCACAGCGGTCTGGTAACGCACTAATTCGTCTTATGGCTGTGGATATTGTGTGTCCACATGGCCGCAGAGCGTCAAATATGCCGTGAATCCCTAGGATTTCTCGCGTTCGCGCATTGACGTTTTCAGATTCAGCGATCTACAATCGCCGCTGCTTCCGGGTGGTTTTCCCATTTTCATACTCCTGGTTTTATTTTTTGGAGGGGGGTTCAGCGTGAATAAAAATGATCTCGTGGCCGTTGTTGCGGATAAATCCGGCCTGTCCAAGACGGATACCACAACCGCCGTCGACAGTGTGTTCGATGCCATCACCGATGCCTTGCGGTCAGGCGGCGAAGTCCGTCTTGTCGGTTTCGGCACATTCAGCGTCAGCCAGCGTCGGGCATCCGAAGGCCGTAATCCGAGGACCGGCGAAAAGATTCAGATACCTGCGTCGAAGCAACCCAAGTTCAAGGCGGGCAAGGGCCTGAAAGAAGCGGTCAACTAGACACGCACATATGTGCAGACGAACCCGGCCGCTGCTGAACGACAATCCGGCGGCCGGGGTTCCGACCGGGAAAACGAGACCGCCCGCCGACGCATTCCAAACCTGGGGTGCGGGGGCCCATGCAAAGACACCATCGCCGCTCTAGGTTGCCTCGATATGGGCGATTAGCTCAGTTGGTAGAGCGTCTCGTTTACACCGAGAAGGTCGGCGGTTCGAGACCGTCATCGCCCACCACCCGCTATCCCACCACCCGGCAACCGGTCATCATCACCACAAACTCGTCCCTTGGCGGTCCGGGGGGCGGCGGCTAGTGTCTTGCCCGTACCAAAATGAAACACGGGCTCCAATACACGGGTCCCAATGACACTTGCGAATCTGCCGAACATGTCGCGGGGATGGCCGATGGGATTTTCACAGTGACCAGTGCCGTCAAGCGTCGATCCCAGCGCGGCGGGGCCAGGACGGCGCCGGCGGCCGCCGCTGGCGAGAAGGTTGTCCTGGCCTTTCCAACCCCCATGTACAAGTTCGTCTGGCCGGACTCGGACTCGGTCAACAAGGCACTTTTGCGTATCGTGCTGGAACGCGAAAAGACGGCACCCTCGACCGCGCGCAGCAACGTCGGTGGCTGGCAATCGAGTCACGACCTTCTTAATTGGCCCGAACCGCCTATCCAGGTGCTCAAGACATGGGTCAACGACGCCTTTGGCGAGATCATGAAAGCCGTGGCCGGACCGCAACCCTTTACCTGCAACCTCTCGGTCACCGCCTGGGCGAACCTCAATCGCCATGGCAACTACAACCGCAGCCACACCCACAGCGGCAATCACTGGTCCGGGGTCTACTACGCGGAGCCGGGCGAGGAGGTCGAAGGGCACCCGCTGAGCGGTGCCATCGAATTCATCGACCCGCGGCCGGCGGTCAATGTGTTCGACATACCGGGACTCCACCAGGTCTCGACCTGGACCATCCGTCCCGAGGCCGGCATGATGATCTTGTTTCCCAGCTGGCTGCGGCACGGCGTGCTGCCGTACGAGGGGACCAAGGAGCGCCTGACCATCGCCTTCAATATCCGCATCAACGAGTTGAAAAGCCAGCCGCCCGGCCCAGGTATATAGGCATAAGTGGTCTACGGACCGGCCCTTCAGCGGCCGCGCAGGGCCGGTAAACCTGAAAGAAGGAGGTGTGGGCCCCTGGTATCGCCGGAGCGTCTGGAGAGAGGCTCGGGGGCCGCGGTTTGCTTGACACCCCGTGGGCTGTAGAGTACATGACGGCGGCCCGGATTTCCGGGCCTTCAGGGGGTGTAGCTCAGTTGGTTAGAGCGCCGGCCTGTCACGCCGGAGGCCGCGGGTTCAAGTCCCGTCACTCCCGCCAGTGCCCCTGCCGATTCTCCGACAAACGGTTGCCCGCGGCCGGCCATGGGCGTCTGGGTGCCGCTCTATTCCCGCCGCGCCTCGGGGGCGGAACATGGGGATGTCCGAAGCGTGCATTTGCCCGTGGACATGGCGCAGCCCTGTGTTAATAAGCGGCGCGCGGAATGCGCCGCCGAGTCCGGCTGGGCGCTTTGCCTTGTCAGGCGACCGGCCTATAGTTGCGGGCAGGACTCGAGCGGCGCGGACGGCGACGAAAAGGCGACATCCGGCACCCGAATGAGGGACCCACGGATATGAACGCATTGCTTGCCGAGTATTTGCCGATCCTCATTTTCATCGGCATTGCCGTGGGCCTGACGATCGTCATGGTCGTGGCCTCATATGTGGTGGCGCCGCAGCGTCCGGACTCGGAAAAAGTGTCGGCCTATGAATGCGGGTTCGAGGCGTTCGACGACGCGCGCAGCAAGTTCGACGTGCGGTTCTACCTGGTCGCAATCCTGTTCATCGTCTTCGATTTGGAGGTGGCGTTCCTGTTCCCATGGGCCGTCGCCCTTGGCGATATCGGGCTGTTTGGCTTTTGGTCGATGATGGTCTTTCTCGCCATCCTGACGATCGGTTTCGTCTATGAGTGGAAGAAGGGGGCCCTGGAATGGGAATAGGCG
>DASWJP010000132.1:0-32898 GCA_036397065.1 Kiloniellales bacterium | reverse complement strand
GCTGGATCAGGCCGATGCTTTCGTAATAGCGGATGGTTTTGGTGGGAACCCCGGATTGTTCGGCAACGACACCGATATGCATGACGGACTCTCCTCTCTCAAAGCCGTACGCGGCGCAGGCGCAAGGCATTGCCGATGACCGAGACCGAGCTGAAGCTCATGGCCGCGGCGGCGATCATCGGGCTGAGCAACAGGCCGAACACCGGATACAGAACCCCGGCCGCAATCGGCACGCCCAGGGCGTTGTAGATAAATGCAAAGAACAGGTTCTGGCGGATGTTGCGCATGGTGCCGCGGCTGAGGCGGCGGGCCCGCACGATGCCGCGCAGATCGCCTTTCACCAAAGTAACCCCGGCACTTTCCATGGCCACGTCGGTGCCGGTCCCCATGGCGATGCCCACCTGGGCTTGCGCCAGGGCCGGCGCATCGTTGATGCCATCGCCGGCCATGGCGACGATGCGGCCCTCGGCCTGCAGGCGCTTGATCACGGCGCCCTTTTCTTCCGGCTGGACATCCGCCTCGACGGTATCGATGCCCAGACGGCGGGCCACCGCCATGGCCGTGGTGCGGTTGTCGCCGGTCAGCATGACGATGTGCAGCCCCTCCGCGTGCAGCAGGCGAATAGCTTCCGGCGTCGACTCCTTGATCGGGTCGGCCACCGCGATCAAGCCGGCCAGCTTGCCGTCGGCGGCCAGATACATGACCGTGGCGCCGTCGCCGCGCAGGCCGTCAGCGCGATCTTCGTTGCTGCCCAGAGCCACCTTCCCCTCCGTCATCAAGCGCTTGTTGCCCAAGGCTACGGCACGGCCAGCGACGGTGCCGGTAACGCCTTGCCCGGTCACCGATTGGAAATCCTTGGCATCCTCGAGCTTGAGGTTACGCGCTTGCGCTCCGGCGACGATGGCGGCGGCCAAGGGGTGCTCGCTGCCCCGCTCCAAGCTGGCCGCCAATCGCAATATCTCGTCCTCGGCGAAGCCGTCCGCCGGCACCACCGCGGTCAGGCGCGGCTTGCCTTCGGTCAGGGTGCCGGTCTTGTCGACCACCAGGGTGTCGACCTTCTCCATGATCTCCAGGGCCTCGGCATTCTTGACCAGCACCCCGGCGGTAGCGCCGCGCCCGGTGCCCACCATGATCGACATGGGTGTGGCCAGGCCGAGCGCACAGGGACAGGCGATGATCAGCACGGCCACGGCGTTGATGATGGCAAAGGCCATGGCCGGCGGCGGGCCGTAGACGCCCCAGACGATCAATGTGACGGCGGCGACCAATACCACCGCCGGCACGAAATAGCCGGACACCACGTCCGCGAGGCGCTGGATCGGCGCCCGGCTCCGCTGGGCCTCGGCGACCATGCGGACGATCTGAGAGAGCAGCGTATCCGCACCCACTCGCGTCGCCTCCATGATGAAGCCGCCGGTGCCGTTGACCGTGGCGCCGGTGACTTTGTCGCCGGGTGCCTTGGCCACCGGTATCGCCTCGCCGGAGATCATGGATTCGTCCACGGCGCTGCCGCCCTCGGCCACCACGCCGTCGACCGGCACCTTCTCGCCCGGATGCACACGCAGGCGGTCGCCGGGATGCACTTGGTCCAGCGGCACGTCTTCTTCCGTGCCATCGGCGTTCAAGCGCCGCGCCGTCTTCGGCGCCAGGCCGAGGAGGGCCCTTATGGCGTTCGAGGTCTGGCTGCGCGCCTTCAATTCCAGCACCTGGCCGAGCAGAACCAGGGTGACGATGATCGCGCCGGCCTCGAAATAGACCGCCACCTCGCCGTCGGCGCCCCGGAAGGTCGCCGGGAAGATGTCCGGCATGAGAGTGGCGATCAGGCTGTAGACGAAGGCCACCCCGGTGCCGATGGCGATCAGGGTGAACATATTCAAACTGCGGTTGACCAGGGAGGCCCAGCCGCGCTCGAAGAATGGCTTGCCCCCCCACAGGATCACCGGCGTGCCCAGGATCAGCCCGATCCAAGTGAGCACAGTGCCGGAGACCATTGCGTGCAAGGGCGCGCCGGGCAGCATGTCGGCCATGGCGATGGCGAACAGGGGCACGGTCAGCACGGCGCTGATCCAGAAGCGCCGGGTCATGTCCACCAGTTCCGGGTTCGGCCCGTCCTCGATGGTGACCGTCACCGGCTCCAGGGCCATGCCGCAGATCGGGCACGAACCGGGCTCGTCGCGCACGATCTCCGGATGCATGGGACAGGTGTAGGTGGTACGGGTGGCCAAGGTCGGGGCAGCCGGCTCCAAGGCCATTCCGCACTTTGGGCAGGCGCCCGGCCCCTCCTTTTCCACGCCCGGGCACATGGGGCAAATGTAGGTGCCCGGCGCCAGCCCTGGGGCGGCCATGGCAGCAGCGCCGTGTCCATGCCCATGCCCATGATCGTGCCCATGACAGCATCCTCCGGAACCATGGTCATGGTCCCCGTGGGTGTGGGTATGGGTGCGATCGTGTTTGTGCGTGCCGACAGTAGCCATGCTGGATGTCACCCTTACGGCAGGGCCGGACCCAGGCGGGCAACCGGCACGATGAGCCAGTGGTACCCTACATGGGACTTCCAGTCACTGGAAGGTCAAGGGTACATTATTCTTGGCTTCGATCGCCCGTGACCGGACGGCCCGGTTCGCTTCCGTCCTTTCCTGCAAGCTGGTATAAGATGAAACAGGGGTCCTCAGTGGAGCGCTGAGGATATTTGGGCAGGCAATTGAAATGCTTCTATTAATCGATAACTACGATAGCTTCACCTACAATCTGTACCACTTTCTGGGCGAGCTGGGCGCGACCATCGAGGTGCGCCGCAATGACGCCCTGACGGCGGCCGAAGCCATGGCCATGCGGCCCCAGGCTATCGTCCTGTCGCCGGGCCCATGCGATCCGGCACGGGCGGGCATCTGCCTGGATCTGATCCGCGCCGCCGCCGGCCATGTCCCGCTGCTCGGTGTCTGCCTGGGCCATCAGGCCATCGGCGAAGCCTTCGGCGGCCAGGTGGTGCGCGCCAACGTGCCCATGCACGGCAAGGTCAGCCAGATCGTCCACCAGGGCAAAGGGGTGTTCGCCGGCCTGCCCTCGCCTTTCACCGGCACCCGCTATCATTCCCTGACCGTGGCGCGGGAGACCTTCCCGGACGTTCTGGAGATCACCGCCGAATCGGGCGACGGCCTGATCATGGGCCTGCAGCACCGGACGCTGCCGCTGCATGGGGTGCAGTTCCATCCGGAGAGCATCGCCTCGGAGCACGGCCATGCCTTGCTGGCGAACTTCCTGAATCTGGCCGGGATGAAGACCGTGCGGCGGCGGAGCGCCACCGGATGACCGGCGACATGGCCGATCTGAAGGCGCTGTTGGCGCACGTTGCCGACGGCAAGTCCCTGGATGCGGCCCAGGCGGAGCGGGCCTTCGAGATCATCATGTCGGGCGATGCCACCCCGGCGCAGATGGGCGGCTTCCTCATGGCCCTGCGCGTGCGCGGCGAGACGGTGGCGGAGATTACCGGCGCCGTGCGCGCCATGCGTGCCAAGATGCTGACGATCGACGCGCCGGCCGGGGCCATCGACACCGTCGGGACCGGCGGCGATGCCAAGGGCACCTACAACATCTCGACGGCCAGTGCCTTTGTCGTGGCGGCATGCGGCGTGCCGGTGGCCAAGCACGGCAACCGGGCCCTCTCCTCCCGCTCCGGCGCCGCCGATGTGCTCATGGCCCTGGGCGTCAATATCGATGCCGATATGCGCCTGGTGCAGAAGGCCCTGCGCGAGGTCAATCTGTGTTTCCTGATGGCGCCGCGGCATCACAGTGCCATGCGGCATGTGGGCCCCACCCGGGTGGAGCTGGGCACACGCACCATCTTCAACCTGCTCGGCCCGATGTCCAACCCGGCCCGGGTGAAGCGTCAGCTGGTCGGGGTCTTCGCGCCGCAATGGGTCAAGCCGCTGGCCGAGGTGCTCCGCGATCTGGGGCATGAACGCGCCTGGGTGGTGCATGGCGCCGATGGCCTGGATGAATTGTCCACCACCGGCCCGTCGCAAGTCGCCGAGTTGAATGAGGGCAAAATCAAGACCTTCGAGGTCTCGCCCGCCGATGCCGGTTTGCCGAAGGCGCGCCTTGCGGATCTGCTTGGTGGCGACGCGGAGCACAATGCCGAGGCGTTGCGGGCTATGCTCGACGGCGCCGCCGGGCCGTTCCGCGACATCGTGCTCTATGGCAGCGCCGCCGCCTTGATCGTCGCCGGCAAGGTGGGCGATCTCAAGGCGGGTGTGGCCAAGGCCGCCGAGGCCATCGACAGTGGCCGGGCGCGCCAGACCCTGGCGGGCCTGGTCGCCATCAGCCACGAAACCGTGCGCGAGGACGCCATCCCGTGAGCGATGTGCTGGCCCGCATCTGCGCCGACAAGCTGCGCCATGTTGCCGCCCGGCGTGACGAGGTGCCGCTGCGCGAGATGCAGGCGCGGGCAAAGACGGCCAGCGCGCCGCGCGGCTTCGCCGCCGCATTGCGGGCGCGCGCCGCGGCCTGTACCTATGGCCTGATCTGCGAAATCAAGAAAGCATCGCCCAGCAAGGGTTTGATCCGGGCTGATTTCGACCCACCGGCCCTAGCCCGTGCCTATGCGGCCGGCGGCGCCACTTGCCTGTCGGTGTTGACGGATACGCCCTATTTCCAAGGGCAGGACCAAGACCTGGCGGCGGCACGGGCGGCGGTGGACCTGCCGGTCCTGCGCAAGGACTTCATGCTCGATCCCTATCAGATATTCGAATCGCGCGCCTTGGGCGCCGACTGCGTGCTGCTGATCCTGGCGGCGCTGACCGACCGCCAGGCGAAGACGCTGGAACGGAAGGCGCACGATCTAGGCATGGATGTGCTGCTGGAGGTGCACGATACCGCCGAGATGGACCGGGCCTTGGCCCTGTCGTCGCCGCTGCTGGGTATCAACAACCGCAACCTGAAGACCCTGATGGTCGATCTGGCGACCACGGAAAGTTTGGCCCAACAGGTTCCGGCGGATCGCCTGCTGGTCGCCGAAAGCGGCATCGAGGGCCGGGCCGACGTGGCGCGGTTGCGCGCCGCCGGGGCCGCCGCCTTCCTGGTGGGTGAATCGCTGATGCGGCAAGCGGATGTGACCGCCGCGACGCGCGCCCTCTCTGCCGCGCCGGTGCCCGCCTAAGCCCATGGCCAAGGGCAAGCTCACCCATTTCGACGAGAGCGGCAACGCGGTGATGGTCGATGTCTCCGCCAAGCCGGAGAGCGAGCGGGTCGCCGTGGCCAAGGGTGCGGTCCTGATGGCGCCGGAGACATTGGCGCTGATCCGCGACGGCGGTGTGAAGAAGGGCGATGTGCTCTCGGTGGCCCGCCTGGCCGGCATCATGGGCGCCAAGCGGACCCCGGATCTGATCCCGTTGTGTCACCCGCTGGCGCTGACCTCCGTTGCCGTGGAATTGCACCTGGCGCCCGAGCGGAACGCCATCGACATCACCGCCACGTGCAAGCTGGTCGGCCGCACGGGTGTGGAGATGGAGGCCCTGACCGCGGTCGCCGTGGCGGCGCTGACCGTATATGACATGTGCAAGGCCGTGGACCGCGGCATGCGCATCGCCGATATCCGCCTGACCCGCAAATCCGGTGGAAAGTCCGGCACCTACGAGGCGGGCTGAATGCTTTCCGTAGCCGAGGCCCTGGCCCGCATCACCGCCGCCTTCGAGCCGCTGCCCGCCGAGACGGTCAGCCTGGCGGAGGCCCTGGGCCGCACCTTGGCCGAGGATGTAGCGGCTCGGGTCAACCAACCCCCCGTGGCCGTATCCGCCATGGACGGCTATGCGGTGCGGGCCACGGATGTGGCCGATGTACCGGCCCGCCTGCGGGTGATCGGCGAGGCCCCGGCGGGCGGCGCCTTTGCCGGCACCGTGGGTACCGGCGAGGCCGTCCGCATCTTCACCGGGGGCCCGGTGCCCGCCGGCGCCGATGCCATCGTCATCCAGGAGGACACCGAGCGCGACGGCGAGGTGGTGCTGGTCAAGGCAACGGCCAAGACCGGCGCCTTTGTGCGCCCGGCCGGCCTGGACTTCCGCACCGGCGATGTGGGGATCGCCGCCGGGCGGATGCTGGGTGCCCGCGACATCGGGTTGGCGGCGGCCATGAACCATCCCTGGCTGCGGGTGCGGCGGCGGCCCCGGATCGCCATCCTGGCGACCGGTGACGAGGTGGTGCTGCCCGGCGATCCCATGGGCGCCACTCAGATCGTCAGCTCCAACGGCTTTTCCCTGGCTGCCTTCGTGCAGGCTTGCGGCGGCCAGCCGGTGCACCTGGGCATTGCCGGCGACAACCGGGCGGCCCTGGCGGATTTGCTCTCGGCGGCGCGCGGCAACGACCTGGTGGTCACCAGCGGCGGTGTGTCCGTGGGCGATCACGACCTGGTTGGCCACGTGCTCGGCGAGCAAGGCATGAAGCTGGATTTCTGGAAGATCGCCATGCGCCCCGGCAAGCCCCTGCTGTTCGGCCGGGTCGGGGAAACACCGGTGCTCGGCCTGCCGGGCAATCCGGTTTCCGCCCTGGTCTGCGCCACCCTGTTCCTGCGCCCGGCCATGGGCGTCATGCTCGGCCAAGGCGAGGCCGGGACCGCCAACGAAACCGCCGTTCTGGGCGCCGATCTGCCTGCCAATGACCGGCGGCAGGATTACCTGCGGGCGCGCGTGAGCGTGGATTCGGCCGGTCGGCGCTGCGCCATCCCCTTCCCGCGCCAGGACAGCTCCATGCTGGCCACTTTGGCGCACGCAGATTGCCTGATTGTGCGGGCTCCCGAAGCCGCCCCCGCAAAAGCCGGGGAAATCGTTGAAATCGTACCACTTTCCGGCGGTCCGTCCGGGCTTTAGCGGACCTCTCGCCGGTCCATGTGGCGGTCGCAATACCGCAACCTCTCAACCCGGCATGACCCCCTTGACGATCAATGAGAACTAAACTAGAACATGTAACAACGTTTTTGTTTTGTTCTATATGTTGTGGGTCCCGGGCTTTGGGGCTCCATGGGGGCGATACGAACCATGCTGACGCGCAAACAACACGAGCTTCTGCTCTTCATTCATAGCCATCTGTCGGATCAGGGCGTATCGCCGTCCTTCGATGAGATGAAGGATGCTCTGCGCCTCAAATCCAAGTCCGGCATCCACCGCCTGATCACCGGATTGGAGGAGCGCGGCTTCATCCGCCGCCTGCCGCACCGGGCCCGGGCGTTGGAGGTTACGCGCCTGCCCGACGATCTCGAGCGGGCGGGAATGCCGTCGCAGGCATCCGCCCCGGCCGCCGGTAATCGCTTTGCCCCAAACGTCATTCAGGGCGATTTCAGCGCCGCCCTGACCGGCGCCACGCCCCGGCCGGAGACCGAGGCCATGCAATTGCCGCTCTATGGCCGCATCGCCGCCGGTACCCCCATCGAGGCCCTGCGCGACCACGACAACTTCGTCGACGTGCCGGTCTCCATTCTCGGCAAGGGCGAACACTACGCCTTGGAAGTGGACGGCGATTCCATGATCGATGCGGGTATCTTCGACGGCGATATGGTGATCGTCGAGCGCACCGACACGGCGGACAACGGCAGCATCGTGGTGGCCCTGGTGGACCGCGAGGAAGCCACCCTCAAACGGCTTCGCCGCAAGGGCGGCGCCATCGCCCTGGAGCCGGCAAACAAAGCCTATGAAACCCGCATATTTCCGCCCGAGCGGGTGAAGATCCAAGGCCGCTTGGTGGGCTTGATCCGGAAGTATTAGTCCGATCATTTGGCGAAGCCAATACGGGCAAGATCGCGACCATCCTATGTGGTCGATTTCGCCTGAATCACGTTTTTTTACAAAACAATCTGTTAGATATTCTTAGTCGGCCTCGCCGAGCGGCCGGACGTCATTGCTCCGGTTTTTGTGTTGCGTCAGCTATAGGCGGAAATACATCCGTTAACCAAGATGAAATTGTTATTGCCCAAAGTCGCAGACCTGCCCGTCGAGCCAAATTTGGCGAGTCCTGGCACCAGACATTTTCGGGAAAACTATGTTCAGCACGTATTTCCTCACCAGCGAAACCAGAGACTTGGTGACCCAGTGGCATTCAGCCTACGCCTACGACTATTGGCTTGTCGTTTTATCGTGCCTGGTCGCGATGTTCGCGTCATACACCGCGTTTCATTTAATAACGCGGGTGAATGCGGCCTGTAGGCCAACCACCAAGGCGGCCTGGCTATTTACTGGGGCTGTGTCCATGGGCAGCGGCATCTGGTCAATGCATTTCATAGCCATGTTAGCGGTCTTGATGCCGGGGGCCGTGCGCTACGACATCGTGCTGACCGGGCTATCCGCCGTCTTCGCAATCATCGCCAGCGGTTTCGCGTTCTACGTTGCGACCACGGGTGCCAGAACAGTCGCCCGGCTGGCCGGCGGAGGCACCTTGCTGGGTGCTGGGATCGGGGCCATGCATTACACGGGCATGGCCGGAATGCAAATGGACGGGAAAATTCTGTATGACCCGTTCATGTTTGCCGTTTCGGTACTCGTCGCGGTGTCGTTGTCATCTGTGGCCCTGCGCCTCCTGTACCAAAGCGTGGAATCGATCGAGCTTCCAAGGCAGGTCTTGAAAATAGCGAGTGGGAGTGTGATGGGTCTATCCATCGCCGCCATGCATTACACCGCCATGGGGGCAACGTATACTTTCCAAACAGATCACCACTCCATAATCGGCCTCGAATTGAACGCCTCGCTCATGGCCGCCATTATCACGGTTGGCGCACTGACAATTTTCGGTTTAGCGCTGATTGCATCCGCTGTCGATCAACGCATGGAGATCAAGAACCGCGAAGCCCAGCAGAGCGAGAGCTTTCTCGCCGCCGTCGTGAACAACATCGCGGATGCTGTCATAGCGTTTGATCGGAACGGCGTGGTCCAGATGTCGAACCCGGCAGCAGATCACATGTTCGGGTATGGCAGGTCTGAATTCGTCGGGAAGAACGTTTCCATCCTGCTTCCCCCGGAAGAACTCGAGGCACATGAGAAGCACGTCAGAAACTCTGACCTCGATGAGTCACGGGTTCTCGGTATTCGTCGCGCGCTCTGTGGACAGCGAAAGGATGGAAGCTCCATTCACGTGCAAATTTCCTTGACCGCCATGCAAAGCGACAAAGGCCGGATGTTCATTGGTGTCTGTCAGGACATCACCGAGCGAAAGCGCACCGAGGAACAAATGCGCATGGCCATGAGGCATTCGGAACTCGCGAACCGTGCGAAATCTGAGTTCCTCGCCAACATGAGCCACGAGCTGCGTACACCCTTGAACGCCATCATCGGCTTCTCGGAACTAATTCGAGGCGAGATATTCGGGCCCTTGGGCAGCCCGAAATACCTTGAGTACGTACGGGACATCAATTTATCCGGCACACATCTGCTCGCACTCATCAACGATATATTGGACCTCTCGAAAATCGAGGCGGGCAAAGTCGATCTCTACAAGAGTGCGGTTGATGTTGCCGCAGCTGTCTGGTCCAGCCTGCACTTGGTCGGGGAGCGCGCCGGGGTGGGCGGTGTGAAACTTGAAACAGAGATCGCGGACAACCTCCCTTCGCTGTACGCCGACGAACGCAAGCTCAAGCAGATTCTGATCAACCTGCTGTCCAATGCGGTCAAGTTCACGGGAGTTGGCGGCAAGGTTACGGTCAGAGTCTGGTCTCACCCCAATGACGGCTACGTGTTGCAGATTTCAGACACGGGCATCGGCATTGCGCCAGAAAATATTCCCAGGGCCTTGGCCCCATTCCAGCAGGTCGACAGCGATCTCAACAGACAATACGAAGGAACCGGGCTAGGCCTGGCATTGAGCAAATCCCTCGTCGAACTGCATGGCGGATCGCTCGATTTGCAAAGCAAGGTTGGCATCGGCACAACGGTTGCGGTGCGCTTTCCAGCCGAAATGAGAACACCGGTGGTGGCACGGGCGTAACGCACTGCCAGAGCCAGATCCCCTCACCGCTTCGAGACTCAATGCGATCAAATGCTGCGATCCTGCTGCCACGTGTGCGGCGGTGGCGAATTTCTGTGCTAAACTATTGGCTGGCGCGAGGCCGCTGAGGAATCCTTCGCGCGCATTCGGCTAAAGATCTCACTCACCCTCCCGTCCGCGACGGGCCACCCACGGCCGCTGGCCGCGCCAGTCGGCCACGGATTGCACCCGCACGCCCGCCGGCGACAACCACACGGCGTGGCCGCCTTCGCGCCACAGGTCGAAGCGGTCGATGACCAGCGGTGTTCCGACACATGTCCGGCCGCGGATGGGCTCGCGGCTGATCACCACCGTGGCCGCGGCGCAGTCCTCGGCCAGGGCGCGGCCATCCTGCACCAGGGCCACCACATGATCCCGGGCGCGGTAGATGCAGCCCAGAGGATCGCACGTCAGGCGCCCGTCCGCGGCGGCGCCCGACCGGGGCCAGGTTTCGGGATCGGCCTCGCCGGCCTGGCGGGCCCAGACCTCGGCGTCAAAGCGCCGCACCCGGCCGCTGGAGAGCAGCATCTCGCCCTCCGGCGTCAGCACGGCGAACAGCCGCCCATCGCCGCTGGCCAGCAGATCCGGCGGCGGGTTGCCAGCCACCGTCAGGGCACCGACGACCAGCGGCACGATTCCCGCCAAACGCCACGGCCGGCGCCACAGGCACAGCCAGAAGCCGCCCAGGGTCAGCAAGGCCAGGCCGCCGGTCGGCATAGCAGCCACCAGGCTGATGGACCCCGGCCAGGCCGCCACCCCTTGCGCCACCGTCAGCATGGCTTCGATGCCCCAGCCCATGGGTGCCAGGGCCAGGCGCTCGGCACCGAAGGGCATGAGAATGAAGGCCACCACCGCCCAGGGCATGATCCACATGGCGGTCAAGGGCACCGCCACCAGATTGGCCGCCAGTCCGTACCAGGCGATGCGGTTGAAGTGGTAGACGGCGAACGGTGCCGTTGCCAGTCCGGCGATCAGCGAGGTCAGGGCTACGCCGCCCACGTACAGCCCGGCACGGGCCGCCGGTCCCCGCTGCCCAACTGTCCGCACGCCGCGATCACGCAAGGCTTCGAACCCCGCGATTAGGGCGAAGACGGCGGCAAAGGACATTTGGAAGCTGGCGCTGAGCAGCACCTCGGGGGTGACCGCCAGAACGGCGATGGCGGCCCAGGCGACCATGCGCGGCGAAAAGGCGGTGCGGTCCAAGACCACCGCCAGCAGGGCCAGGGAGATCATCAGCACCGCCCGCTGGGTCGGCACGGTGGCGCCGGTGAGCATCAGATAGGCGAAGGCGCCCAATGCGGCACCCGCCGCCGCCCATTTGCGGATCGGGTAGCGTAAGGCGACCCAGGGCACCAAGGCCAGCATGGCCCGCAGGGAGAAATACAACAGGCCGGCCACCAGCCCCACATGCAGGCCGGAGATGGCCAGGAGATGGGCCAATCCGGAATCGCGCATGGCGGTCAGATCCGCTTCCGGGATGGACCCACGCTCGCCGGTCATCAAGGCCGTGGCCACCTTGCCGGTGCGCCCCGGCAAGGCGCCCAGGATGCGGGCGGAAACCGATTGCCGCAGCCCGGCCCACCACAGCAGCCAATCCTCCCACATTGCCTCATCGGACCATGCGCTGTCTGGCTGCGGAGGCTCGGCGATGGAGGCCGGCCCACGGGCAAAGCCGACCGCCCCGAGGCGCTGAAAGTAGGCCTGGCGGGCGAAATCGTAGGCACCGGGCGCCGCCGGTTCCGGCGGCGGCCGAAGGCTGGCGCGAAGTGTCAGCCACCCGCCCGGCCGTATCGGCGGTTCCGTCCCCCGCAGGGTGACGCGAATGCGCGCGGGAGTTTGCGCCGGATCTAATCCGTCGATGCTGACCCGATCCAGCAGCACCCGGCGCCCCGGCGGGCGCGGCTCCACCTCGACCACTCGGCCAGAGATGCGGGCGGAATTCAGCGTCTGTTCCAGAACCGGTGCCGCCACGTGCGCGGTGCGCAGTTGCACCGTGGCAAAGCCCGCCGCCATCGCTAGGGTTGCCAGGCCTATCAGCAACAAGCCGGTGTGCCGACGGCCGAGCACGGCGAGCCCGCCCGCCGCCAGCACGCCGGCACCGCCGATCCATGCCGGCGGCTCCTGCGCCAAGGCGAAGTATCCGGCGATGCCGGCGCCGAAGCCCACCGGCAACCACAGGCCCCAGCGGTCCCGCTCCGCGCCTGCCGATGCGGCTATCCAGTCCAGGGCCGATCGCACGGCGCGCCACCGCCGCGGTCTGCGAACCGGCACGGGCGCGTCGTCACGGGCGTCTTCCAGGTCGATGCCGTGCTGTGAAACCGCCACGGTGGTGCTGTCCCCCCCCGCGCCCTACCTGGACGGTCATTCAAGCGGCCATGATACCCGTCCGGCGGCGCCGTGACGAGGCGCCGTGGATATGCTATGAGCCCCGCCCATGAGAGCACGCCCATGAACCCGCCCGCCGCGCCCGTCATCACCCGCTTTGCCCCGTCGCCGACCGGCTATCTGCACATCGGCGGTGCTCGCACCGCCTTGTTCAACTGGCTGTTCGCCCGCCACCGCGGCGGCCTGTTTCGCCTGCGCATCGAGGATACGGACCGGAAGCGGTCGACCGAAGCGGCGGTCGAGGCGATTCTGGATGGCCTGCGCTGGTTGGAACTCGACTGGGATGGCGAAACGGTGCATCAATTTGCACGGGCATCGCGCCACGCCGAGGTCGCCCATGCCCTGCTGGCCCAGGGGCACGCCTACCGCTGTTTCTGCACCCCGGAAGAGCTGGACGAGATGCGCCAGACTGCGCGTGCCGACGGCCGGCCCATGCGCTATGACGGCCGCTGGCGCGACCGCAATCCGGCCACCGCCCCGGCCGGGATCAAGCCGGTAGTCCGCCTGAAGGCGCCGCAGACAGGCGAGACGGTCATCGACGACCTGGTGCAAGGCCGGGTGACCGTGGCCAATGACCAGCTCGACGACATGGTGCTGCTGCGCGGCGATGGCACCCCCACCTACATGCTCTCGGTGGTCGTCGATGACCACGACATGGAGATCACCCATGTCATCCGCGGCGACGATCATCTGACCAACGCCTTTCGGCAAACGCAGATCTATCAGGGCATGGGCTGGTCGACGCCGGCCTTCGCGCACATTCCGCTGATTCATGGGGCGGACGGCGCCAAGCTGTCGAAGCGGCACGGCGCCCTGGGGGTCGACGCCTACCGGGACATGGGCTATCTGCCCGAGGCGTTGCGCAACTATTTGCTGCGCCTGGGGTGGGCGCACGGCGACGACGAGATTATTTCCACCGAACAGGCGATCGCCTGGTTCGACCTGGATGCGGTGGGCAAAGCCGCGGCGCGTTTCGATTTCGCCAAGCTGGACAATCTGAACGGACACTACCTGCGCGAAGCCGATGATGCGCGGCTGGCCGGGGAAATTGTTCCGCGCCTGGAAGAGATCACCGGACGGCCGGTCGATGCGGCCGGACGCCAGCGTCTGACTCGGGGCATGGCCGGTCTGAAGGTCCGTGCCAAGACCCTGAAGGAGTTGGCCGAGAACGCCGCGTTCTATGTGGCGGCCAGACCGCTGAACCTGACGTCGAAGGCGGCCAAGATCCTGGACGATGGCGGCCGGGAACGGTTGGCCGCCCTGCTGCCGGCATTGCAGGCCACCGGCGAATGGGTCGAAGCCACCCTCGAATCGACGGTGCGTGGCATGGCCGAGGCGCAGTCTTTGAAGCTGGGACAGGTCGCGCAACCGTTGCGAGCGGCGCTGACAGGCTCCGAGTCTTCGCCCGGCCTGTTCGAGGTTATGTCGATACTCGGCCGCGAAGAGTGCCTGGCACGTATCGCCGATCAGACGGCGGCAGAGGCCATCACCTAAGCCCTGAGAACCGTACGGGTTCGGCCTTTCGTGCCGCATTGCCCGACTCGGCAAGAGGCATTATGCTGCGTCGCACTCTAATCCGCATTGCGCGGCGGCCTAACACTCTGACCAGGGAACGGTGAAATGGCAGCGAAATCGGCTAATGCAAAAGCTGCTTCAAAGGTGAAGGCTGCGTCGAAGGCGAAGTCCACACCAAAGGCGGGCGCGCCTGCTAGCAAGGACACCGTCACCTTGACCGACAACAGGTCCGGCAAATCCTGGGAGATGCCGATCCTCGAGGCAACCGTCGGGCCACCTGTGATCGACGTGCGCCAGCTTTATACGGATACCGGGTTCTTTACCTACGATCCGGGATATACCTCAACCGCAAGCTGTGATTCGGAGATTACCTACATCGACGGTGATGAGGGCGTCCTCATGCATCGCGGATATTCCATCGAGGACCTGGCAGAGCACAGCAACTATATGGAGGTCTGCTTTCTGCTGCTGCATGGCCACCTGCCAAGCAAGACCGAGTGGAAGGGCTTCGAGAAGTCCATCACCTACCACACCATGCTGCACGAGCAGATGCACTATTTCTACCGTGGGTTCCGCCGGGATTCACACCCCATGGCGGTCATGGTGGGCGTGGTCGGTGCCCTATCGGCGTTTTATCACGACTCAACGGATATCAGCGATCCGCATCAGCGCATGGTGGCATCCCATCGCCTGATCGCGAAGATGCCGACAATCGCCGCCATGGCTTACAAATATTCCGTCGGGCAGCCGTTCGTCTATCCGCGCAACGATCTCGACTTTGCGTCCAACTTCCTGCACATGATCTATTCGGTACCAGCGGAAGAGTACAAGGTCCGTCCGTCGCTGGCGCGGGCCATGGATCGGATCTTCATTCTGCACGCGGACCATGAGCAGAACGCCTCGACGTCGACCGTGCGCATCGCCGGTTCGAGCGGCGCCAACCCGTTCGCCTGTATCGCCGCCGGCATCGCCTCGCTCTGGGGGCCGGCTCATGGCGGCGCCAACGAAGCGGTGCTGAAGATGTTGCATGAGATCGGTAACAAGAAGCGCATCCCCGAATTCCTGAAACGGGCCAAGGACAAGAACGATCCGTTCCGGCTGATGGGCTTTGGCCACCGGGTGTACAAGAACTACGACCCACGCGCCGCCGTCTTGCGCAAGAGCTGCTATGAAGTGCTGGAGGAACTAAACCACCAAGACGAGCCTCTCCTCGATCTCGCCATGGAGTTGGAGAGGATCGCCCTGGAGGACGATTATTTCGTCCAGCGCAAGCTCTTCCCCAATGTGGATTTCTACTCGGGGATCATTTTGCAGGCCATGGGATTCCCCACGACCATGTTCACGGTGCTGTTCGCGCTGGCGCGCACCGTCGGCTGGGTGTCGCAATGGAAGGAGATGATCGAAGACGTCGATCATCGCATCAGCCGGCCACGGCAACGATATGTCGGCGAGACCAAGCTGAAGTATGTATCCATCGACAAGCGCAGCTAGCAGGCTGCTAATACAAACCGCCCAGGAGCCCTAGACCATTCTTCGAAACGCGCTCCTTTGGGCCGCTCCTCAGAATGAGGGTCGTTTTGTATTCAGCCCATTTGCCCCCTACTGAGGAGGCGCGAAGCGCTGTCTCGAAGTATCTTGCCGCCGGACTGGTGATGTTCCCGGCGACGTGCCGGAGCGGAATTTAGCTGCGCTCGACCAGCTCGATCTTGTAGCCGTCCGGATCCTCGACGAAGGCGATGACGCTGCCGCCGTGTTTCATGGGGCCGGGCGGGCGCGGGATCTTCACGCCGGCCTTCTCCAATTCGGCGCAGGTGCCATAGATATCGGGCACGCCTACGGCCAGATGCCCAAAGCCGGTGCCCAGGTCATAGGCTTCCTTTTGACCCCAATTGTGGGTCAGTTCGATGACCGTGCCGGTCGCCTCGTCGCCATAGCCTAAAAAGGCCAAGGTGAATTCGCCGGAGGGATAGTCTGTCCGCCGTAATTCCTTCATGCCCAGATGACTGGTATAGAAGGCGATGGATTTATCCAGATCCCGCACCCGGATCATGGTGTGCAACAGACGGAATGGGCCGCCGGCGCCGCTCGCCGCCTTCTTTTTGATCGCAGTGGATGTCTCGCTCATCGTGCCTCCTTGGGTGTGTTTTCTATAGGTAGGCCCTTTGCCCGATGATTGCCAGCTTGGACCAGCCGCAATATGGTCCGCGCCGCCCGGATACTGGGCAGGGCCCCTTCGGGACGAAGCATCGCCACCGCCTCGCCGGCCGCCGCGATTTGCGCCGCCCGTGCCTTCGGGTCCTGCAACAAGTGGATCAATGCCGGCGCCAAATTGTCGGGCGTGCAATTCTCCTGAATGAATTCCGGCTGTACCTCCCGGCCCAGCAGAATATTCGGCAAGCTGGCATACGGAAGCTTGATCACGCGCCGGGCGACGAAGGCGGTCAGCGGCGAAACGCGATAGGCGATCACCGCCGCCACGCCGGCAACCGCAAGCTCCACCGCCACGGTCCCGGAGGCAGCCAGCGCCACATCCGCCGCGGCAATGGCCGCCGCCTTCTCGCGCGGATCCGACAGTACGATGGCCGGCACCGGCCATTCCTGGATCAGCGCCGATACGTCCGCGGCCACCGTGGATACCGTCGGCACCACCACGCAAAGATCGGGAATTCTTGCCGCCAGGCGCTGCAACGTGGCGCCGAAGACGGGCGCCAGGCGGCGCACCTCGCCGCGCCGGCTACCGGGCAGCACGCAGATCGCCTGCGCCGCCGCGGGCACCCCATGGGCGGCCCGGAAAGCGGCGGGATCGACCGGTTCCTGCGCCGCCTCGATCGCCGGATGGCCGACGAAGGTGGTGGCCAGACCGTGCTTTTCGAAGTAAGGCGCCTCGAACGGCAGCAGGGTCAGCAGATGATCCACGGACCGCGCCATCCGCGCCGCCCGCCACGGCTTCCACGCCCAGACCGAAGGAGCCACGTAGTGGATCAGGGGCACGCCGAGGCCGCGCAGACGCTGGCTTACCTCGAGACTGAAATTCGGTGAATCGATGGTGACCACGGCGGCGGGCCGCAGGGTGCGGGCCGTCGCGGCTGTCTGGCGGATGATCCGCAGTATGCGCAGCGCATGCGGCAGCACCTCGAAGATACCCATGACCGCCAATTGATCGATGGGAACCTGACTGCGCAGGCCTTCCGCCGCCATGCGTTCGCCGCCGACACCGGCAAAACGGATGCGGCCGCCGGTCTCCGCCCGCAGCGCCGCCATCAGCCGGGCACCCAGCAGATCGCCCGACGGTTCACCGGCGACGATGAAGATCAGCGGCGAGTCCTGGCCGCCGCCAGGATCACCGCCCAGGCCGGTGGATTTCATGCGTCGACCTGTACTCCGACGACGAACAGGCCGGCCGCGTCCGCCGCACGCGTCACTGCCGGCCTGTCGATCACCAGCGCTCCGCCGGCTTGCACGGCAATGCCGCGCAGGCCCGCGGCCACGGCGCGTTCGATGGTGTGCACACCGATGGTCGGCAAATCGGCGCGAGCCTCTTGCCGGGGCTTGCGCACCTTGACCAGAACGCCGCCGGGCCCGTTGCGCCGCAGCTCGGCGCACCGGTCGAGCAAACGGTCGGTGCCCTCGATCGCCTCCACGCCGAGCACCAATCCCTGCTGGACGACCACCGCTTGACCCACGTCGTGCGCGCCCAGGGCGCGCGCCACGGCGATGCCGCGGGCGATATCCTGTTCGGCCTGCGCATCGGGACTGTGGCGGCCAAAGGGACCAGTAGGCGCCGCCACATCGCCCAGCACGTCATCCACGCCGAGAACGCGAAACCCCGCGCCCTCCAGCGTGCCGACGATGGCGCGCAGCAAGCCATCGTCTCCCAGGGCGCTGGCCCCGGCCTTGGCGAGCACCTTTACGCTCAAGGGATCGAGCCGCAGATCGCGCAGGCTGGGCCGCGCCATGGGGCCGGCCAGGACCACATCGGACACGGCCGCCGCACGCAGCATATCCAACGCCGCGGTCGTGGAGCCAAGATGGGTCCAGCCATGCTCGACGCCGGCGACGGTTTCCGGTTCGGTTTGTCCTTCGAAAGCCAGAACGTATACATCGCGGCCGTTCTCGCGGCATACCTGGATTAGTCGCCGCGGCAAATCGCCGCCGCCTGCAAGGATCCCGAGTTTACTCGTCATTGCCGGGCTTGGGCCGGCACAGAGCCCGCGACGACCCATGCCGGATGAACGCAACGATATCGGACACGCCCTTGGCCTGCCCCAGATTCGCATCCAGTTGGCCGACCCGTTCCACCAGGGTATCGGTATCGGCAAACAAAACCTGATACGCCGTGTTCAACGCCTGGATCTCCGCCCGATCGAAGCCATGCCGCTTGAGGCCGATCACATTCAGGCCATGCAGGCGGGCCCGCTCGCCCATGGCCATACCGTAGGGAATGACATCGTGCTCCACACCGGACATGCCACCGACGATGGCGTGCCGGCCGACACGAACGAATTGATGGACCGCCGACAGCCCGCCGATGATGGCGTACGCCTCGATCACTACGTGTCCGCCGAGGGTCGCGTTATTGGCCAAGATGACATGATCGCCGATCTTACAGTCATGGGCCACGTGCGAGCCCATCATGAACAGACATCGATTGCCGACCCGGGTGACCATGCCGCCGCCTTCGGTTCCCGGATTCATGGTGACGTGTTCACGCACCATGTTGTCCTCGCCAACGATCAATTCGGATGGTTCGCCGCTGTATTTCAGATCCTGAGGGCGGTGCCCAATGGATGCGAACGGAAAGATTTGTGTGCGCGCGCCGATCCGGGTGCGCCCCTCGACCACCACGTGGCTATGCAGCTGCACATCGTCGCCAAGCACCACGTCCGCGCCAACGACGCAGTACGGACCGATCTTGACTCCGCCGGCGATTTTCGCCTTTGGGTCAACAATCGCGGTGGCGTGAATTTGCGACATCAATCGTCCATGATCATGGCCGAGAATCGCGCCTCGGCCATCAAGACGCCGTTCACTCTGGCCTCGCCGCTGAACTTCCAGACGTTGGCGCGATGGCGCAGCTTGGTGACGTGGACGTGTAGGGTATCACCGGGAACCACGGGCTTGCGGAAACGGCCATCCTCGACGGTCATGAAATAGACCAGCTTGCCGGCAGCGGCCCCTCTGAGGGTTTCCACCACCAGGACCGCGGCCGTCTGGGCCATGGATTCGATGATGAGCACACCCGGCATGACCGGTTGGCGGGGAAAATGACCCTGAAAGTGATTCTCGTTTATGGTGACATTCTTGATGCCGACGGCACTTTGATCCGGCACCAAATTGATGACCCGGTCAATCATGAGAAACGGGTATCGGTGCGGAATCATTTGCATGACCCGCATGATGTCTATCGATTCAATGGTGTCGCGGCTCACTTGACTTTCATTCATCGCGCTTGCCCCTTGCCTTGAGCTGACGCTGCCAGATGGTGCACAGGCGGAAGTAATCGCGCAGCGGTATCGCCGGCGCGCCGCCGACCGCCAGACCCGCCGGGACGTCGCGCATGACCCCGCTCTTGCCAGCCAATTGCGCCCCTTTTCCGACATGGAGGTGTCCCGAGACACCCGCCTGGGCGCCCACCATGACAAAATCTTCCAGTTTGGCGCTCCCGGCAATGCCGGATTGCGCCACCAGCACACACCGCCGTCCGATCCGCACGTTGTGCCCGATCTGAACCAGATTATCAATCTTCGTACCGGCGCCAATGACCGTATCCGGTCCCGCCCCCCGATCGACAGTCGAGTTGGCGCCGATCTCCACGTCATCCTCGATGATGACCCGCCCCAACTGCGGCACGTCGATGAAGCCGTCCGGGTCCATGGCGAAGCCAAATCCGCGGTTGCCGATGCACACGCCGGCATGGATCTGGCAGCGCGCGCCAATCAGGCTATAAGCCAATGAGGCATTGGCGCCGACCTCGGTCCCGTCGCCGATGACGACGCCGTCGGCGATCACCACGTTGGGGCCGATGCGGCAGCCCCCCCCGATCTCAACCCGGGCGCCAATGACCGCGCCCGGACCGATGGCGGTGCCCGGGCCGATCTGGGCGGTGGGATCGATGACCGCTGTCGGATGCCGCGATTCCGCACTCGGCGGCGGCGGGAAGAACGCCTGCGCCACCAGCGCATAGCCGCGGTACGGCTTCTCGGTGACCAGTAGTGCCATACTTTCCGGCGCCTGTTTGACATGCTCCGGCGCCACCACGCACGCGCCGGCCCGGCTGGCCCGAAAGGCATCCAGATAGCGCACGTTGTCGAGGAAGCTGACATCGGCCGCGGCAGCCGACTCAAGCGGTGCCACGCCGCTCATGGCCCGCTTGGGGTCCGGCGCGTTGACCAGCTCGGCCCCCGCTACCTTGGCAATTTCGCGTAGCGAGAACGGCCCCGCCGGCCGAAAAAATCGTGCGTCAGCCATATTCGGCCTTAGTTCTGTGGCGTCGGGACGGCCACGGATTTGAGGCGCGCATTCAGCCGGGTCAGCGCCTCGTTCGAAATATCGAACTTTGGCTTCACGATGACAACCGTCGCCCGCGACAAGATCAAATCGATCCCGCGTTCCTCGGCGATCTCCTTGGCCACATTGGCCAGCTCGTTCTGCACCTGCGACATCCCCTGGCCGAACAACTGGTCCAACCCCTTTTTCCGCTCCTGCACCTGACGCTGCAGGGTGCCGACCTGTTGTTCTATCTCTTTGCGCTTGTCAGCATAAGCCTGGGCCGACAGGATCGAACGCTGCTTGGCCAACTCCTGATCGGCATTGCGCAGGGATTCTTCTTTCTGCTTCAGTTCCTGCTGGTACTTGTCGCGCTGCTCCTCGATCGTCGCGGTCAAGGCTTTGACGGCCACGGATTCCCGCAGAACCTTCTGAACATCGATAATCGCCAAGACCGGCGCGGCCACATCCTGTGCCGCAGCCGGCGGCAATCCGGACGATGCCATGGCCCCCGCAAGCGCCACCGCGCCAAGATATGATCGCCACCGGAAGGTAAACCGCAAACTAGCCGCCAATCTCGCTTAGAATTGAGTTCCGAAACTAAAGCTGAACAGCTCGGTTTCGTCAAAGTCTTCTTTGAGAACTGCAAATCCCAAATCGAGAATAATAGGACCGAACGGGGATTGCCAGGATAAGCCTACCCCCACCGCTGCCCGCGGTGATTGGGAGTCCTGCACATTGGCATTGGACTCATCCAGGCCCCAGGCGGAACAGACATCGGTAAAGACACGGCCGCGGATATTGAATTCCTCGGGCAGGCCAAGCGGGAATCCTAATTCCAGTGTTCCGGTGTAGAATTGCTTGGCTCCCAGCGGGTCAGCGGTCGGCGCATCGCGCGGGCCGACCCCCGCCGACTTGAATCCGCGGCAATTGTTCCCGCCCACAAAGTGTCGATCGCTAATGCGCGTGTCCTGGCCGAGGCCGATGATGTTGCCGATCTCGGCATCCACAGTGGTGGTCCAATTTTCCAGTATCGGGTAATGATAGGCACCGCCGATAGACGACTTGAGGAACCGCACATCGCCACCGGCGCCGGTGACCTCGTTGCGCAATCGAACAATCATGCCCTCCCGCGGATCAATACGGCTGTCCCGGGTATCGTAAGAAAGCTCATGAGAAAATCCCGACACGAGGAAGGTTCCTTGCTCGGACTTGATCAGCAAGGACGCATCAGAATCCACGTTCGAGATGGTATTCTGTTCCAACGTATAGCGAACGACATGACGGAGGTGTTCGTTATAGGAGAAACCCGTCCTTAAGGACCCGCCGATTCTTTCCAGTTCGTAAGCCCGGCGGCGCTTGTTGGTTTCGGTGCGGAAGATGTCGAAACCGGCCGCGAGATTCCGATCCAGGAAATACGGTTCCGTGAAGCTCAGATCGATTTGAGAATCGACACCGGAGATCGTGAAGTTGACCCGCAAATCCTGACCCCGGCCGAGCAGATTCCGCTCTCGCAGGCCGATGTTGCCCAGCGGACCGGACTCCGTCGAGAAGCCGGCACCAAAGGACAAGTCGCCCGTGGATTGCTCTTCCACATCCACGGTGACCACCGTCTTGTCGGCCGCGCTGCCTGGCTTGTTGTCCACATCGACGGTCAGGAAGAAGCCGAGGTCGCGCACCCGTTCCCGGGACCGGCGCAACTTGGCGCTGTTGAACGCGTCGCCTTCAACCAGGCGAAATTCCCGCCGGACCACGCGGTCGAGCGTCCGCACGTTGCCTTGAATATCGATACGCTCAACGTAGACCTTTGGCCCTTCGTTGATTTCATAGACGATGCCGATGATACGTGCCTCCGGGTTACGATCCGATCGCGGCCGGATATCGACAAATGCGTAACCCAGATTGCCGATCTCTTCGGTCAGATTGTTGACGGTGTCTTCGACGGCCTTGGCATCGTACCAATCCCCTTCTTCCGTCAGCACATGCTTTTTCAAGGTCTCAGGATCGAGATTGCGCAATGTGCTTGTCACTTCGATATTGCCGAACTTGTACCGCTCCCCTTCCTCCACGGTGATCGTAACAACGAAACCTTCGCGGTCAGGGGTCAGTTCCGCGACGACCGAATTGACGCGAAAATCCGCATATCCCTCGCTCAGATAAAAGCGGCGTAACAGCTCGCGGTCAAAAGATAGCCGGTCGGGATCGTAGGTGTCGGTGGAGGACAGGAAGCGCCAAAAAGCGCTCTCGCTCGTGGTAATCTCATCGCGCAGACTGGAATCCGAAAACACGCGGTTGCCGATGAAATTGACCGCCTTGATCTTGGTCAGCGGCCCCTCGTTAATCTCGAACACCAGATCGACGCGGTTCTGCGGCAACTGAATGACCTTGGGCTCCACCGTCGCCGCATAGCGGCCGGAACGGCGGTAGATCTCCAGCAGGCGCTGCGCATCCGCTTGCGCTTTGGTGCGGGTGAACACCACGCGCGGACGCAAAGAAACCTCGGCTTGCAAGGTGTCTTTCTCAAGCCGGTCATTTCCTTCAAAGGCAATCCGATTGATGATTGGATTTTCCACCACGGAGACAATCAAGGCATCGCCTTCGCGGCGCAACGTGACGTCGGCGAACAGGCCGGTGCTGAAAATATTCTTCAGGGATCTGTCGAGACGCACCGGGTCGAAGGGATCGCCCGGGTTGACGCGCATGTAGGAACGAACGGTTTCCGGCTCGATACGCTGAGTTCCCTCGATGCGGATTTCATTGATGATGCCGCCGCTCAGATCGGTCTGCGCCAGCGCGCGGCCCGCCACCGCCGTGCCGAGTGCCAAGCACAGCGCGAGCACTACGCCGAGTGTCCGAAAACGTCCCCCAAACAAGTCCTTGCCCCCCATGGCCATCGTGCCTCGACGACCGTCCCCCTAGTCATTCAGCGGCAAACCCGCGATTGCCGCAGTTAGGTAACCAACCTTCTGATAAAGTCGAACACTTCCAGGTGTACCAGATCGTTCCAGGTGACGAACAGTATCAGGCTGAACACCAGCGCAAGGCCAATTCTAAATCCATATTCTTGCGCCCGTTCTCCCAAGGGGCGGCCCCGCACCGCCTCGAAACCATAGAACAATAGATGTCCGCCATCGAGCATGGGAATCGGAAAGAAGTTGATCAATCCCAGATTGATCGACAGAACGGCCATGAACCAAATCACGGTGATGAAACCGGCCTCGGCAACCTGCCCCGACATCTGCGCAATGCGCAGGGGGCCGCCCAGCTCGTCGGTGCTGCGCGCACCAACGATCATCTGGCCTACCGCCTGCAATGTCCCCACCGTCAGATTTGCCGTCTCCCGCGTCGCCCGCCAGACCGCCGTCAGAGGATCGTATTGGGCGTATTCGACACCGCTGCGCGTGACGCCGAGCAGGCCGATCTTTTGCCGGTTGCCGAAATTATCGGTCAGTTCGCTCATTGCCGGGGTTGCCGTCAGAAACACCTCGCGGCCGTCGCGCTGCACCACCACTTCGAGCGGCCGATCCGCATTCAGCCGTACAATCTGCTGCACATCCTCGAACCGTTCGATGGAGGTGCCGTCGATCACGAAGAACCTGTCGCCCGGCAATATCCCCGCCTTGGCCGCCGCACTTTCCGGCACCACGTCCCCGACCACCGGCGGCGTGAAGGGCTGGCCGACCGTCGCGAACAAGCCGGCGAGCAGCACGATGGCGAACAGGAAGTTCGCCAGCGGGCCGGCGGCCACGATCCATGTCCGCTGGCTCAACCGCTTGCAATGAAAAGAGACCGCGCGCTCTTCCGGGGTGAGCTCGGCCTGGTTATCGGCGGGCTGGCTGGCGGCGTTGGCATCGCCGAACATGCGCACGTAACCGCCCAAAGGAATGAGACTGAATTTCCAGCGTGTCTTGGCCCGGTCGGTCCAGCCGAACAACTCCGGTCCGAAACCGATGGAGAAGACCTCGACGCGAACGCCATTCCAGCGCGCGACCAGGAAATGCCCCATCTCGTGCACGAACACCAGCACCGTCAGGATGAACAGGAACGGCAGCACATAGTCCACCATGCCGCTGAAAATCACCGGCACGGCAAACGTGAAAACACCGCCAAAAACGTCCATTCACCAAGGCCCCGCGCTGTTCCCGGCGAGCTGCCGGGACGCCCGCAATGTACCCGCATATCCCGAACGCAAACAAGGACCACTGTCCCGCCGGCATAGCTCGTAGTTTACTTCCGAAAGAAACACTATGCTTTTGTAATTATTTATATTTGCTTATTTTCTTGTTGTCCACTCGTGGGGGACTCTGGGGCCGCCTATTCTGCGAAATCAGGTCCGAGGCCACGGCCCGCGCTTCCTTATCCACGCTCCACACATCTTCAAGCGAAACCAACGGGCACGCGGGCACGCGGGCCAGCGTCTCTTCGACGAACTTGGCAATATCGAGGAAACCGATGCGCCTTTCCAGGAAGGCGAGCACGGCCACCTCGTTCGCCGCATTCAGGATCGTTGGGGCGCTGACGCCGGCCTGCAAGGCCTCGCGCGCCAGGCGCAGCGCCGGAAACCGCTCCGGGTCCGGTGTCTCGAAGGTCAGTTGCCCGACCGCCGCCAGATCGAGCCGCTTCACCGGCGCCGGCATGCGCGCCGGCCAGGCCAATGTATAGGCGATCGGCGTGCGCATATCCGGCACGCCCATCTGCGCCAGCACCGAACCATCCACATAGGTGACCATGGAATGGACCACCGACTGCGGATGCACCAGAACGTCGATCCGCTCCGCGGACATGGCGAATAGATGCTGGGCCTCGATGATCTCCAGGCCTTTGTTCATCATGGTCGCGGAATCGACCGAGATCTTCGCGCCCATATCCCAATTGGGGTGCGCAACGGCCTGCTCCGGCGTCACCTCGGCCATGGCCGAGCGTGGCAGAGTGCGGAACGGCCCGCCGGATGCCGTCAGAATGATTCTGTCGACGGCTTCCGGCCGGTCCGCGTCGAGGACCTGGAAGATGGCGTTGTGTTCGGAATCGACAGGCAGCAGGGTCGCCCGGCTGCGCGCCACTTCGGCAGTCATCAAGGCCCCGGCGCACACCAGCGTCTCTTTGTTAGCCAAGGCCACCACGGCGCCACGGCGCACGGCCGCCAGGGTCGGTGCCAGACCGGCCGCGCCGACGATGGCCGCCATCAGCCAGTCGGCCGGGCGCGAAGCCGCCTCGATCACCGCCGCGGGTCCGGCGGCGGCCTCGATGCCGCTACCCGAAAGGGCTGTCTTGAGATCCTGATATCGGGCCGCGTCGGCAACCACCGCCAGGCGGGCGCCAACCTGTCTGGCCTGTTCCGCCAGGCGATCGACCTGGCCGTTGGCGGTGAGCGCCTCGACGGCGAACGACTCCGGCTGGCGGCGGATGAGATCGAGGGTATTGCACCCGACCGAACCGGTGGACCCCAGTATCGAAATCCGCCGCGGCGCCGTTTTCGGTCCGATCTTCACCGAAGTTACAGCCATTCGAGATGTATTCCCCCCGTCAGCCGAATTGCGCAGCCCAAGGCCAAGGCCGCGGCCAAAAGACCGTCGATGCGATCCAGCACGCCACCGTGGCCTGGGATCAGGTCGCTCGAATCCTTGACGCCGGTCCGGCGCTTCAGATGCGACTCGAAAAGATCGCCTACCTGGGCCACAACCGCAAGCACGGCGCTGGCCGCGGCCATGCGCACCAGTGCAACCAGCCCCAATTCATCCCCCTCCAGGCCTAGCAAAACCGCCATTCCGGCAGCGGCAGCAGCCAAGATGCCGCCGGCCAAGCCGGCCCACGTCTTGCCCGGGCTGATCCCCGGCGCCAGGCGGGGTCCGCCGATGGACCGGCCCGCCGCATAGGCGCCGATGTCCGTGGCCCACACCACTGTGATGAGCCAAAGTATGATGAAACGGCCGGTGACGGGATCGGCGCGCAGCCATAGAAACGCCAGGATCGCCGATCCCAGATAGGCGGCCCCGGCGGCATACCACAAGGGAGTACCCAATTTGGTCCGCATCGAGGCCACGGCTGCCACCATGGCGCCGGTTGCAATCACCCAACCCGCGATGGAATAGAGGCCCAGTACGCCAGCCACCGCGGTGACCAGGACAGCGGCGATCAGCACCGCTCCCGGAACAGCCACGATCCCGTTGCCGCACAACCGGGCCCACTCCCAGGCGGCAAGCCCGGCGGCAACAATGACCAGAATATCACTGTACGGTGGGCCGACATACAATGCGGCAAGCACAGGCGGCGCCAGAACCAGCGCCGAGATCAGCCGGACCGGGAGTCCCAATCTCTTAACCGGAGCTCGCGGTTGCACCGTAGCGCCGATCACGCCGTTGAAATTCCCGCACCGCGTCGGCCAGATCCTCCTTGCCAAAATCCGGCCAAAGCTTGTTCAGGAACACAAGCTCGCTATAGGCCGACTGCCACAACAGGAAATTGCTGATCCGTTGCTCGCCGCTGGTGCGCACCAGCAGGTCCGGATCAGGTATTCCGGCGGTCGACAGGGCCGCCGTGAAATTGGCCTCATCGATGTCGTCCGGGTCGAGCCGGCCGGCGGCAACTTCTTGCGCCAAGGATCGCGCCGCCGACAAGATGTCCTGCCGCCCGCCATAACTCAGGGCAATCGTCAGGTTCAGGCGGACCCCGTCTTGGGTCAAGGTTTCCGCCTCGGCGATCTGGCGAACCACATCCTCGGGCAGACGGCCGCGGTCGCCGATGACGCGCAGGCGAATGTTCTCGCTGTGCAGCCGGTTCAGCTCCGCTTGCAAATAGCGCCGCAACAGGCCCATGAGATCATCGACCTCGGTGGCCGGGCGCTTCCAATTCTCGGACGAGAACCCATACAGGGTGAGGTATGAGATACCCAGCTCGATGGACCCCTCGACGGAGCGGCGCACGGCCTCGGCTCCCTGCCGATGCCCGGCCGCCCGCGGTAATCCACGCGCATTGGCCCAGCGCCCGTTACCATCCATGATGATCGCGACGTGAGTGGGCGCTCTGGCGCCAACGGCTTCGCGCGCTCCGTCCATTGTCCTAGACCTGGAGGATCTCCTCCTCCTTCTGCGCCAACGCGGTGTCGATACTCTTGATGTGCTCGTCGGTCAGGCTCTGGATTTCATCGCTCCACATGCGGTGGTCATCCTCAGAGATTTCCCCGTCCTTCTCCATGCGCTTGAGCATGTCCATGCCATCGCGCCGGACATTCCGGACGGCAACCCTGGCCTGTTCCGAATACTTGCCGGCAACCTTGGTCAATTCGATGCGGCGTTCCTCCGAAAGGGCCGGAATCGGCACCCGGACGAGTTGGCCATCGGCGGCCGGATTGAGCCCAAGGCCGGCATTGCGGATTGCCTTCTCGACGGCGCCCACCAGGGACCGGTCCCAAACCTGGACCGTGATCATGCGCGGCTCAGGGACGCCGACGGTTCCAACCTGGTTGATCGGCATGGTTGACCCATAGGCTTCGACCGTCACCGGCTCCAGCAGGGCCGCCGAGGCGCGCCCGGTGCGCAGACCGGCGAATTCCTTGCGCAATGCCTCCTGGGCACCGTCCATCCGCCGGGTAATATCGCTAAGATCGGGATCAGCCACCGATCAGCCCCTGCCACTAACCATGGTGTAACGCCCCTCGCCAGACAGCACTTTCGCGAACGCCCCGGATTCGTATATCGAAAACACCAGGATCGGAATGGCATTCTCGCGGGCCAGGGAAATCGCCGCATGGTCCATCACGCCAAGGTCCTTGGTCAAGACCTCCAGATAGGTGAGGTGATCGAGGCGCTTGGCGCCGGGGACCTTGATCGGATCGGCATCATAGACGCCATCCACCTTGGTTCCCTTGAGCAGCAGATCGCAGCCCATCTCTGAGGCGCGCAAGGCGGCCGCGGTATCGGTGGTGAAAAAGGGGTTGCCGGTACCGGCACCGAAAATGACCACCCGCCCCTTCTCCATGTGCCTGACGGCACGGCGCCGGATATAGGGCTCGGCCACCGTGGCCATGGGGATGGCCGATTGCACGCGGGTTGTGACGTCGAGGCGCTCCAGGGCGTTTTGCATGGCCAGCGAGTTAATGACCGTGGCCAGCATGCCCATGTAGTCGGCGGTGGCCCGTTCCATTCCGGCGGCGGCACCGGCCAAGCCGCGGAAGATATTCCCGCCGCCGATAACCAGGCACACCTGGACGCCCATGCTTTGCACCGCCTGGACGTCGCGGGCGATCCGCGTCACCGCTTTCGGGTCGAGGCCGTATTCCAACTCGCCCATCAACGCTTCGCCCGAGATTTTGAGCAGGACGCGTTTGTATTTGGATTTCCCTGCCACGGCCCCTCCCAAAACAAATCGTCCTGTTGCGCCTAGCGGCCGAGTTGGGCTGCCACCTCGGCGGCGAAGTCGCCTTCGTCGCGTTGCACGCCTTCACCCAGCTGGAAACGGTTGAAGCCGATGATCTTGATGGGCGCACCCACATCCTTGCTGGCTTGCTCCAGCGCCTTGCGCACCGTGATCTCGTTGTCGATGACGAATGCCTGTTCCAGCAAGCACACTTCTTCATAGTATTTGCGCAGGCGGCCTTCGAGTATTTTCTCGATGATGTTCTCGGGCTTGCCGCTTTCCCGCGCCTGCTCGGCCAAGACGTTGCGCTCCCGCTCCAAGGCCACCGGGTCAACGCCGGACGCATCGATGGCGTGCGGCGCCGACCAGGATATGTGCATGGCCAGCTGCTTGCCGAACGCGCGCAGCTTCGCCGCATCGCCGGTGGACTCGAGTCCGACCAGCACACCGATCTTGCCCAAGTCAGGCTTCTCGGCGCTTGCCTGATTGTGGACATACGTGGCGACAACACCGTTCTTCACGTCGATATAGGCCGTGCGCCGCACCGACATGTTCTCGCCGAGCTTGCCGATCAGAGCTGTCAAGGCTTCGGCGACGCTCGGGCCGTTCTTGCCATAGGCGCCGGCACGCAGCGCTTCCACATCGCCGGCGGCGCCCAAGGCGCGGGCCGCCGTGTTGCCGACGAATTCCTGAAAGTGCTCGTTCCGGGCGACGAAGTCGGTTTCCGAGTTGACCTCGACCAAGGCACCGCGCCGGTCCTCGACGCAGACGCCAACCAGCCCTTCGGCGGCGACGCGGCCGGCTTTCTTCGCCGCAGCGGCCAGGCCCTTCTTGCGCAGCCAATCGACAGCCGCCTCCAGGTCGCCCGCCGCTTCGGTCAGCGCCTTCTTGCAATCCATCATGCCGGCGCCGGTCTTCTCGCGTAGATCCTTGACCAGCGCCGCGGTGATCTCAGCCATACCTTACCCTTATCGTGTTGCTGTCGTGGAAAAGGTTCAGCTCGGCGCCGCTTCCTTGGCGGGCCGATCACCGGCGGCATCGGCGGCCACCGCCTGACGCGCCGGCTCGGCACCGGATGCCGCAGCCTCGTCGTCGGCGGGCTTGTCATCCGCCGGCAGCGGCTCCACGGGCGCCTCGTCCGCTTCGCCCACATCCTTGCCGCTGGCGGCCACTTCGGCCTGGATGCCGTCCAGAACCGCGTCCGAGATCAGATCGCAGTAAAGGCCGATGGCGCGAATGGCGTCGTCATTGCCAGGAATCGGGAAGCCGATTCCGTCCGGCGACGAATTCGAATCGAGCACCGCGACCACCGGAATGTTCAGGCACCGCGCTTCCTCGACCGCGATGTGCTCCTTGTTGGTATCGACGACAAAGAGCACGGTCGGCAGGCCGCCCATCTCCTTGATGCCACCGAGCGCACGCTCCAGCTTGTCGCGCTCGCGCGTCAGATGGAGCAGCTCCTTCTTGGTCAGCCCCTCGGTCTCGTTGGTCAGGCGACCTTCGACTTCGCGCAGGCGCTTGATCGATTGCGAGATGGTCTTCCAGTTGGTCAGCATGCCGCCGAGCCAACGGTGGTTGACGTAATACTGGCCGCACCGCTTGGCCGCATCGGCGATCTTCTCGCTCGCCTGCCGCTTGGTGCCGACGAACAGCACACGGCCGCCGCTGGCCACCTGATCGCGGACGAAGGTCAGCGCCTGGTGCAGCATGGGCACGGTCTGTTCGAGATCGAGGATATGCACGCCGTTGCGCGAGCCGAAGATAAACGGTCCCATCTTCGGATTCCAACGCCGGGTGGTATGGCCGAAATGAACACCAGCTTCCAGAAGCTGGCGCATGGTGAAGGTCGGTAGCGCCATGGTTTTTACTTCTCCGGTTGATCCGCCGCGGGCAGTGCATCCGAAATTCGGACACCGGAGCGATGACTGGGGATGTCTCCCCCAGGAACCGCGAAGCCCGCGTGTGTGATTGCGACTGCGCCGGGTGATACCCTCAAGGACCCTCTATTGCAAGGGGAATCGGGCTATATCCGGCCTTCTACAGATCCTGGACTTCGACCCCCGGTAGCGATTTCAGGGCCTGGCGCACGGGGGGCGAGAGCCGGTAGCCGCCGGGCAGTTCCAGCTCCACCTCCTGCCCGTCCGCCAGGTCGAGGACCAGGGCCACCCGGCCGCGCCCCTTGGACTCCCGCTCCAGCAGGCTCTTCAGGCGTTCCAGGGGGCTGGGCTCGGCGACAAACAGGCGCAGACCCGTGGCGGCATTGGCCACGGCGGCTTCCAGAGGTTCGATATCCTGCGCCGTCAGGCGCATGTCCTCGCCATCCAGCCGCCCGTCCACGGTCAGCAGGACCGGCTCGCCTGCCTCAAGGACATCGCGAATACGGGACAAAGCATCGGAGAACACCACCACCTCGAACATGCCGCTGGGATCGGAGAGTTGCACGAAAGCGAAGCGATTGCCCTGGCGCGAGGTGCGCTCCTGCTTGCCCACCACGATCCCGGCGAGCCGCTTGCGCCCCGGCTCGCGCGCCAGGATCGCCGGCAGATCGCCGGCCCGGACCACGCGGAGCCGCTGCAGGGTATTGCCATAGGCATCCAGGGGGTGCGCCGACAGGTAGAAGCCGATGGCTTCGAATTCCTGGCGCAGGCGCTGCATGGCCGGCCAGTCCTCCACCAAGGGCAGAGACAGCTCGGGCGGCGGGCCATCGGCGCCGCCAAACAGGCTCTCTTGGGCGCTGGCCCGGTCGTTGGCCGCAGCGGCGGCGGTCCGCACGATGATCTCGGCGGCCTCGTACAGGCGGCGGCGATTTCGGTCCAGCCCGTCGAACGCGCCGGCACAGGCCAGGTTCTCGATCTGGCGCTTGTTGATCCCGCGCGGATCCAGACGATGGGTGAAGTCGGCCATGCTGGCGAACGGCCCCGCCGCATCCCGCTCCGCCGCCAGGGCCGCCATGGCCGCGCCGCCGACATTCTTGATGGCGCCCAGGGCATAGCGGATACCGCGGCCCGGCCCATCGGCATCGGCCACCGTCTCCACCCCGAAGTCGGCGCGAGAGCGGTTGATATCCGGCGGCAGCAACGGCACGCCCAGGCGGTCAAGCTCCTGGCGAAAGATATTCAGCTTGTCCGTGTTGCCGATATCCAGGGACATGGAGGCGGCAAAGAATTCCACCGGATAGTTGGCCTTTAGATACGCCGTTTGATAGGCCACCAATGCATACGGCGCGGCGTGGCACTTGTTGAAGCCATAGCCGGCGAATTTATTGATCTGCTCGAAAATATGCGCCGCGGTGGCTTCCGGCACGCCGCGCGCCACGGCGCCGTCGATGAACGTCTTGCGCTGCGCCTCCATCTCCGACTTGATTTTCTTGCCCATGGCCCGGCGCAGCAAATCGGCGCTACCCAAGGTGTAGCCGGCCAACTCCTGCGCGATCTGCAGGACCTGTTCCTGATAGACCATGACACCGAAGCTCTCTTTGAGGATTCCCTCCAGGGACGGATAGAGATAATCGATCGCTTCTTGCCCATGCTTGCGGGCGATGTAGCTGGGGATGCTGTCCATCGGCCCCGGCCGGTACAGGGCGACGACGGCGATCAGATCCTCGAAGCAGTCGGCCTTCAGGCGCTTGAGCACATCGCGCATGCCCGATGATTCCATCTGGAACACGCCGATCGTATCGCCGTGTCCCAACATGGCGTAGGTCTTGGCATCGTCCAGAGGAATGCGCGTGAGATCCACGGTCTCGCCCCGCTCGGCGATCAGGTCGCAGGCACGGGACAGCACGGTCAGCGTCTTCAGCCCCAGGAAGTCGAATTTCACTAGGCCGGCGCTTTCCACGTACTTCATGTTGAATTGGGTGACCGGCATGTCCGAGCGCGGATCGCGGTACAGCGGCACCAGCTCGTCCAGCGGCCGGTCGCCGATGACCACGCCGGCGGCGTGTGTCGAGGCGTGGCGGTAGAGTCCTTCAAGCTGCAGGGAGATGGCCAGCAGGCGGGCGACCGATTCGTCGCTGTTCCGCATTTCCTGGAGGCGCGGCTCGCCGGCGATGGCCTCGCGCAAGGTGACCGGATTGGCCGGATTGTTCGGCACCAGCTTGCAGATGCGGTCCACCTGGCCATAGGGCATCTGCAGCACCCGGCCGACGTCGCGCAGCGCCGCGCG
>DASWJP010000131.1:0-14002 GCA_036397065.1 Kiloniellales bacterium | reverse complement strand
CATGGTCTGCGACCTCAAGACCTTCAACGTCACCTATGCCAACAAGGCCTCCCTCACCGCCGTCAAGCAGCTGGAGGATATTCTCGAGATCGAGGCCGACAAACTGGTCGGCACCTGCATCGACGTCTTCCACAAGAACCCGAAGCACCAGCGCAAGCTGCTCGCCGACCCGGGCAACCTGCCGCACAAGGCGCTCATCCAGGTCGGCCCGGAGACCCTCGACCTGCTGGTCACCGCCATCTACGACGACAAGGGCACCTATACCTCGGCCATGCTCACCTGGGCCGTGGTCACCGAGAAGGTGAAGATGGATGCCCAGGCCGCCCAGCTGACCCAGATGGTCGAGGGCATGCCCATCGGCGTGATGATGTGCGATACCGAGAACTTCGCGCTCAACTACATGAACAAGTTCTCGGTCGAGGCCCTGAAGAGCCTGCAGGATCACCTGCCGGTCAAGGTCGACGACATGATCGGCCAGACCATCGACGTCTTCCACAAGGTGCCGGCGCACCAGCGCAAGATCCTCTCCGACCCGAAGAACCTGCCGCACAAGGCCCTGATCCAAGTCGGCCCGGAGACCCTCGATCTGCTGGTCACCCCGATCCACGACACGGACGGCAACTACATGGGCCCGATGCTCACCTGGAGCGTGGTCACCGCGAAGGTCAAATCGGATGCCGAGAACGAGCGCCTGGTCGCGACATTGCAGGGTATCGGCGCCTCGCAAGCGATGATCGAGTTCGAGATGGACGGCACCATCATCACCGCCAACGAAAACTTCCTGAAAGCTTTAGGCTACCAGCAGCTCTCCGAGATCCAGGGCCAGAAGCACAGCCTGTTCGTTGAGGCCAAATACAAGGAAAGCTCCGCGTACCGCCAGTTCTGGGATGAATTGCGGGCCGGTAAGTTCCAGGCTGGGGAATTCATGCGGATGCGCAAGGACGGTAAGGAAGTTTGGATCCAGGCCGCCTACAACCCGGTCCTCGGCCCCGATGGCAAGCCTTACAAGGTGGTCAAGAACGCCGTCGATATCACGCAGAAGAAGGTCGAAACCATCGCCATGGCGAAACGGGTCAGCGAGGTCGTGGACATCGTTTCCTCCTCGTCGCAGGAGTTGCAGTCAACGGCCCAGTCCATGGCATCGACCGCCGAAGAGACCAGCCGTCAATCAGAAGCCGTGGCCGCCGCTTCGGAAGAAGCCACGACCAACGTGCAGACAGTCGCCTCGGCGGCAGAGGAAATGTCCAAGTCCATCGAGGAAATCGGGCAACAGGTGGAACGGTCTTCGTCGATCGCCAGCCGGGCGGTCAGCGAGGCGGATCGCACCAACGTGACCGTCGAAGGGTTGGCCGAAGCCGCGCAGAAGATCGGCGAGGTGGTCGAGTTGATCAGCAATATCGCCAGCCAGACCAACCTGCTGGCGCTGAACGCCACGATCGAGGCGGCACGTGCTGGCGATGCCGGCAAGGGCTTTGCCGTGGTGGCCTCCGAGGTCAAGAGCCTGGCCAATCAGACGGCCAAGGCGACCGAGGACATCGCCGCGCAGATCTCGGGCATGCAGGAAGCGACCAAGGGGACCGTCGATGCGATCAAGGGCATCGGCAAGACGATCAGCGAGATCAGCGAGATCGCCTCGGGCATCGCCTCGGCGGTGGAAGAGCAAAGTGCGGCGACTCAAGAAATCTCCCGCGCCGTGCAGGAGGCCGCCTCCGGCACGCAGGAGGTGTCGACCAACATCACCAGCGTCAACAGCGCGGCGGTGGAAACCGGCAAGTCGGCCGGCGACGTCCTGAGCGCGGCCCAGGAACTGGCCAAGCAAGGCGATGTCCTACGCGCCGAGATCAGCAAGTTCCTCAACGACGACAAAGCCGCCTAACAGTCGACAGCATCCACAACGGCAACGGGCCCGGCGCAAAACGCCGGGCCCGTTTTTCTTTATCGATATGGCGACTTCGGCCGTTCGGCAGACGCCCCATTAATGGCGCAGCAACGACCTGACATGCGCGGCACAGGATAATGCCAGGGCTTCGGGGTTGTACCCGCCCTCCAAGGTCGAGACCAACCGGCCGCCGCAGTGGCGATCGGCCACACCCATCAACTGCTCGGTCAGCCAAGAAAAGTCCGCCGTGGCCAGTTTCTGATTACCCAAGGGATCGCGGATGTGCGCGTCGAAACCGGCGGAAATGAAAAGCAGATCCGGATCGAACGCCTCCACCCGCGGGATAATCCCGGAGGTAAAGGCCTGACGGAAATCCTGTGCTGTCGTGTCCCGCACCAGCGGCACGTTGACGATGTTGCCGACGCCCACGTCCGTGCTGCTGCCGGTGCGTGGGAAGATCATGGTTTGGTGGATAGACGCCACCATGACATCGGGATCGCTGCGGAAGATCGCTTCGGTGCCGTTGCCATGGTGGACATCGAAATCGACGACCGCGATGCGCTTGTAGCCGTGCACTTCGCGGGCCTGCTCGACACCGACCGCCACGTTGTTGAAGACACAGAACCCCATGGTTGTTCCGGCCGCCGCGTGATGGCCCGGCGGGCGGATGGCGCAGAACGCATTCGCCGCCGCGCCGGTCGCGACGCTGTCAACAGCAGCGCAGACCGCACCAGCGGCTCGCAGGCTGGCGGTCAATGAACCGGGACTGAGTATTGTATCCGGCGCAATGTTGGCTTCGCCGGTTTCCGGCGCCGCATCGAAAACCTTGGAAATGTAGGCGATATCGTGCACCCGCCCGATCTGCGCCCGCTCGGCCATCGGCGCATCCCGCCATGTCAGTCCGGCGAATTCCGCATCTTGCAGGGCATCCAGCACGGCCTGCAACCGAGCCGCGGACTCCGGATGGCCGTGCCCGGTTTCATGGACCAGACAGGATGGATGGCTGAAGAGAAACGTTGTCATGCGCGTGCCGCTCGAAAAGCTCAACGAGGCTTGTGCAAATCTTCCCGTGAACTGCACCACGGCCGTGCCCGCTTGTCGCTTTTGCGGCAGAATTCGCACTGCAGGCGCATTTGCGTCATCTGATCGCGAATTTGCGATTCGCACAGGCGCAGGAAAGCCTCGCGGTTGTCCGCTTCGATACCCAGATCCGATATGGGTGCACCCACAACCTGCGGGTCGCGAAATCCGAGACTACGCAACAAGCTAACCGTCGCCGGATGGACGGAATGGGCATAGATGCGTACGATGTTGCGCGCCCCATTACCGAGAAGCTCGACAAATGCGCCCGCGACCAGCAGGCCGGCCAGGCCACGGCGTCGGAGCGGCGCTGCGACGATGATCGAATCCAGCTTCAGCACCAGGCGCGCCTTGTCGATCGCGGAACTGTACATATTGAAACACGCCACGGCGCACAATTTGTCGCAGCCCCAAAGACCAATCAGAGCCCGATCAACGCCTTTTTGGTTTTTCGCATCGCTGTCGAGCGCCGTGGCAATGGGGCCGATCTCGGGCGATGTCGCATGGTGCCGGGCGAAATCGCGAAATTGCTCTTCCGTGATCTCCGTGACGCTGGGTCCGGACGAGCTCATGGGCGGTCTACCTGTCAATGGCCTCTGGCGTCTATTGCCTGATGCCAGGCACGAGGATCGCTGGTGGTACAAGTATCGGCCAACTCCCTTAATTCGACATGAAGGGCCAAATCGATCTTAAATATTATAACATATTTATATTATTCATATTTTTTCGACATCATGATCCTATCTTGGCGTGAAGCGACGCCATCCAGCTTGCGTAAGAATTGGCCCGGTTCCCGGCGTGCGCTAGAGTTCAGCCTGGCTCACTGGTCACAAGGTCCCATGGCAAACGACAGCAGTCGCGCCGGCGCCCCGGCCCCCAATACATTTTTCTGCATCGACGGGCACACATGTGGCAATCCTGTCCGCCTGGTCGCCGGCGGCGGCCCGGCGCTGACCGGCACCACCATGAGCGAGCGGCGGCAGGACTTCATGCGCCGCTATGACTGGATCCGCACCGGCCTGATGTTCGAACCGCGCGGCCACGATCTGATGTCCGGGGCTATCCTGTATCCGCCGAGCGACCCGCGCTTCGATGTGGCCGTTCTCTATATCGAGACCAGCGGCTGCCTGCCCATGTGCGGCCATGGGACCATCGGCACCGTCACCTTCGCCCTGGAACGCGGCCTGGCCCAGCCACGGGAGCCCGGACTCCTGCGTCTGGAGACGCCGGCCGGTCCGGTTCAGGCGCACTACCGGATGGCCAACGGCTTCGTGGAGTCCGTGCGCCTGACCAACGTCAGCTCCTATCTGGCCGCTGAGGATGTGACCGTCGATTGTCCCGGCCTCGGGGAGATCACGGTCGACATCGCCTATGGCGGCAACTTCTACGCCATCGTCGAGGAACAGGCCAACTACGCTGGGCTGGCGGAGATGTCGGTCGGCGATCTGCTGCGCGCCTCGCCGGTGTTGCGCACCGCCCTCAACGAAGCCATCGAGATCGCCCATCCCGAAGACCCGACCATCGCCAAGGTGAGCCATATCCTGTGGACCGGCGCCCCGCGCCATTCGGAGGCGCATGCCCGCAACGCCGTGTTCTACGGCGCCAAGGCCATCGACCGCAGCCCATGCGGCACCGGCACGTCGGCGCGCATGGCGCAACTGCATGCCAAGGGCAAGCTCAAGGTGGGGGACAGCTTCATCCACGAAAGCATCATCGGCTCCCTGTTCCACGGCCGTGTGGAGGCCACGGCCCGGGTCGGGAACTATGACGGGATCATCCCCTCGATCGAGGGGTGGGCGCGGATCACCGGGTTCAACACCATCTTCATCGACCCCCGCGACCCCTATGCGCACGGGTTCCAGGTCACTTAAGCGGCGTATCCGAGGGCGCGTCGAAAAAGCCGACCAAACGGTACCCTTCGCCCGCCAGAGGCGCGGCATGGCAATCCACCACCCCCAGGGTGCGGTAACAGTACCTTTCCACCAGGACCGCCGGCCCGGTCCGGCGGCCGGACACGCAGGCGGCAAGCCCCAGGATCGCCAGGGCCAAAACAGCCAAGCGCAGCATCAGGGCCCCTCCTTTTCCAAATTCCCTCATCCCCGGGGCCTAGATTAGGCAGCAAAATCAAGGCCGCCAAGGGTCCTGGCGTTAACCATACCCTGCGGCCTTAACGGTTTAGCAGACTTTTCCAGCGACCCTGAGGGACAGGCCAGGGCAGACAAATGCCCTGCCTGGACCGCCGGGACGAGCCACACGCGCATCAGACGCTGTCGCCCCGGCCGCCAGACGGAGGTGGTGGAATGGAAGACATGAGCCAGGCCCTGGACGAGGACTTCAGGGAGTATGAGGAAGACCTGCAGGACTATCGTCTGACCACGGCGGAGATCCTGTACCACATGCCGCAGTTCCCGGATCTGCTGCAAAGCTACCTCTGGCAATCGCTCGACCGCGTGCCGGATTTTCCGAAGCTGAACAGTTTCCTGGAACGCTGGGAAGGCCGGCTGGAGGGCAAGCTGCACTCCGTGCGCATCGGCTATGTGGGCATCATCCATCCCATGGACTGGCGCTTCACCGACTGCGTCCCGGCGATGCATTGATATCCTCGGCGGCCAGAGTTTCCTGAAACCGCATCGGTAACCCGGACGGCGGGCCGCGCAGTTCGTCCTCACGCATGACCACGCCGCCGCGCACCACGGTCGCCATGGGCCAACCGGTGACCCGCATGCCCGAGAACGGCGACCAGCCGCACTTCGAAGCCAGCCAGTCCTGGCGGATCTCGCGCCGCGCCGCCAGATCGACGATGGAAAAATCCGCATCATAGCCGACCGCGATCCGCCCCTTGCCGGCAATCCCATACACCCGCGCCGGTCCGGCGCTGGTCAGATCCACCAGGCGCTGCAAGCTGAGCCGCCCGGCCGCCACATGATCGAGCATCAGCGGCAGCAGGGTCTGCACGCCCGGCATGCCGGAGGGCGAGGCGGGATAGGGATTTTTCTTTTCCGCCAACAGATGCGGCGCGTGATCGGAGCCGATCACATCGACAATCCCATCGGCCACCGCGCGCCACAGGGCCTGGCGGTGCGCTTCGCCGCGAATCGGCGGATTCATCTGCGCCAAGGTCCCCAGGCGCTCGTAGCAGTCCGGCGCGCTGAGGGTCAGGTGCTGCGGGGTCACCTCGACCGTCGCCAAATCCTTGTTCGCCGCGAGCAAGGGTATTTCATCGCCGGTGCTGACATGCAGCACGTGCACCCGCCGCCCGGCCCGGCGCGCGAGGCGCAGCAGGCGCTGGGTAGCCAGAAGCGCCGTCTCGGCATCGCGCCACTCGGGATGCAGGGCGACATCACCGGACGCGCGCCCCTCGACCATCGGCCGCCGCACCCGCAACCGGGCCTCGTCCTCGGCATGCACCGCCACCCGGCGCGCGCCTCCGGTCAGCACCCGCAATAGGGTCGGGTCATCCTCGACCAGCAGGCTGCCGGTCGAGGAGCCCATGAACACCTTGATGCCGCTGCACCCGGGCCGGCGCTCCAGGGCCGCCAGGTCTTCCAGGTTGGCCGCCGCGGCGCCGACAAAGAAGGCGTGATCGACCCAGGCGCGGCCCCGCGCCCGGCCCAGCTTGTCGTCCAGATCGGCGGCGGTCAGGGTGGAGGGCGAGGTGTTCGGCATCTCGAAGACGGCCGTGATCCCGCCCAGGGCCGCCGCCGCGGTGCCGGTCGCCAAGTCTTCTTTTTGCTCGTGCCCGGGTTCGCGGAAATGCACCTGAGTATCGATGGCGCCGGGCAGTACATGCAGGCCTCGGGCATCAAGGATCTCGCCCGCGCCGCTGCCGATGTTGCCCAGGGCGGCGATGCGGCCATTCGCGACACCGACATCGACGGCGACCAGGCCGCCCGGCGTCGCCACCGTGCCGCCGGTAATCACCAGGTCATAGTGCGGGTGGGTTGGTTTTGCCGGCATTCGTCTCCCTTTTCTTATCCCGCCGCCACGCGGCCGGTTGCCCGCTGCGCCAGCAGCCGTCGAAACAGATCGAGCCAGCGGGCCACCGCCGCCGCCTCGGTGAATTCCGCTTGATAGCGGCGCCAGCCGCTTTCGGCCAGACTCGGGGCCAGGCTCGACGCGACCATGATCCGGGTCAGGGCCGCGGCCAGGGCCGGAGCATCGTCGATCGGCACCAGCAGGCCATCTTCGCCGTCCTTGATCAGGCTGGCCGGACCGGCGCCGGCGGCGGCGATCACGGGCCGGCGATGGGCCCACGCCTCCAGGACGACCGAGCCCAACGGCTCATAGCGCGATGGAACGACACAGATATCGGCGGCACGCAACAGAGCCTCCCGGTCATCGCGCCAGCCGAGAAAGCGCACCCGATCCGTCAACCCCAAGGTGCCCGCCAAGGCTTCGAGGTCTTGCCGCAGCGGTCCCTCCCCCGCCAGCCATAAATAGGGCCGCCGCTCGATGTCCAATGCCTGGAGGAGCGTATCGAACGCCTTGACCGGATGCAGGCGCCCCATCGCCAGAACTACTCTTGCATCCTCGGGCGTATCGAGGCTCGCCCGGGTTATGGCGGGCAGGTCGCGCAGGCGCACCAGATTCTGCATGTAATGCGCCCGCGACCGCGGCCAGCCCTGGCTCACCACGTAGTCGACAATATCCTCGGTGTTACAAACCAGGTGGTCGCACCGCCGGTAATACTTGAGATCGTAATAGCCGCCCAGGCGCCCCATGCGCAGAAAATCGCCGGCCGGAACGACTCCGCTGGCTCGGTTCATCCAGGTCAGGACCACGTCCGGACGGTACGCCGCGATTTCGCGTTTCAGCATCGGGCCGGTGGCAAAATCGGTCCAGCGGCCAAACTTCAGTTGCACCGGCTCCACACCGCCGGCACGCAGGGCCTCGGCCCGCGCCGGATGGTGGCGGATGATCGCCCGCTGATCGAGGCCAGCGGCGTGCAGAGCCAGAACCAGGCTGACGAACTGCGTCTCCGCCCCGCCCTCGCGCGCGCCCGCCATCACCTGCATGACGCGCAGTGGGGCGCCGTCAACCTGAGCCGTCTTAGGGTGCATCCGAGGCATCGTCGCGCCCTTGTAGCGTGAAGGCGCGCATTGGGGATAGGGCAAAGTCGCCGGTCCCGGCTCCGGTCCCGGCTCCGGCTTGTCAAGCCGCCGGCCCACGGGTACCACTGCGGCGATGGCAGCCAATGGTTCGACCACCGCCCCCGGCCCCGATCGCATCCTGGTCATCAAGCTTTCGGCGCTTGGCGATTTCATCCTGTCGCTCGGTGCCTTCCGCGCCATTCGGGCGCATCATCCGGATGCCCGCATCGTTCTGCTGACCACGCCGCCCTTTGTCGAAATGGCGAACGCCTGCGGCTGCTTCGACGAGGTTTGGACGGACGACCGGCCGCACTGGCTGGATCTACGCCGGTGGCTGGGTCATATCGCGAAACTGCGCCGCGCCGGATTCACGCGAGTCTACGACCTGCAGCGCTCGCAACGCACCGGCTGGTATTTTCGCCTGCTCGGGCCGCGGCCGCCGGAGTGGGTGGGCAGCGTGCCGGGATGCTCGCACCGCTACGTCGATCCGCCCGATGCCGTTCACATCACGGTCCGCAACGCGCACATGCTGGCCCAGGCGGGCATTGCCCATGTGCCGCAACCGGATCTGTCGTTCATGCGCGCCGATATCGGCCGCTTCGCGATTCAACATCCCTATGCCCTGCTGGTGCCGGGATCGTCGGCGCACCGGCCGGACAAGCGCTGGCCGGCGGCGCTGTTCGCGGAGCTTGCGAAAAGCCTGGCGCAGGAAGGGATCACGCCGGTGCTGGTCGGCGGCCCGGCCGAACGGGACGCCATGCGGACGATCAATCAGCTTTGCCCGCAAGCCCGCGACCTGTGCGGGCAAACCGATATCGCCGAAATGGTGACCCTGGCCAGCGATGCCCGCGTTGCCATCGGCAACGATACCGGCCCGCTGCATGTGGTGGCGGCGGCGGGATGCCCGACCGTCGCCTTGTTCGGCCGCGCCTCCCACCCCATCAAGACCCGCCCGCCGGCGCAGAAGGTCACGGTCTTGCAAAAACCGAACTTGGCCGATGTGACGGTGCCGGAGGTGCTGGCCGCCATCGCCGAGCTTACGCGCGATAACGAGCGGGGGCCATGAAGAACCGCCGCGCATGATCCTTTGATCATCTCCGTGAACCGGATGATCTCCGGTAAACATACCGGCAATGGCTCAGTTGAAGCGGCCGTTTGGGCCGGGCGACTGGCTGATGCATCTGTCGCATCGCGATGGACAACGCCCTGTGAGGCCAGAAACGGCCATTTTACCCTTTATTAAGAAGGGGACCGTTTAATGGAAAGGCCGCGAAGTCACAACTGCAAATCGACACCGAAGGCTGGCGCCGGGGCTTTGCGCCGAAGCCAAAAAAATGGGGTGCCGTATGACTTCGAAAAACCCGGCCGGGCTTCAACTTCGCGACCCGCCGAAGCGCGAAAGGTTCGTCCTTAAGGTTGAGTTAACCATGATTGAGCAGCGGGCCACGAAGAAAAAGATCCGCACGTGAAAAATGGTCACGCCGTCACGAGCGATCAGATCGATCGAGACAAGGACGAACCGGCCTTGGTCGACTATCTGCGCCACGCCCAAAAGAAAAGCGGCCGGGGCCCGATGGAGTTGGCGCGGGAATTTTTTCGCCTACATCGCGGACCTGGCAAGCTGACGTGGCCCGAGTACATTCAATACGGCGTCTACGACACCAACCGGTACAGCCCAGAGGATCAATCGCAATTTCTCACCAACACCTTGCACTGGCCAATCACGCATGTTTGCTGCGACATGACTTGGCAGTCGACGACCGAAGATAAGTGGCTTTGCTCGCACATTCTCGCTCGGTCGGAGATCAGGGTGCCCCAAACGCTGGCTGTGATCGACAAGGCAGAACGAACCTATCCCGAGACGCACAAGATCTGGACGGTTGAGCACCTCCGCGACTTCGTAACGTCGCAGGACACCCTGCCGCTGTTCGGAAAGGAAAATCGCGGCATTTGCAGCTTTGGCGCCTTCCTGGTCCAGGAGGCCAATGAAAAGGCGATTCTCCTGAAGGGGCATGGTTGGCTTGAATACGATACGTTCATGGACCAATTCGTTGGCACAACGCCTTATCTGCTCCAGCGATTGGAGACCAATCACAGCTTTTTCAATCGGTATACCGATGGCCTTGCCACAGTCCGCGTTTGCGTCTTAAACAGCAAAGACGGAGTCAAGATTCCCTTCGCCATCCTGAAATTGCCATCGCGCGATAACGTGGCCGACAGCTTTTGGCGGCCCGGCAATCTCGCTTGCAACCTGGATCTTCAAAGCGGTGAAATTCTGACCGCCCGGTCTAAGGATAAGTTGGGAACGACGGACCACATGGTACATCCGGATACAGACGAGCCCCTGGTTGGCGAAATCGTTCCAATGTGGGATCGCGTTATGGAGATGGCCCGTACCTGTGCGCCCATTTTTCAGTCCGTGCGATATCAATCGATGGATATAGCCATTACGCAGAACGGACCGGTTCTGATCGAAATCAATACTGGCGGTGGATTCGATCTGCCGCAGCTCGCCAGTGGAATGGGTTTCCTTACCGATGAGGTTCGCGATTTTTTTCGCACTTGCGGATACAAAAAACTTTGAACGCGCAATCGCTTTTGCTGAACCGACCCAAGTTTCCACACTCTGGGGTCTGTTCCGCGGTCTTTATGGGTCCGAACCATGCACCGATCCCCCGTTAAGCGCATTCAGGGCAATACCGGCCCCAATGGCCGTAAGGTGCTCGAGAACCTACGTAGACTCGTGAATGCGTTCGGACCGTTCGGGGAGAGCAGCCAGCAACTTGGGCAAACAAAGAAAAGCTCGACGTTGGTTTCCCCCCCGAGTGTCTATGATGCAGAGCCGATCCCCGAGTCTGCGCGATCGGAGATTGATGCGCTGCTTGCAAGCGGAGACTTGTTTCGCTACACGGCGGCGTCGGGCTCGCCGGTCGCTGAGCTGGAACGCGAATTCGCGGAATTCATGGGTGTTCCTTTCGCTTTGGCGGTGAATTCCTGCTCGGCCGCCTTGTTCCTGTCGCTGAAGGCAATCGACTTAGAGCCTGGTGGCAAAGTTCTGTTACCGGCTTTCACCTTTGCCGCCGTTCCATCGGCAGTCGTTCACGCGGGCGGCGAGCCGATCCTCGTCGATGTTGTTGAGAACTATCGAATCGACATGAACGATTTCGAAGCCAAGTTATCGAAAAATATCAAGGCTGTGATCATCAGCCATATGCGCGGCCACACCTCGGACATGGACGCGATAATGGCACTCTGTAACGCCCGGAAAATTCCGGTGATCGAGGATGCGGCCCATTCCCTTGGTACCCTGTGGTCAGGCCAAAAAATCGGCACGATCGGTCAGATTGGGTGCTTCTCGTTCCAATCGTTTAAGCTGATGAACGCCGGCGAAGGCGGAATGCTTATCACGCACGATCCCGATATCATCGCGCGGGCAATCATCATGTCGGGTGCCTACGAGCACAACTGGAAGAAGCATCCGGTTGCGCATGACCGGTTTATTTTCTGGCAGAACAAGCTCCCGCTTTACAACATGCGCATGAACAACCTGTCGGCGGCAGTCGTACGGCATCAAATCCGGGAAGTGCCGCGGCGAGCAAGCGACGGCCGGGCCAACCATGACTATGTAGCCGGGATCCTGAATGCGTCGCCTTGGCTGAATGTCCCCGCACCTCTCGACCAGGAGCTCCGGGCGCCCGATTCGATCCAGTTTAGTCTTCGTGGGTTCGGCTCCGATGAGGAAGCCAAAGCGTTCCAACGGTCGGCGAATGAGAAAGGGGTTGTGGTTCAGATCTTTGGGCTCTCCGAGGACAACGCCCGGGCATTCTGGAACTGGAAATTCATTGGGGAACAAACCGATCTAAAGCAGACCCGCGCCATGTTGATGAGAGCATGCGATGTCCGACTACCGGCTCGATTGCGCAAGGAAGATCTGGATTTTATCGCGAACGCGTTGGTCGCGGCCGCCGCGGATGTGAAGAAAACACGTCCGGAAGCAATCGACTCGCGAACTCAGAGGTTGGCGCAGTCGGGCTAACGCGAACCGATCTCCAAAATATCTGGCAACGTCAACGTCTCGCCGCTGACACAGATATCGATTGTTCGTAGACGACTTAGCCGGCTTATACTTTCCGCCACAACGCTTCGGCAGCGTCCACGGCAGTCGAAACGGAAAGTCCATCCATGAGGTCGGTGGCCGTGCCGCGCGCTGCCTCGTGACGCGCCAGCAGCTCGGCGCTCGATTCGCGGGTGCGGGCGAAGGCGGCGTGCGGTCCCCAAGGCCGGTAGCGGCCATCCGGGCTCGGCCCGAACAGGCCCAGGGTGGGCACCCCCGCCGCCGCCGCCAGGTGCATGAGCCCCGAGTCGTTGCCGACGAAAAGCGCGCAGCGCCGCAGGCACGCCGCCGCCGTGGGAAGATCGACAGCACCGGCCAGATCGATGCGCCGCTCCGCCGGCACTGCCTCGAGCACCGCTTGCGCCTGAGCCCGCTCGTGCGCCGCCGCCAGCACCGCCAGGCGGGCGCCCGCCAGAATGCCGCCGGGGCCGGTTAGCCGCTGCACCAATTCGACGAAGCGGGGCGCCGGCCACTGCTTGCCCGGCCAGTTGGCCGCCGGGCCGACCGCCAGCACCGGGCTGCCGTCGGGGATCAGGCGGGCGGCGGTATCCACGTGCCGTGCGGCCAGCCATACGGTCGGCGGCGGCGGTGCATCCAGATCGAGCAGAGAGGCCAATTCCTCGACCCGATGCTGCTGGCCATACTGGCCGCGCGACCCAATCACCATTCGGCGGTCGGCGCGCAACAGATAGGCGATGGCCGAGGCCCGCAGGTCCACCACCAGGTCCCAGCGGCGCGGCACGGCCGCCGCCCAGAGGCCGAGCCAATGCAGATCGAGCGGCTTTTTGTCGATTTCGATCAGGCGTTCCAGTCCCGGCACTGCCTCGAAGAAAGGGGCGCACACCCGGCCCGCCGCGATGGTCACCCGCGCCCCCGGATGGCGCGTAATAAGGTGCCGTAGAACACCGCTCGACAGCACGGCGTCGCCGATTCGCGTGGCGGTGATGAACAGAATCCGCATGCAGCCTCCGCGCCGGTTATAGGTGGCGCGCCGTGCCGTGCCAAGCCGGCCGGGCTTGCCAAGCGGCGGCACCGTCGCCACCTTCAGGGAGTCCTTGCCGTCTGGAGGAGGTTCGATGTGACCCGGCGTTCCGCCATCATTCTCGAGTCGCGTGGCGCACTCCGCGTCACCGGCGCCGATGCGCGGCCCTTCCTGCAAGGCATGATCAGCAACGACATCGACAAGCTGGCGCCGGAACGGGCGCTCTGGGCGGCCTTTTTGACGGCGCAGGGCCGCTTCCTGCACGACTTCTTTCTCATACTGCCCACGGCGGACGCCCACTCCATCCTGCTCGATTGCGAGGCCGCCCGGCGGGACGATCTGCGCCGGCGCCTCGGCCTCTACAAGCTGCGCGCCAAGGTCGTCATCGAGGACGCGGCGGCGGAGTACCGGGTCGCCGTGCTGTTCGGGGATAACGCCCTTTCCACCCTCGGCCTGCCCGATGAGCCCGGCCGCGCGGTTCCGTTCGCCGGCGGCATCGCCTATGTGGACCCGCGCCGGGCGGAACTGGGCGCCCGTGCCCTGCTGCCCGCCGCCGCCGCCGAATCGGCGTTGAGCGAAGCCGGCTTCGCCGCCGCCGACCTGGCGGCCTACGATACCTTGCGCATCGGCCTGGGCCTGCCCGACGGGTCGCGCGATCTGGAAATCGAGAAGGCCCTGCTGCTGGAAAACGGCTTCGACGAGCTGCACGGCATCGATTGGCAGAAAGGCTGCTATGTCGGGCAGGAGTTGACGGCGCGCACGAAATATCGCGGCCTGGTGAAAAAGCGGCTGCTGCCGGTGCGCATCGACGGCCCGACGCCGCCGCCCGACACCCCGGTCATGCTGGCCGGCAAGGA
>DASWJP010000130.1:0-20562 GCA_036397065.1 Kiloniellales bacterium | reverse complement strand
TCCGGGCGCGATCTCCATGGCGACAAAGGGTGCCATGGCGCTTTGCGCGGCGATTTCGCGCGCCATGCGCACACCGGCGCGCAGGGTCTGCCAATCCGCCTCGGTCGATAGAACGTTCTGCCGGATCCGCGGCGCGGCGGTCGGGTCGGCCGAGGCCAGGCTGACCGTGCCGCGGCTCTCCGGATGCAGCATCACGATGCGGCAGGCGAACCCGTCGTTGAACGGTTTCTTGAAGGGTTCGAAGTATGGCCATGCCCCGAGCGGCGCGGCGGTGAACAGGAATTGGAGATCCGGCACCGCGGCCTCGGGCCGGCTTTTGAGGAAGGCCGTGATCCCGCCGGGCACATCGGCGGCAAAGCCGGTGCCGAACAGATAGGCCCGGCACAGCTCGCGCCCGATGCGATCGAGGCGCATCATGCGATGAAACGGCCCCGGCTCCTTGCGTCGGTACATGAGTATGACCGAAACATGATCCTGCAGGTTCTTGCCGACCCCGGGCAAGGCGACACGAGGCGCAATCCCGTTGCGCTCCAGCTGTGCCGGATCGCCGATTCCGGACAGCATCAATAGCTGTGGCGAATTGATCACCCCGCCGGCGAGAATGATTTCGCATTCGGCGCGGGCCGTGATTGTTTCGCCGCGCCGGTTGTATTCAATGCCGACCGCGCGTTGTCCCTCGAAAACGACTTTCGTCGCCATCGCACCCGTCACCACGGCGAGATTGCCGCGCCGCATGGCGGGACGGAGATAGGCGACCGCCCCGCTGCACCGCCGGCCATTGCGAATGGTCATCTGCAACCGGCCGAAGCCGTCCTGCGTCGTGCCGTTATAATCGTCGGTCCAACCATGGCCCGCGGTGCGCCCGGCCTCGGCGAAGGCTTCGATCAGGGGGTCCTTGTAGCGGCAATTCTGTACCGTCAGTGGGCCGTCCCCGCCGCGATAGAGATTGGCACCGCCCTCCCACGTCTCCTGCCGACGGAAATAGGGCAGAACATGCGCATATGACCAGTCCGGCAGGCCCGCGGCGGCCCAGCGGTCGTAATCGCCCCAATTGCCGCGAACATGGGCCATGGCATTGATCGAGGACGAACCGCCGATCACCTTGCCCCGCGCGCATTCGATGCTGCGTCCGGCCACATTGTCTTCCGGTTCGCAAAAATACATCCAGTCGTGCAGGCGTTTCTGCAGGATCTTGCCCCAGCCCAGCGGAATATGAATCCAGGGATCGCGGTCCCAGCCACCGGCTTCGAGCAGCAGCACGCGCACTCCCCGCTCTTCGGAAAGCCGGTTGGCCAGAGTGCAGCCGGCCGACCCCGCCCCGACGACGATGTAGTCGTAGCTACCGCCTCGTGTCATGGCTTCAGTCCTCAATCCTTCGGTGTTGCATCGGCCGTGCAGGACAATTCGCCCCGTTCGGTACAGACGATCTGCAATTGCTGCGTGACGCCAGCGCGCAAGGGCGTCAGGTTGATGTCGTTGCGGGTCGCCATCCAATCGTCATCGGCGCCGCAGAGGACATTCTCGACCGCAACCAGCCGGCCGCCTGGGCCGAGATACAGCATGGTGCTTGTCGCAGCGTCCCGCTGCAGGTCGATTTCGATCATTTGGCCTGGCGCGGCCGGTGCCAAATCGCCGGTCATGAAATGGGCCAGCACCAACTGGCACCGCAGCACGGCATCGTTAGTGTTGTTGTCAATCTTTAGAACCACCGGCGCTCTTTCTTCTTCGGGCGCGGAACAACCTTGCACTGCGATCATCAATGCCAGCAATCCAATGACCGCATGCCGTCCACCGAAGAGACTGGGCGTTTGCATCCTCATGCGGCCTGCTCCGGGGGTTTCGGTGGCGTGAGCGGCGGCTTGCCGGCCATCAGGTCGCTTGCCCGCTCGGCGATGGCGACGACCGCGGCGTTGGTGGGACCGGTGGTGATCTCGGGCATGATCGAGGCATCGACGACGTAGAGCCCTTCGATGCCATGCACCGCCAAATCCGACCCGACGACCGACTCTTCGTCCGTACCCATGCGGCAGGTGCCGACCGGGTGGTGATGGGTGAAGGCCACGCGGGCGAGAAACGCCTGCCGCTCGGCCGGTGTCCGTATTTCGGGGCCAGGCAACAGTTCCTTCGCGCGCCAGTCATCGAGCGCCGCATCGGCGCCGACTGTTTGCGCCAGGTCGAGCGCATCAAGATAGGCGGCGCGGTCATAGGCCTCGGCCAGATAGTTGGGGTCGATCTGCGGCGCAGCACACGGATCGGGCGATGTTACATGCAGACGGCCGCGGCTGCGCGGGCGGGTGAAACCGAACATCTGCGTATAGGCGCTGCCAATCTCCGGTGTGGAAAAGCACTCCGTCAACACCGGGGCGATCACGCAGGCCAGTACCAACTCCGGAGCCGGACCGCCGCCCGGACGCGCGACATACATCAGGGATTCGGAGTGCTGATATGTCGACGGCGGGATCGGCCGGCGGGACTGATACACGTTGCCGCCCGAAAGCAGGTGGTCGTGCAGATTGCGGCCAACGCCGGGCAGATCGGACCGCGGTGCGATCCCCGCCGCTCGCAGATCCGCCGGAGAACCGATTCCGGATCTCAAAAGGATTGTCGGTGAACCAAGCGTTCCTGAGGAGAGGATAACGGCACGATCGGTCGTCAGGGTTTCCAGCCCTTCGCCGCTCGACATCTCGATTCCACGGCACGTGGTCCCTTCGACGACCAAACGATGCACCAAGGAACGGTCGCGGAGCCGGAGATTTCGCCTCCCTAAAACCGGCGTCAGATACGCATCGGCGACGCTTTGCCGGCGGCCGTCGACGAGGTTCAGCGTGTTGAGCGTAGGACCGTCCATCCGGGGACCGTTGTGCTCGTCCGTTGGTGCGAAGCCGCAAGACTCGCCCGCCGCCATGTAGGCCATGGTGATCGGGTGCGGCGCGCGCGGGGTAACGAGGTTCAGTGGCCCGGCGTCGCCATGATAAGCCGAGCGGCCCCGGTCCGACGTTTCCGAGCGAATGAAATACGGCAACAGGTCGGCGAAGCTCCACCCGCCGCAACCGCGCGCCGCCCAACCGTCGAAGTCGCTCGGGTGACCGCGTACATGCGCCATGGCATGCAGGCAGCTGGACCCGCCGACGACCCGTCCCCGCGGCCAGTCGTGCACGCGCCCGGCACAGTTGGTCTGCGGCACCGTCCGGTACTGCCAGTCGATGGCGGTGCCCTGCAAGCGCGGCCAGGCAGCCGGATCGGCAATGGCCGGATCAGTGGCCGGGCCGCCGGCCTCGATCAGCAAGACCCGGCAGTCCGGGTCCTCCGACAGCCGAGCCGCAAGGACACAACCGGCGCTGCCCGCACCCACAATAATGTAGTCGAAGTTCGCGCCGTTCATTTTACTTTCAGACGTAACCAAATTGGTCTCACCCGAGAGGATTTATTAGTCGAACCAGGACAACCGAGGTACACTCGCCTTGCTATTCCAAGGGAGGTTACTTGCATGACTAAGAACCCGGTCAAAGAACCGGTCATCACCCTGACGGCAGGCCCCGTTCAAGCCTATCCGCGCATCTCCCGGGCCATGAGCCGGCCGGTCCACTACGATTTCGACGTCTACTTTCAGTCGTTCTACGAAGAGGTCTCGCGCAAGACGTCCACCGCGCTGCGGGTTGCGGCGCCGGCGTTGATCCTGCACGCCGAACCGGCGGTCGGATTGGAAGCCGCGGCGGCGTCTTTGATCTCGCCCGACGATGTGGTGCTGAACCTCGCGTCCGGTGTCTATGGCAAGGGGTTCGGTTATTGGGCGGCGCGTTACGCCAAGGAAGTGGTCGAGATCGAGGTCCCCTACAACGACGATGTCAAACCGGAGCAGGTCGCGGAGATGCTGCGCCGGCGTCCCAACATAGCCATCGTGACGGCGGTGCATCACGACACGCCGTCGGGAACCCTGAACCCGGTCGGCAAGATCGGCCGTTTGGTGCGCGACCATGGCGCCCTGTTCCTGGTCGACGCCGTCTCCTCCTTCGCCGGTATGGACATTCACCCGGACCAGTGCTGTGCCGATATTTTCGTCACCGGACCGGGCAAGTGCCTCGGCGGCGCGCCCGGATTGACCCTCGTCGCCGTCAGCGACCGTGCCTGGGCGCACATGGAGGCCAATCCGGCCTGCCCGAAAGCCTCGGTTCTGAGTCTGACCGACTGGAAGAACGCCTGGAGCAAGAAAGCGCCCTTCCCGTTCACCCCGGCAATTGCCGAAGTCAACGGCCTCGACGCCGCCTTGGACGCCTACCTCGAGGAAGGGCCGGAGACCGTGTGGGCCCGTCACGACCTGACGGCACGGGCTTGCCGCGCCGGCGTGAAGGCGCTGGGCCTGGAGCTGTGGGCGGCACGGGAGGAGATCGCCGCGCCGACGACCACCGCGATTCGCGTCCCCGACGGGTTGTCGGACGAGAAGATCGTCGCCGCCATGCGCGACAACTTCGGCACCATCATTTCGTACGGGCGCGCCGAGACGAAGGGAAAGCTGCTGCGCATCGGTCACATGGGCCCGGTGGCGGAGCCGGTGTATGCCCTGGTTGCCGTGACGACCCTGGGCGGCGCCCTGAACCGGCTCGGCCGGAAAACCAATGTCGGCGCCGCGGTCGATGCGGCAACGGCCATCATTCTGGCGGCCAATGGATAAGGTATTGTCTTCAAACAATAAATAAGAAGGGAAGAGAGGCATGGGTACATTCGACGGCCGGGTCGCGATTGTGACCGGCGCGGCGCAGGGGATCGGCCGGGCCATCGCCGAACGCCTGGCGCAGGAGGGGGCCACGGTAGCCGTCGTCGACATCAACGAGGCGGGCGCCGCCAAGGCCGCCGCCGCGATCGGCGGCAAAGCCTTCTCAGTCGCCTGCGATATCGGCGATCCAGACTCGGTTGCCGCCCTGCACAAGAGCGTGATCGACCGCGCCGGGCAACTCGATGTGCTCGTCAACGCGGCGGCGATCGTCCCCTTCGTCGCCTGGAACGATCTGACCTTCGAGGAATGGCGCCGGGTCATGCGGGTCAATCTGGACGGGTTGTACCTCATGTGCAGGGCGTCATCCGATCTGATGCGGCCGCGGAAGTATGGGCGGATCGTCAACCTCTGCTCCAACTCGATCTTCGCCGGCACGCCGAACATGGCGCACTATGTCGCCTCCAAGGGCGGTGTCTTTACCTTCACCCGCGCGCTCGCCACCGAGCTTGGCGGCGACCGGATTACCGTCAATGCCGTCGCTCCCGGCCTGACCGATACCGAAGGCGTGCAGAAGACGCCGCACAAGGACGCCTTCGAGTTCGTTGAAATGCTGCAGGCCATCAAAGGCCGCGGCACGCCCCGGGACATTGCGCCTGCGGTCGCCTTCCTGGCGTCCGAGGACGCACACTGGATCACCGGCCAGACCCTGGCCGTGGATGCCGGGATGATTCGCTGGTAGGCCGACGGCGCCCGTGCGGCCGCACCGTCCGGTGTGACTGGCTGCTTCCTCCATGTGACGATCCGCGCCACTCAGGAGTAGTACGATGGCGCCAACATATAGTCGCCGTATGATTCCGGGTCGTGCGAGTAGAACAGCTCGGCATCGTATTTCTCGGCCAACTGCTTGAGCCGCACCATGGACTGCAAGCTCGCCACCGGATCGAGGTGAAAGCTGGAGATGCACATCATGTCCATGTTCTTCTGGCTGTAGCAGGCATCGGCCGTGAACAGCACCGGCCGGCGATTGGCCAACTCCACCATCATGCTGTAGTGCCCGGCCGTATGACCCGGCGTCTCGAACAGCCATAGGCCCTTGGCCAGTTCCTGGTCGCCGGTCACGGTCTCGAACTTCGGCGTGTAGATATCCAGCGGCGGGTTGGCCACGGCGGCGGTTTTCGCTTTCTTTTCCAGGTCCGGCGCGAAGCTTAAATCGGAATAGCCGAGATGCTCGAAGGGCTGATGATGGGAGCAAGCCTCCAGCTCCTTGGCGTGGCAGACCGTGCACGCCTCGGTCAGGTGCTTGTTGCCGCCGCAGTGATCGAAATGATAGTGCGAGTTGATCACGTAGTTGATGTCCTTTGGCGACAGTTTCAGCTTGGCAAGCTGCCCGGGGATCGTCTGCTCCTTCGACTGGATCGGCTTCTCGAACGGCAGCACGCGCATGACGTGATCGTGATCGTAGCCGGTGTCGAAGATGAAGCGGCCGTCGGGATGATCGACCAGGACCGAATAACAGGGAAAACGGAGTTCGCCCCCCGGCCCCCGATTCCAAAAGGCATGGAACCCGTCAATCACCAGCGTCCCGCCGTCGAGCAGGTAAACTTTTGTCTCAGACATGGTCTCCCTCCTTCTTTGCGTTTGCAGACCGCAGTCTAGCGCTCTCCGCGAACATAAGGCTGCCCTAATGCCGGCGGCAAATAGCTGTGCCGGGCGAAAATGATCAACACGGCGATCACCATGACAAAGGGCAGCATCTGAACCACGTCGGTCGGCACATTAATTCCGCCGACCTGCAGCGCCGTGGTCAGCGCCAGGCTGCCGCCGAACAGGGCGGCGCCCAGCAGCACCCAGACCGGATGGCCCCGCGCCAGCATGGCCAGCACGATACCGATGAATCCGGCCCCGCCGGTCATGAACGGCACGAAAAGCCCGGCGCCCACGTTGGCCAGATACGCGCCGCCGATGCCAGCCAAAGCACCGGTCACCAAAACGGCGCAACTGCGCGTGACGGTGACGCTCACACCGGTCGCATCGAGCGCCGCCGGATTGTCGCCCGCGGCCTGCAAGTTGAGGCCGATATACGTCTTGCGGAAAACCCAGATCAGCGCGAATACCAGTGCCACGGAAAGATAGACCAAGGGATGGTGATCGAAGAGCCCCTTCCCGAGCACGGGCAAGTCGCCGACAACCGGAATTGACAGACTCGGAACCTCGCCAAGGCGGGGATAGGTGCGGCTGTATTGAATATGGTGCAGCAGGGCCGTCAATCCCTGGGCGCCGAGCGTCAGGGCGATACCGATCACGATCTGGTTCATGCCGAGCCAGACGCAGAGGATGGCCATCAACAGCGCCACCAGCATGCCGCCGGCCGCCCCGCCGAGAAAACCCAGCCAGAACGAGCCGGTGGCATAGGCCACGGCGAAGCCGACATAGGCGCCCGCCAGCATCATCCCTTCGATGCCGATATTCAGAACCCCGGTTTTTTCGGAAATCTGTTCGCCCAAACCGGCCAGCAGCAAGGGTATGCCCGCGGTCACGGCGCCGAACAGCAAGGCGGTCGTGAAATCCACGGTGAAGATACCGCCCATGGCTCAGTCGACCTTCGATCTGCGCCAGCGATGATCGAGGAACTCGACCAGCGCCAGGAATATCAGCAGCAATGCCACCAGAACGAGGACAAAAAAGTGCGGCATGTCCAACCGCCGGGCGGCGCTCTCACCACCGATCAAGAGCATGGCGAAGAACAGCACGAAGCCGATGACCGCGATGCCGTGAAAGCGGGCGAGAAAAACCAGGGGAATCACCAACAGCCCATACGCCGGGTTCCAATCGGCCCGCACCGTACCCCAAACGCCCAAGACCTCGACCGCGCCGCCCAATCCCATCAGGCCGGCGCTGAGCGCAAAGGTGGCGAATGTCAGCCAAGTGATATTCAGCCCGGCATGCAGGGCGGCCCTGGGATTGGCGCCGACGACTTGCAGCTTCAGGCCGAAAGCGGTTCGCGTCATCATCAGGTGAACGAGGATCACGGCGATCAGCGCCAGAACCACGCCGCTGTGTACCGTCGTGTCGAAGAGTCGCGGCAGGCGGTCCGCGACCGGCAAGGTCGCGGTCTGCGGCACGGTCGTCGTGGGGTCGTTGAAAACGATTTTGATCAGCACATTGGCCAGACTGGTTCCCAGGAAGGTCATCATCAATGTGGTGATGATCTCATTGACCCCATGGCGCGCCTTGAGAAAGGCGGGGATCAGCGACCAGGCGGCACCGACGAGGGCGGCAACGATGAAACACACCAACACCGTCAGCCACCCCGGGAGAAAGACGATCAGCACCGGCGCTAAAGCGGCGACGATGACGGCCGCCAGCAGAAACTGTCCATCGACCCCCAGGTTCCAGAGACCAGCCCGAAAGGCCACGATCAACCCGGCCGAGATCATCAGCAGCGGCGCCATGCGGGTCAACGTGGCCTCGAAGCCGCTCTGACTGAACAGGCCGCGCCGGACGACGTAGGTGTAGTAGGTAACCGGATCCTTGCCCAGCGCCAGGATGATCAGAGCGCCGACCAGCAACGCCAGCAGCACCGGCAGCAACACCCGCAAGGTTGCGGCCGTCATGCCGCATCCGCCCCGGTCATCAAGGCGCCAAGGCGCATCTCGACCCCGTCCGTATTGTCGACGATACCGCGCAGGTGGCCCTGACTCATGACCCCGATCCGGTCGCAAAGCTCGGTCAGCTCGTCGAGCTCGGTCGAGATCACGATGGTCGCGACACCGGAATCCGCGCTTTTCAGGATGCGATCGCGGGCCAGCCTGGTGTTGTGCAGATCGAGACCATAGGTCGGCTTGTTGAAGATCACCACCCTGGCTTCCTTCGATGCCTCGCGCGCCAGCAGGACCTTTTGGATGTTGCCCCCCGACAGGCGGGCTATGGGGGTTTGCTCCGAGGGGGTACGGATGTCGTGCGCCGCAATTTCGCCGCGCGCGTGCCGCCGCACCTGATCCCAACGGGTCAGGCCGCGCCACCAGAACGGTGCCAGACCGATCTCCTTGACCAGCAAATTGACCGCCACCGAATGGGTGCCGACGGTGCCTTCACCCAGCCGTTCGTCGGTGATATAGCGCATGCCCAGGCGCCGGCGGCCGCCGATGCTGAGCTCGGTGAGATCATCGGTGCCCAGCGTGACCCGCCCCGCAGCCGCAGGGCGCTGGCCCGCCAGCACCTCAGCCAGTTCCTTCTGTCCGTTGCCGTCGACCCCGGCTATGCCGAAGACCTCGCCCGGCCAGATGTCGAAGGAGACCTTAATCAAGGCAGCCTCGCCGGGTCGGGCCACGGTCGAGAGATCGCGAACCGCGAAGAGCGGTGCCTTGGTGCGATCGAGGGCTACGGCACGCCGCCTGCGGGCTCCCTGGTGGGCCAGCGAGCCGGCGTCTCCGCTGGCCGCCGCAGCCGGGCCAAACATCCGGCGAATGATTTCCTCGGTCGCCTCACCTTCGCTCATCCCGGCAAGCCGCTCTTTCGGGATATCGCCGACGACGCGCCCGAGACGCAGGATGGAGATGCGGTCGCCGAACTCATAGGCTTCCCGCAGCTTGTGGGTGATGAAGATGATCGCCACGCCTTGGTCCCGCAGGCGGCGCATGACCTGCCCCAGTTCGCGCACTCCCGCGGGTGTCAGCATCGAGGTCGGCTCGTCGAGAATCAGAACCCGGCCGCCGTGCCACAGGGCGCGGATAATCTCCACTTGCTGCTGCTGCCCCAGGGACAGCCGTCCAAGCTCGGCATCGGGGGCGATATGAACTCCGAGCACCTCGGAAATCTCTTGAAAGCGCGCCAACGCCGCCGCCCGTTCGACCGGGCGGCGCCACGAACCTCCGAGCATCAGGTTTTCCAGAACCGTCAGGCTGCGCACCAGCAATACATGCTGGAAGACCGTGCCGATGCCCAGATTCAGGCTCTCGCGCGGCGAACCAATGCGGACAACCTGGCCGTTGATGGAAATGGTGCCGGAATCCGGCTGCTGCATGCCTGCCAGGAGTCCGATCAGTGTCGATTTGCCGGCGCCGTTCTCGCCCAGCAGAACGTGAATCTCGCCTTTCTTGAATTCAAGCGAGATATCGTCGTTGGCAACCACCCCGGGAAAGCGTTTCACGATACCGTGGACGGCCAGCGCCGATGCGGTTTCGCGGTCAACCGGCGCGGGCAAAGGCATATCGCTTCCCGTCGTTGAAGTCATGATCCTGAGAAACGACGGCTGGACAGCCACAAGGGGCCGCCCAGCCGCACTCCAACTAAAACGACTACTCCGCCTTGGCTTCGACGGTGCTCATCAAGGCACGGACCTTCTGGGCATCCGTGATCTCCTCGACCTTGACCGAACCGTCAAGGATCTGGCCACGAACTTTCATGATGTCCGCCCAGATGTCATCCGGCACGTGCGGGGTCTTCAAGAGACGCACGGAGTCGTCGGACAGGCCGATCTTATAGCCCTTGCTGCCAAACGTCCCCGCCTTCAGATCCTCGACCATGGCGCTGTAAACGGGAACCATGTCCCACAACACGGACGACAGCAGGTGCCCCTTGTCCAGCGACGACTTGTCGCCGATCACGTCGATGAACCACGCCTTTCCGCCATCCACGGCCTTGGTCGTCTCGACCGCCTGTATCATGCCGAAGCTGGAACCGTTGCCCTGGCCGAACACGACGTCGGCACCGGCGGCAATGACCGATTCGGTCACCCGGCGGCCACCGGCCGCATCCGCATAGGCAGCCGGACCAATGACCGCATAGATGATCTTGGTATCCGGCTTCTCGGCCTTCACGCCGAGGGCGAAGCCGGCCGATTGCGAGTTCCACGAGGGCGGCTCGCCGGAAACGACGATGCCGACGGTTCCTGTCCGGGACATCTTGACCGCCAAGCGCCCCGCCAGATAGGCGCCGTCATGGCCGCTGAGCGTGTAGTCGGCCACCAGTCCCGGCTTCATATCATCGGGACGGTCGACGATCGCCACGGCCACTCCGGTTTCGGCCCCGATTTCCGGCGCCGCCGTGTTGTAACCGCTGGCGTGCGCGATCATCAGATCGGCGCCTTCCTCGGCCAGTTCACGCAGGGTCGGCCGCACGTCGCCGTATCCCAATCCCTCGGCGGGCAGGAACTCGAGGCCGTACTTCGCCGCGACCGCGCGGGCCGCATCGACCCCCTGTTGATTCCAGCCAAAATCGGTCCCTTGCTCAGGTACCAGAATGGCCAACTTGTCGATCTCGGCGGATTGCACCCCCGAGGTCATGGTGAGCATCGCCGCCGCGACCAAAGCGCTTGAGGCGAGATACTTGAAACCGTCTCTCCTTCTACCCATCGTCTGCTACTCCCTTTGCTAACTGTTTATCACCGCAGTCTTCGTTGTCTAGCGATCGACCTGCCGCCCGCGGCTCCTTGGCGGCAGAATAATCATCGCTGCTGCTCGACGGTCTTGAGCAGCAGTTCGTATTCCGCCGCGACGGCTTCATTCGCGCGCAACACCGCGCCGCCCACTTCGGCAAAGCGCGTCATCATGTGTTTCCGATCTTCGTCGGACAGTTCGATGATCTTGCCGCCGTTCTCGACCCAAACCTTGTTGGACCGCTCGACATTCGCTATGCCCCAGGGCAAGACCGCCTGCTCGGCCGCGCGGCCGGCTGCGCGGATGGCCTCCTGAACGTCCGTCGGCTGGGCCTGAAACCAGGCTTCGTTCACCACATTCACCGACACGATCTGTTGCGACTGCAGGTTGGTCACATTGGTCGCCACATCGTAGTATTTGAACGCGGTCAGGATCGGCATGCCCGCCAGCATCCCATCGATGTTACCCGATTGCAGCGCCGGAACAACTTCACTGAGAGCCAGCGGCAGCGGGCTGGCGCCGAGGTCTTTCAGCGGGTCGATCTGAAGCGGCGATGCGAAGGTTCGAATCTTCATCCCCTTCAGATCATCCAGCTTCTGCACCGGTTCCTTGCTCAGCAGCAGCATCGGGCTGTTGAATATGGCGCCGATAACCCTGATCCCCTTGTCGAGCGCCAGGGTTTCCAGGTGGTCCCGGTAAACCGGATCGTGTATCACACGCGCCAGGTGCTCCGGCGAATCGAAGATGCCGGGCGCATCGTAAATTTGGAACCGCGGATCGGTTCCCGACAGAAAGGCCGTCGGCGTAATGAAGCTTTCAATGACGCCAAGCAGGACTCCCTCGGCCATGCGCGGGATCGTTCCCAACTGGCTCGCCGGATAGATTTCCACCTTGACCTTGTCTCCAACGCTTTTCGCCAGATTTTCGGCGAAAACCTTCTGCCACTCATGCTGAACATCGTTGATGGTGGCACTCGCCAGTTTCATGACCGCTTCGGCCCGCGCGTCCCGGATCGAAAGGGACCCCAGCGAAGCGAGCGTAAAGAGGGCGAGGCCTATCGTCAGAATCTTTTTCATTTTTCCTCCCAAAATCACAGTGCCGTGGCCAAGAGCAACGATAGCGGCGGCACGAAGGTGATGGCCGCCAGGGCGATCAGTTGCATACAAAAGAAAGGCAAAATTCCCCGGTAGATGTCCGCGAGCCGGGCGTTGAGAACCGACTGCGAGACAAAAATGTTCAAACCGAATGGCGGCGTGAACATGCCGATCGATAGATTGACCGTCATGATAATTCCGAAATGAATCGGGTCGATCCCGAGGTGATGGATGATCGGTATCAAGATCGGGGTGAGCACCAGGATCGCCGAGGTCGGATCCAGCACGCAGCCCAGAAGCAACAGAAAAACATTGATGGCCAGCAGGAAGCCTATCGGCGAAAGCTCCAGGCTGGCGATCCAGCCAAGGATGCCCTGCGGCACGCCCTGCACCGACAGAACCCAGGAAAAGACCCCGGCACTGGCGACGATGATCAGCACTTGCGCCGTCAGATAGGCGGAATGAGTCGCCGACTCGATGGTCGTGTTCCAGGTCAGGCTTCGGAAGAGAAAGTGTGCGATCAGTAGGATATAGAGACAGGCAAAGCCGCCGGCTTCGGTCGGGGAGAACAGCCCCAGGTAGATCCCGCCCAGAACAAAGACCGGCATGAACAGCGCGGTGAAGGCTTCGAACGTTGCGGCAACCAGGCGTGTTGACCGGGGCCGGTCCGAGGTCAGCAGCTTTCTGCGCTGCGCCCACAGCAGAATATAGGCCGCCAAGACAACGGCCAGGAGAAGACCGGGAATGATTCCGGCCAGGAACAGGCGGGGGATGGACTGCTCGGCCGTCGCGCCATAGAGGATCATGGCGATGCTGGGGGGAATGATGATGGCGATCGAACCGCTCGATGTGACCAGACCCAGCGAGAAACGCTCGCCATACCCCTCGCGCTTGAGATCCGGGTACAGGGCCTGCGCCAAGGCCGCCACGGTCGCGGGGCTGGACCCCGACACGGCCCCCAGCAGGGTGGCCGTACCGACCGTCGCCAATCCCAGCCCGCCGCGCAGATGGCCGACCACGGCCAGAACCCAACGGGTCAGCCGTTCGGCGATACCGCTTCGCACCATCAGATCGCCGGCGAAGATGAAGAACGGTACCGCGAGCAGGGCATAATTGTCGATGCCGCCGAACATCACCTGATGCAGCGCCGCCGGCGGCACGCTCATGAACAGCACCAGGGCGACGGCCGCACCGGCCAGCAGAACGATATAGATGGGCAGCCCGGCAACGAAGAGCGCACCCGGAATAGCCAGGAGGGTCCAGGTCATCGTGGCCCCTCCCCTTGGGTTGAGGGGACGTTTCGCAACGCCGCCGCGACCCCCCGCAGGAGTTCCGCCAGCAGTATCAAAGCCGACAACCCGAAACCGACCAGGATGGCGGAATGAGGAATATATGTCGGGATCGCGGCCGCCATCGAACGCTGACCAAGGGCCGCAAGGCGCACAACCACGTCCAGAGACTGGATCACAACAAAGCCGAGCACCAGAATCGTGATCAGCGTGCCGCTGAGCTGGACTAGGCGGCCGACACGTGGCGGCAAGGACCGGCTGACCACGTCGAAGCTCAGATGCCGACGGTCGGCGGTGGCAAAGGCCGACCCCACGAACACGACCCAAACCATGCCGAAGACAAGCAACTCGTCGGAGCCTTCAATGGCCTGCCCCAGGAGATAGCGGGATAGCGCGTTCGCCACATTGAGCAGCACCATGGCGATCAACAGCAGCCCCAAGGCCATGCGTGCCCAGCGCCCGGCCAGCGCGACCAGCGCCGCGGGACCATGGCGCGAACCGTGGATCGGTCTGGGCATCGGCTGCACGGATTTCCTGACCTCCTCTGTCACGTCGGCCCCCTCACGCCTGCAACGCTTTGCGCACGGCAACCAGCTTTTTGGCCCGCGCCGCGCGGAGTTCGCCGATCTGCTCCGGCATATAGCGGTAGACCCCGTTGCCGGTCTTCATGCCCAGATCGCCCTGCGCGGTGCGTTCGGTCACATACGGGCTGACGTCTCGACGCGCACTGAGATCCGCGTTGAGGTAGCTGCCCACGGCCTGATAGATATCGAGACCGGCCATATCCAAAAGCGCCATCGGCCCGACCACGGAGAGCTTGTAGCCGATACCCCAGGAGACACAGGTATCCAGGGCTTCCGCCTCGATAACTTCGTCCTCTACCAAGGCCACGCACTCGCGCAACAAGGCGTACAGGACGCGGTTCTCGACGAACCCTGGCACATCCTTCTTGACCACGATGGGCAGCAGGTTCAGCCCCTTGATCGTCTTGACCATCCAGTCGGTGACCAGCGGGCAGGTGTTCTGGCCCGCGATGACCTCGATGATCGGGATGATGTGCGGCGGGTTGGACCAGTGCATGCCGATGATCCGGCCGGGATTCGAAATACCTTTTTGCAGCTTGGTAATCGGTATGCCCGACGTGTCGCTGGCCAGGACGCACTCGGCGGAGACCAGCCCGTCCACGCGGCGGAGGATTTCGAGCTTGAGGTTGAGCTTCTCGGGCACCGTCTCGATCACCAGGTCGGCACCCGCGACACAGCTTTCGAGATCATCGGCGATCGCCACGGGCTCGCCGGTGCTCTGGTCGGGCATGCCGAGGGAGTCCAGAACGGACGTGGCCGTCGCAATCAGGGCGGGGGCATTGCCGGCGGCCTGTTCGCTGTTGTCGTAGCCGCGCACCGTCATGCCGCCACGCGCCAAGGTGGCCGCGATACCCGGGCCCATGCTGCCGAGTCCGATGACCGATGCAATCGTCATGGGCTTCGAGTCCTCATCGCGCACAGCACCTTCTGCCTTGGTCCGGTCGACGGTTCATGCCTTCACGACCTTCCGGAAAGCGGCGCCACTGGACAATCGGTCGTGCCACCGGTGCAGTTCCTTGAAAGCCGGCAAGCTGACAGGGAAATTCAAGCACCGGTGGACGATCGGCCCGAGGGCAAACTCAGCCACGGTCATTGCGCCATCACCCAGCCATTCTCGGCCGGCGAGATGACGGTCGAGCAATTGCATCTGCTCCGCCAGGGCATCGGCAAACTTCGCCAGATTCGGACTGCGCTCCGCTTCGCCCTTCTTGGATTCGCGGAATACGTCGAGATACGGCCCATTGAGCGATGCCAGTTGCCAATCCATCCAAAGCTCGGCGGCGGCGCGCGCCGCAGGTTTCGTTGGCAGGAAGTGACTGCTCTCGCGGGCGCACAGGTAGCGAAGGATAGTATTCGATTCCCAAACGACGGTGTCGCCATCGACCAATGTCGGCACCTTGCCGGTCGGATTGAAGCGGAGATACGCCGCTTCACCCGTATTACCGAATTGGCGGCCATAATCCTCGCGTTTGTAATCCAGGCCCAGTTCTTCCATGAGCCAGAGCACCTTCTGGACATTCCCGGACGTTGCACGCCCCAATAATCTCAGCATTCTTCGATCATTCCCATTCAGCCCGAATTGTCCGGGCGCACGCCGCTCACGCCTGCGACTTGTAGGCCATTGCATCCATCTCGATCTTGGTGTCGATCACCGCCCGCGCCTCGACCGTCGTGCGGGCGATGCCGCCATCGGGGAAATATTCGGCGAACACCCGGTTGTACCGGCCGAAGTCGCGCGCATCTTCGAGGTAGACCGTGATCTTGACCACGTGCTCCAATCCGGCGCCGGCATCGGCCAGGGCGCGGCGGATGGACTCGATGGTCCAGCGGCACTGTTCCTCGATATTGCCGGCGCACATGTTCCCGTTCTCATCCTTGGCGACCTGGCCGGAGACGAATATGAAATCGCCGGCGCGCACCGCCGGGTGGAACGGCAGATTGGGGTTCTTCTTGCCAAAGGCTTCGATCCCCTGCCCTTTACTTTCCTTCCCCATGGCCGTTCTCCGTAGTCATTCCTGGCGACGCAAATCGCCGCTTCAAAAAACCGATGTCTCGATCACATCCACGCCGCGCTGGCGGTCGATGAGGTAAATGACCCCTCGCGAATCAATGGTCACATCGTTCGCGGACGACCGCTCGAAACCATCCGGTGGCAATGGCTCGTAATAGGCGACCTCGCGGGGTTGAAACGGATCCGCGATGTCGAGAATGCGCAAGCCCTGCGCAAACCAGGCGAAGGGGATCAGCGTTCCATTGAACCGTTCGGATGGCTGATGGCACCCGGTCATGGCCTGTTGCGGACTGCCGTCCCGGTCCACGCCCGCGACCTGAAATGTGGCGATCGAAATCGGCAGCTGTTCATTGGTGATGTCATAGATCCAGGTAAAGGCCGGTGCCGCCGGATAGAGCTTGGCCACGTCCTCGTCGGCCACGACCATGATACGGCGGCCTTTGACCGGCTCCGGGATCGGCAGGCAGGTGTGCGTCGGGTGCGGAAAACTGGCCGTGGTATTCACCCCGGATATGGCCGTCGGCTGCGACATATCGGAGATATCCAGAATGTAGAATCCATGATGCCAATAGCTCACATAAAGCCTGTCGCCCAGACGCAGCGGATGATGGCAGCGCGGCGGCACCCAGTTGTCCCAGGGGTACTCTTCCCCGCCCGCCGCCCATTGCCCGGGGATCCACCAGCGCCCGACCTCTGTTGGCCGCGTCGGATCGGCCAGGTCGAGAATCATCATGATGTTGCCGACATAGCCTTCGCAGGTCGGCGAGATGTAGGCGTAGCGGCCGTCGAAATCATAGCGGTGCACCCCTCTGCCGTGGGTCCGCCATTTCGAAATCAACCGGGGATTGGCGGGCTTGGCAACGTCGTATATGGCCAGGCCGCCCCCGTATTCCGGATCGCCCGTGTCGCCGAGACGCTCGTGGTTGACGATCATGATGCCATTGTCGACGCGCACCTTGTGGGAGTGCCAGCCCTGCGGCACCTCGATGCGCGCCAGGATCTTGGGCTTGCGCGGATCGGCTACGTCGACGACCGTGGTCCCGCTGGGATGGCGCATGTGCCCGATGAACAGAGTCGTGCCGTCGACCCAAACTTGGCCGCCGCCTGGACAATCGATGTGCGACAGCAGGGTGGTGTTGTAAGACTTTGCCATCACCTCGAGCACACTCGATCCTTCCTGCCGTTCAGCCGCAGTCCGCCAACCGGCGGCTACGCCAGCCGAACAATCTCGCCGGTTTCGGTCCGGCCGTGTTTCTGATAGAGCGCCAGCGCCTTCAGCGTCGGCTCGTCGCTGGCCACGAACAGCACGGCCGGTTCCGTGTCAGAGGCATTGACGTGCTCGCACCAACAGCCGCCGGGCACGGCCATGGTATCGAAGGGCGCCCAGTCATGCCGCTGCCCGTCGATCATGCTGTAGCCCCGCCCCTCGAAGGGCGCGACCAGCAGACTGGCATTCTGCTTCATGGACCGGGTACGCTCACCGGGGCGCAGCATCTGCGCGTAAAAGGTAATGGTCCGGAAGATCGGCCCGCCCGTTGTCGGATCGATATACTCGACCGACAGGGCCTCGTACGGGTCGCCGTCCCAATCGCGGAACCGTTCCAGCGTCTCGCGCATGATGTCCCATCGATAGACGTACATGGGCGAGGCATTGCCCGTGCCGCGCTGGTGGGAGACGAACCGCGGCATCATCCCGCCTGTCCCGTAGACACGCTGGGAATGGTCGCTGGCGAAGCGCGCCGATTGCACGGCCTGGCGCACTCGCTTGCCCGCGACCTCCTCGGTGTAGTCGTGCTCGAAATAGGTCGCATTCAGTGTTTCAACCAAAGGCAGGTCGAGAACGCTCAGGTTGATGGCCGGTTCGTTGCCCTGATTGCCGTGATTGTGCCAGGTATCGTGGGGCGTGAGCACCATGTCGCCGGGCCCGAACGTGATGTCCTCTCCCTCGACACCGGTGAAGTTGAGCTTCCCGGTCAGGCCAAAGCGGATCGCGTTCGGGGAATGCCGGTGCGGCGGCATGATCTCGTTGGGATCGTTCAGCCGGTAGGCGGTGTACATGGTGCTGACCGAAGCCCGGCGTGGCGCCAAACCGGGGTTGACGAGAATCAGCGAGCGCCGCTCCGATGATTCGGTGGTGATGAGCTCGGCCGAGCGATAGAGCAGCGGCTCGATCACATCCTTGTAACGCCAGACGAACGGCACCGCCTTCTTCTTGTCCATAACCTGACGGTCTTCGTCGTGCGAGACAGAGGTATCGACGGCCCAAAAGGGCGCCATATCGCTGCGTGCCACATCGGCGTGAAGAGCATCCAGTGCCGCGCGCCTGTTGTGGTCGCCGCCGACATCCACGGTCGGTTTGCTCATTTGCCTTCCCCGTTCGCGCCTCAGGACGCTGCTTTGGTTCGACGTTGGCCGAACCTTAGTTGCCCAAAACGGTAACCAATACCTATGATGCCGTCAACAATCCTATTGGTTTTTCAGCATTGGTTTGCAAATTGGTTCCGCGCATATAGACCTTCGCACAAATATACGCCTATGTAGTTAATTTTATTAATATATTTCATAGGGCGGAAAAATATTTGGTCACGCTCTATAAATTGCCAGCTGTTGGTTTTGACAGAGTGGTACCATTATGGTACGTTTTAGAGCCTGCTGGATGCGAACCAGCAGCACCATACAACCGCGAAGTTAAGCACCATGGAACGCTACGAGCAGACGCTTACGGATCTTCGCAAGATGATCAACACGGGGGGAATCAACGGTGACGGCCGCCTTCCTCCGGAACGTGACTTGGCCCGCATTCTCGGCGTCGGCCGCCGTGTTCTGCGCGGTGCGCTCGGTGTTCTCGAACGCGAAGGCGAGGTGTCGCGCCGACAGGGCCGCGGCACCTTCGTGACCGCGCGCGGCAATGGCACCGTTGGTCCCTTGAGCGGTATCTTCCGGCACACCAATCCGCTCGAGGTCATGGAAGTCCGCTTGACGGTCGAGCCCACCATCGCCCGCCTGGCCGCCCTGCGCGCTTCGCGCTGCGATATTGAACGGCTGCGCCTCCTGGTCGAGGAAACCCGCACCGCCCGGGATTCGGTCACGTACCGGAACGCGGACGCCGCCTTCCATCGCGGCATCGCCGAAGCGGCGCGTAACGCCCTGTTCCTGGCCTTTTACGATTCATTGCAGGCATTCCGCCACGACGAGAGCTGGGAACGTCTGGGCGAGAACGGCCGGTGCTACAAACGCCAGGCCGTTTATGCCAAGGATCATCGCGAGATCTTCGAGGCTATAGCCACACGCGACAGCGAGCGCGCACAGGCAGCGATGTACCGCCACCTCAGCGACGTGCAACGCCTGTTGGCCGAGCACGTCTTTCCGGACGTATCCAGCCGGCCGACACGCATCGCCGCCGCGGGCTAACCGCCGCTCACGCCAAACACCCTTTTAGGGCTGTCCCAACCGAAATGTGGTCCGCTGGATCTTAATTCGGCATCTCGATGGTTATCTTGATGCTGGAGTACCACTCCGACACATTTTCGATATCATCGTCGCTGAGCATTTTGGCGATGATGTTCATCTGCTCATGGCGGCGCTTATCTTTTCGATAAGCCTCGAGTTGCGCGACAAGATACTCTTTCTGCTGGCCAGTTAAGTTCGCTGCCATGGGGATCGTCGCCTGGCCATCCATGCCATGACACACTTGGCATGCTTCCTCGGCCTTGGCTTTACCCGCCGCCAAATCCCCGGCGATGGCTTGCGTGCCAATTGATCCGGCCGCCGCGATCAGCGCCACGACGAGAATGAGAAATCGTCTTGTCACAACCTTATTCACCCAATCAAAAAACCTTGGACCGGGTTTTCACCCGGTCCAAGGCCATATGGAAACAATTCGCCTAAGTATCAGTTTCCGCTGTAGGAAATGCGATAGATCGCACCCGCCTTGTCATCCGATACCAGGATCGAGCCATCGACATACTGCTGAACGTCTTCAGGCCGGCCAAGGTAGACGCCGTCCTCGTTCATCCAGCCTTCGGCAAAGGGCTCCGTTTTCGAGGCATTCCCATCGTCATCCAGATACGTGACCATGACTCTGGCGCCTCTGGGGACCACGGCGTTCCAGGACCCATGCTGGGCGTTGAAGATGGCGCCGCGGTATTTCTCTGGGAACATTTTACCCGTGTAGAACATCATCCCCAGATCCGCGGCGTGGGCGATCATTTCGACCTGCGGCGGAACATACTTGGCTGCCAGATCGTCGGGAATCGCCTGATCCTGGTAATCGATGGTCCTGACGCTTCCACCGCCATAATAGGGGTGGCCGAACCACTTGCCCACTTCGGGCATCTTGTTCAACTCGCCCGGCGGGATCTCGTCCCCCATGCCGTCCACCTGATTGTCGGTGAACCAGAGGATGCCGTCCTTGGGATTGAAGGCAAGACCGCTTGAATTCCGGACCCCGGTGGCCACGACTTCGCGCCCCGTGCCATCCCGATTCATGCGGATGA
>DASWJP010000129.1:0-12598 GCA_036397065.1 Kiloniellales bacterium | reverse complement strand
GCGAGGTGCGGGCGCGCCTGGCCGCGGAAGGCGCGGATATGACCGAGATCGACGGCGTGCGCGTGCGCACGGCGGACGGCTGGTGGCTGCTGCGCGCCTCGAATACCCAGGATGTGCTGGTGGCCCGCTGCGAGTCCGGCGACCAGGCCGGCCTGACCCGTCTGGCCGCGGCCCTGACCGCGCAATTGGCGGCCAGCGGCCTGAAGGCACCCGAGTTCTAGGTTGTGTGCTCATCAAGGCGTCATCCCGGACGCGACTTTCCTCCAAATCTATGATTTGGAGAGGAAAGTCAGTGATCCGGGATCCATGGTCCGGCAGCGAGGTGGCGGAGAAATGGATCCCGGATCGCAAGGCTCGCAACCCGAAAATCTGCGATTTTCGGGCTCGCCTACCGTCCGGGATGACGATGGAGAAAACACGGCCTATCAAACAAAACGGCCCCGGCACTTGCTGCCGGGGCCGTTATTCGCGGGCGAGGTTGGACTACATGGTCACGCGGAGTTCGGCGAGATCGTTGGCGATCGTCCTGAAGACGTCGTCCAATGCCTGCTGGCTTTGCGCGGTGTTGTAGAACGGCGAGTTCGGGCCGGTGGACACCGACTTCAATAGATCGGCCAAGGGGCCGCTGGTATTCGCGAACTGAACGGTATAGATCAGTATCCCCTCCGCCTTGATCGTCGTCGATATCAGTTTCAGCCGATGATTCATTTTGAAATCGCTGGTCCCGTTGCCCTGGGCGTTGTTGCCGGAGCCAAAAACGGTCTTATACCCGTCGCCGGAGCGGCCAGTCTGCTCGCCGTCGGTCAGCAGGATGATCGCCCGCTTGCGCGTCGTGTTCGGCGGCAGGACCGTGAACCCGTTGGTGAACGGCGGCGTCGGCATGAGAACCTGCCAGGCCCAGGTCAACCCTCCTACGGCGTTGGTATAGGCATTGCTGGGCAGGCCGGTCAATTGATCGATCGCCCCGTCGATGGTGGCTTGAACGGTGGTCAGATCGGTGATGCCTTGCGTCGCGCAGGGCGTGCATTCGTTGCCATCGACCGCCAGATCGCACGTGCCCGGTGATTGCGGCTCGCCGGCATCGGGGTCGTTGGTTGTCACCGGCTCCCAAGCGGGCCAATCCTTGCCGCCGACCGACACCGAGCCGATCAACAGGTCCGCATCGTTGGTGTTGTTGCCATCGTTGATGTGCCGCTGAAAGACGCAGCCGCGCCAATTGGGCGGCGGCGGGTCCAAGAGCGGCACCGGCGAGTTGTTGGCAAAATAAACCTCGGACCGCACGAGACCCGTCAGCGGGTTGGTATAGGGTGTCACGGCAAGAGGCGGCGGCGTGGCGCCCGCGTCAAAGGCCACGCCGTTGTTGGTGACGTTGACCTTGCCGTTCCACGGCACCAAGCCGATCTGCAGGCTGCCCGGCGTGGTTGCCGCGTTGAAGAGAATGCTGGTCAGGGATTTCGCCGCCAAGCGGGCGGCGGCAATGCGGCTGCTGCCGCCGGAAACGCTGCTGTTCATCGACCCGGATATATCGATGGCCAGCATGACCTCGAGGATATTCGTCTGCCGCGTGATCTGCGAGGTGGAGGCGACGGTCAAGGTATCGAAGCCGAGCACACGCATGAAACTGGTGCCGACCGTAGCGCTGGCCGACAGCGTCAGAACCGAATTGCTGGGATCCGTGCTGATGGTCGGACCGGTCACGGTCGCGCCCATGTATCCCGGCGGAAAGTTGGCGGCGAAGAACATCTGAATGTCGGCGTCGCGGGTGGGCGAGAACATCACCCGACCGCCGGCCAGGCCGGCGGAATCCAGCGCCGCGGACAATCGCGATTGAACCAGATAGCCGCGGATGGTGTCGACGCCAAGGCCGACCACACCGACAAGCACGATAATGCCTGAGGCCAGGAAAATGGCCACGGCACCACGCTCGTCCTTGGCAAAACGCTGCCATGACTGGCGTAACCGGGAAGCGAGAGCGGCCATCACGTCAACACCTCTTGCAGACTGAACGGGTTTTCGCACCTGGTCCATGTTTTACTTCAAAGACGATTAATGTTTCGTTAACAATTGGAAGAAGAATGATTCAATATGATATAATTTCATAATATTTCTTGGTAATTATATTATATGTGAAATAAACACATCGATATCAATGTAGAGCGTGTGATATGATGATCGGAATTTGATAAGTATGTCTAAAATGTATTGTTAATTATTTTGGCATTAACGATCTGTTAATAATTTCAACTCACAATATCACGGCCGAATTTTTATCTGGGCAGAACTGCGTCGGAGGATCAAGTGGTTGGTCTTGCTCTGCTGCGTCGCTTTCTCCGGTGCCGCAAAGGTGTCTCGGCGTTGGAGTTTGCCCTCATCGCCCCGGCGCTGATGCTGACCCTGACCGGCATCATCGATCTGATGCTGGTGATGTTCGTCAGCGCGCTCATGGAAGGCGGCCTGCGCGATGGCTCACGGCTCGGCAGAACCGGTTTTCAGCCGGTCGGAAGCACGCGCGAGGAAGCCATCCTGCAAAAGATCGCCGATGCGACCCTGGGCCTGATCGACATGGACCAGGCGCAGATCACGACCCTGGAATACGACAGCTTTGGCGCCATCGGGCAGCCGGAGGATTACACCGACGTAGACGGTAATGGGTCATACACCGCCGGCGAGCCGTGGGTAGATACCAACGGCAACGGCGTCTGGGATGAAGACCAGGGGTCGCCGGGCATCGGTGGCTCCAGTTCGATCATATTGTACAAAGTCACATACAATTGGACTCTGTTGACGCCATTGCTGCCGAAGATCCTGCCCAACGGCGACCAGATTGCGCTGCAGGCCAGCGTTGCCGTGCGCAATGAGCCGTGGAATGCGCCTCCGCCGCCGTTCCCTGGCCCCTGAGCAAAGGAAGATGGATACCAAGATGGTGCGCTCGTTTCTCAAATGGCTGCGCCGCGGGCTGATCGACGATCGCCGGGGCGGGGTGATGGTCGAATTCGCGATGATCATCCCGATCCTGGTGTTTGTTTTGCTCGCGGGTGTCGATGTGGTCCGCTTCGCGATGCTGCAACAGAAACTCAGCCGCGCCGCCACCAGCATGGCGGATCTGGTGGCGCAGTACCCGACCATGTCGCAGACGCAGCTTGATCAGCTCTTTCTATCGGTCCAGCACATCATCACCCCGTTCCCGCTGGGCTCCAGCGGCCGGGTGATCGTCTCCTCGATCAGCAAGGCCGATGTGGCCTCGCCCGTGGTGGTGGATTGGCAGCGCTTCGGCGCCGGTACGGCCTCTGCGGTCAGCGCCTTCGGCGTGCAGGGCGGCAATGCCGTTTTGCCGGCCGGCTTTAGCGTCGACGCCGGACAAGGCCTGATCGTGGCGGAAATTTTCTACGACTTTGATCCGCTGCTCAACACCGCCGTCGTGCCGCCGCGCCGGGTGACGCACAATGCCATCTTCCGGCCGCGCTTCGGCGCCCTCTCGGCGCTCGCGCCCTAACTCAGAATTACCCGAACTCAGAATTTCCGGGGATCGGCGGCCAACGCAGCTTGTCGTACCGACCAGCCGCGGCGTGCTAGTTGGTGGCGACGCGCTTGCGCGTGCTCTGAAATGCCGTGGTCTCGTCGACCTGAACCACCAGACAGTCGATCTTGGCGGCCTTCAGGCTGTTGCAGGCATCGCGGGCGCCGGTTTCGCTGAGCCCGATCAGGCGGGCCCGGTAGATGCGGCGCTTTTGGCCCTTGATGTCCGTAACCAGAACCCGCGCGTCACCGAGCTGCTGCGGCGCCCGGTCCGCCGCGATCAGGGCCGCGCGCACGGCCGAGTCGTGCTGGTAGAACGCACCCACCTGCACGCCCCAGACCAGCGACGTCATGACCGCATCGATGGCATCGGTTTCGGCGATATCGCCTTCGCCAACCATCACCGGCTCGGTTGCCTCGATCGCTGCCGCCGCGGTCTCCATCGGTTCCGGTACGACGGCCGCAGAAACGGCGTCCTCCGTGGCCATGGCAACGGAGGCAACCGCCTGTGCGGGCTTGGGCATCGGCATGGGCGGGCTCTTGGCGATCGCGATGGTCGTCAGGTCGGAAAAGGCGGTATCCATCAGCTTGGCGATATGCTGATCGCGCGAGCGTGGGGTCTTGCCGCCAAAGACCACGGCGACGACGCGCCGGCCATTGCGCACGGCGGAGGCGACCAAATTGAAGCCGGAGGCGCGGATGTAACCGGTCTTGATTCCGTCCGTGCCCTGGTAGTTGCGCAGCAGGCGGTTGTGATTGCTGTGCGTCTGGCCGCGATAGGTGAACTTCGGGATCGAGAACAGCTCGTAATAGCCCGGATAATCCTTGATCAGCGCCCGCGCCAATGTGGCCATGTCGCGGGCGGTGCTGACCTGGCCGCGGTTGGGCAGGCCCGAGGCATTGCGGAACGTGGTTTTCGACATGCCCAGTTCGCGCGCCTTGGTGGTCATCCGCCGGGCGAATTTGTATTCCTTCTCTTCGAGAGCCTCGGCCATCACCACCGCGGCATCGTTGGCCGATTTGGTGACCATCGCCAGAATGACGTCCTTGACCGAGATCTTTTCGCCTTTCCGCAGGCCCAGCTTGGACGAAGGCATGCCGGCGGCTCGCGCCGAAACGTCAAGCATCTGGTCGAGCTTGAGAGCTCCCGTCTCCAAGGCTTCGAACGTCATGTAAAGGGTCATCATCTTGGTCAGGGAGGCGGGATAATTCCGCGTATCCGCATTGGTCTCGTGCAAGACCTGGCCGGATTCGAAATCGATAACAATCGAGGCATAGCGGGCTTGCGCCGGCGCGCCCGCCGCCAAAACGGCAATCGCACACGCCAGGATCAGGGCGACCACGGGCAGACGCCCAGTGATCAGCCACGCAGAGACGCCTGGAAATAGACGGCTCAACCTGCCAATGTTCGGGAATCGGCGTACGTGCAAGGGACCCCCAGCTTTCCGATTTTAAGCCTATGAATCACGAGAGATTCTAAAAACTCGTGCGGCACGTGTCCAGCATAATGGTAGGCCCATTTCAAATTGGTTAACTGTTGCTAGGGGTTGCCGTCCGGTCAGGCTAAGGTAACGGACAGGCCGGAAAATCCCTCGCCAGAGAGAGGAGGGACGTAAAATGAGTGGCACTCACGGAAATCGCCCATTTGCCGCCCTATGGCGCCCGCGGCCGGTTCTGGCGGGCCTTTTGGCGGTGGGTGTGGCTCTCCTGGCCGGCTGTGCCTATCGCGGCCAGATCGACCAGCCGGTCACTCTGAAGTTCACCTGGTTCAGCTACGTGGCCGGCGACGATATTCGCGCCGCCTGTGCCCCGGGCGGGCAGGATGCCTATCGATTGATCTACAACGGCAGTTACCTGGATCAGGTGCGCAGCTACGAGAGTGTCGGCGATGGGGCCGGGGGCGGGCATTTGACCGCCCGGGTGATGCGCGGCAGCGGCTTGGATCTCAACCGGTTCTCCTTCAACGATCCGCAGGCCGTTGCCAGGTGGACCGAATCGCGCACCCGGTTGACCGCCGATGCCATGACGGCTCTGCGGACGGCCTTGGCCGACAGCGGTGCCTTCTCCAGCGAATCGGCCGGCTTGCGCATGGCCTCGGAGCAGTTCTACTGGACCTCGGCCACATGCCACGACGGGCAGTTCCATTTCAATGCCTGGCTGTACCCGAGCGATCGCTTCGACCGGCTGCGCTTCCCGGCGGTCCTGTTGGGACATGACCAAACCGGCCTGGCCTTGAATCCGCCGCGGCAGGTGGTGCCGCTCGAGGCCGGGCGGACCAGGACTCGCGGTGGGGATCCCACCGTCCGCTTCCTGCTTCAGGTCGGCGACAATGGCCTGGTCACGGGGCCCGCATTTTGAAGGGTGGGGCGTTTTGAAAGGACCAGCGCTTTAGCCGTGAATTTTCAACCGGTTGCCTGATTCGTTCCGGGCCTGGCCGCGGTGTCCGTGTGTTTCGTCCGGCGCAGACCCCCTGCAATGATTGTGCGGCGCACAAAATCGCTTGACCTGACCGCGACGATGCCTATCTTTGACAAATGCTGCATTGCAGCAATTTATGCGGCCGGGTTATCGGCGGTCACTGACAATTCGGTTGGGAAGCAGTTAGAGGAGTTGAACATCATGGCTCAGAAACAATCAGCAAGCGCCGGTTCGGCGCCCAAGACAGTCAAGGCACAGGCGCCCGTTGCCGCACCCTTGATCGAGATGGCATCGCCTGCGGCGACTCCCGTCAAAGCGGCCCCCATCAAAACCACCCCCGTCAAAGCGACTCCCGTCAAAGCGACTCCCGTCAAAGCACCCGTCCGCAAGATTCCCGCCGCGCCGAAAGCCAAGGCGGCGGCGGTTGCCGGCAGCGACTTCGAAGCCTTGATGGCCGCTGGCCAGGACAACCTGGCGGCCTGTGTGACGTGCGGGACCATCGTTTCTAAGGGTTTGGAAACGCTTGGTAATCAGGTGATGACTCTGGCCCAGGCGAACATCGACGCGAATATGGCCGCCACCAAGAGCCTGATGACGGCAAAGACCCCGCACGAGCTCGTCGACCTGCAGACCAGCTTTGCCCGGGAACGTTTCGAGGGCATGGCGAAAGAAACCGCCAAGATCGGCGCCATGACAATGAACGTCGCCAGCCAGGCGATGGAGCCGCTGCGCAGCCGCTTCGACGCCAACACCCGAACGGCGTTACGCCCCTTCGGTCTGTAAACGGCTGCCGCGCCGCCGGCAATTCGGCGGCGGCGCCACGTCCAGTCGACCCCGTTCCCCGCCTCGGCCATGCCTTGGGCCGGTGGCGGGATTCCGCCCATGCCCTCGGCCCGGCATGTCCCGACGGGCCGATTTTCTGCGCGCGGGGGCTTTTACCGCGGGCCGCAGACCCGATATCATAGCGGCTATGTTCAACTTTCAGACAGGCGGTTGCCCGTAAACGATGAGTCACGCCAGCCGGACCGGCAAGACCCCGACCTCGACCGATGTGGTCATCAAGACCCGGACGAAGCCGAAGACGCCTTCGTTATACAAAGTCTTGATGTTAAACGACGACTATACTCCTATGGAGTTCGTCGTTCATGTTCTGGAAAAATTCTTCGGTAAGAATAGAAGCGACGCCACACGCATCATGCTACATGTGCACCAGCGGGGCGTGGGTATCTGCGGTGTGTTCACGTATGAAGTCGCCGAATCGAAAGTCTCTGCGGTCATTGACTACGCGCGTAAGCATCAGCATCCATTGCAATGCACTCTAGAGAAGGAATAGCCGAACGATGCTCTCGGCCAATCTAGAAAAAACCCTCCGCCGGGCCTTGGCCTGCGCCAACGATCGACGGCACGAGTACGCGACGCTGGAGCATCTTCTGTTCTCGCTGAGCGAAGACCCGGATGCGATTGCGGTGTTGCGGGCCTGCGGCGTGGATATCGACCGCCTGCGCAGCGACATCCAGGACTATGTGGACAACGAGCTGTCCAACCTGATCACGGCGCAGATCGGCGATGCCAAGCCGACTGCCGGCTTCCAGCGGGTTTTGCAGCGGGCGGCGATTCATGTGCAATCCTCCGGCCGGGAGGAGGTGACCGGCGCCAACGTGCTGGTCGCCATGTTCTCGGAGCGGGAGAGCCATGCCGTCTATTTCCTGCAAGAACAGGAGATGAGCCGGCTGGATGCCCTGAACTACATCAGCCATGGCATCGCCAAGGTGATGGGCCAGGAAGAAGCACGCACCGTACACGGGGCCGACGGGGATGCCGCGCCGGAAAAGGTCGTGCGCCGTGGCCGCGAGGCGCTGGATGCCTATTGCGTCGATCTCAACAAGAAGGCGCGCGATGGGCGGATCGACCCGCTGATCGGCCGCACCGCCGAGATCGAGCGCACCATTCAGGTGTTGTGCCGGCGCACCAAGAACAATCCGCTCTACGTGGGCGATGCCGGCGTCGGCAAGACGGCCATTGCCGAGGGGCTGGCCCGGCGCATCGTGCGCAAGGAAGTTCCCGAGGTGCTGCGGAACGCCACCATCTTCGGCCTCGACATGGGATCGCTGCTGGCGGGTACCCGTTATCGCGGCGATTTCGAGGAGCGGCTGAAGGCCGTGGTCTCCGAACTGGAAGCCCTCGAAGGGGCCATCCTGTTCATCGACGAGATTCACACGGTCATCGGCGCCGGGGCCACCTCCGGCGGCGCCATGGACGCTTCGAACCTGCTGAAGCCGGCGTTGCAAAGCGGCGAGCTGCGGTGCATCGGCTCGACCACCTACAAGGAATACCGCAGCTATTTCGAGAAGGATCGGGCCCTGGTCCGGCGCTTCCAGAAGATCGACGTCAACGAGCCGTCGATCGAGGATACGGTCAAGATCCTGCGCGGCCTGAAGCCCTACTACGAGAAACACCACAACGTCCGCTACACCAACGAGGCGATCCGCACGGCGGTCGAGCTGTCGGCCCGTTACATCGGCGACCGCAAGCTGCCGGACAAGGCCATCGACGTGATCGATGAAGTGGGCGCCTCGCAAATGCTGTTGCCGGAATCCAAGCGGCGCAAGACGATCGGCGTGAAGGACGTGGAGATGGTCATCTCCAAGATCGCCCGCATCCCGCCGAAGTCGGTGTCCAAGGACGATAAGGAAGTTCTCAAGAATCTGGATCGGGACCTCAAGACCATGGTCTTCGGCCAGGACGACGCGGTGGCCGCCCTGTCTGCCTCCATCAAGTTGGGACGAGCCGGCTTGCGTGATCCGGAAAAGCCCATTGGTAGTTATCTGTTTTCCGGCCCGACCGGCGTCGGCAAGACCGAGGTGGCCCGCCAGCTTGCCCGTTCGCTGGGCATCGAGCTGACCCGCTTCGACATGTCGGAGTACATGGAGCGGCACTCGATTTCGCGTCTGATCGGCGCGCCCCCCGGCTATGTGGGATTCGATCAGGGCGGTCTGCTGACCGATGCCATCGACCAGCATCCGCATAACGTTCTGCTGCTCGACGAGATCGAGAAGGCGCATCCGGACCTGTTCAACATCCTGTTGCAGGTCATGGACTACGGCAAGCTGACCGATCACAACGGCAAGTCCGTCGATTTCCGCAATGTCATCCTGATCATGACCACCAATGCCGGCGCCGCCGACATGGCCAAGCCGGCCATGGGATTCGAGCGCACCGTCCGTATCGGCGAAGACGATGAAGCCGTCACCCGCATGTTCACGCCCGAGTTCCGCAATCGGCTGGATGCCATCATCGGTTTCCGCAACCTGTCGCCCGAGGTCATGATTCGCATCGTCGACAAGTTCGTCATGCAACTGGAAACCCAGTTGGCCGATCGGGACGTGGTGATCGAGTTGACCGATGGCGCCCGGCAGTGGCTGGCGGAGAAGGGGTACGACCCGATGTTCGGCGCCCGGCCGCTGGCCCGGGTGATTCAGGATAGGCTGAAAAAGGCCCTGGCCGACGAGCTGCTCTTCGGCCGCCTGGCGAAAGGCGGCGTGGTGCGGGTGGATGTGGCCGACGGCGAACCCGTGTTCGAATATGCCGCTACCGACAAGCCGGTGAAGCCGCGCAAGGGCGGTCCGCGCAAGGGTGGCCCGCGCAAAGGCGACACGTCGAAGAAGGGGGCGCCAGCGCTGGTCGAATAGGCGCCGCCGATCGAGTGGCCGTCCATGGCGGATACGGTGCCGCTGGGCTGTCTGGCGGGGACGCGGGTCCTCGATCTCTCGCAATATCTGCCAGGCCCATATGGCGCTCAGATCCTGGCCGATCTGGGGGCCGACGTGCTCAAGATCGAGCCGCCGTCTGGCGATCCCATGCGCGCCATCGGCCCGCTGGATTCGGATGGCATCTCCGCCTTCTACAAGCTGATCAATGCGGGCAAGACCGTGCTGCGGCTGGACCTCAAGTCCACCGACGGTTCGGCGCGGTTGCGCGAACTAGTCGGTGGCGCCGATGTGCTGCTCGAATCGTTTCGCCCCGGTGTTCTCGCCCGGCTGGGATTTGATGCCGAGTTTCTGCACCGCTTGAATCCGCGTCTGGTGCACTGCGCATTGTCCGGGTTCGGTCAGGACGGACCCGCCGCCCAACGGGCCGGTCACGACATCACTTACATGGCGCTGGCCGGCGGACTGGCCACCTCGGGCACCGCGGCGCGGCCCGTGGTGGCGCACCCGCCCACCGCCGATTTCGCCAGCGGCCTGCAGGCGGCCCTGGCCATCGTCGCCGCATTGTTGCGCCATGCGACCACCGGCACCGGCGCGTCCATCGACATCGCTATCGCCGACAGCGTGCTGGCGTGGCAGGGCCTGGTGCTGACCGGCGATCACCGCGCTGCGGACAGCCAGGGGCGCGACGCCGGCCTGCTCAACGGCGGTGCCGCGTGCTACCAAATTTATGAAACCGCCGATGGCCGCTTCATCGCCCTCGGCGCGCTGGAAGAAAAGTTCTGGGCGGCCTTCTGCGCCGCCCTCGGCCGCGACGATTGGACCGCGCGGCAGTGGGAACCGTTACCGCAAACGGCCTTGATCGACGAGGTGGCGGCGCTGATGCGCACACGAACGCGCGATCAATGGACCGCTCACCTGGCCACCGTGGATTGCTGTTTCCAACCGGTCCTCGACCCCGCGGAAGTCGCCGCCGACCCGCAGGTCATCGCCCGCGGCATGATCGCCGAGACGCCGGGGGCCGATCCCTTGATCCAGGCGATGAATCCCGCCCGCTTCGACGGCGCGCGGCCGTCGGCCCGCCGGCCCGTGGCGGAGATCGACGCGGCCGCCGCCGTGCGCGCCTGGACAAAACGCTAGATCGTTACCTGTTGTCCGCGCCGGAATGCCGGTAGGGGCCCAGGCCCGCCAGGGCCGCGATCTCGTGGCGCATCGCTGCGGATTCGCGAACCAGGAAATTTCGCACCGCGTCCTCGAACCCGGGATCGGCGATCCAATGGGCGCTGTAGGTTTCCTTGGGCAGGTAGCCGCGCTGGATCTTGTGTTCGCCCTGGGCGCCGGCTTCGACTCGGGCCAGGCCGTGGGCGATGGCGAAGTCGATGGCTTGATAGTAGCAGGCCTCGAAGTGCAGGAACGGCGTGTCGCCGATGCAGCCCCAATTGCGCCCATAGATGGCGTCGTCGCCGAGGAAATTGAGCGCCCCGGCCACGGGTGTGCCGCCATCTTCGGCGATCACCAGAACGATCCGCTCGGCCATGCAGGCGCCGATGCGATGGAAGAAGTCGCGGGTCAGGTAGGGGTGTCCCCACTTGGTATCGGCGGTCGCCCGGTAGCACATGTCGAAGGCATCCCAATGCCGGGTCTGAATGTCGCCGCCCTGCAAGGCGCGCAGCATCAGGCCGCTGTCGGCCACCGTGCGGCGCTCCTTGCGGATGGCCTTGCGTTTGCGCGCCGTCAGGGTGGCGAGAAAATCGTCGAAGGTCTGGTAGCCCCGGTTTTCCCAGATGTACTGATGGCCGATCCGCTGCAGGAATCCGGCATCGCCCAAGCGCCGCCATTCGTCGCCGGTGGGAAAGGTGATGTGCAGGGAGGAAACACCGCTGCGCTTGGCCAACGTCAGCATGCCCGAGAGCAGCGCCGTGAACACGGCATCGTAGTTGGCATCGGGGCGAATCAGGAATCGTGGTCCGGCGACCGGTGTGAACGGCACGCTGACCTGCAATTTCGGGTAATAGCGGCCGCCGGCGCGCTCATAGGCATCCGCCCAGCCCCAATCGAAGACGTACTCGCCGTGCGAATGACTTTTCAGATAGAGCGGCGCGACCCCCAGGACGGCCCCGGTGCCATCGGTGACCGACAGGTGTTGCGGTTGCCAGCCGGTTTTCGGCGTGGCAGAACCGCTGTCTTCCAGGGCGCTGAGAAAGGCGTGCGACAGGAATGGCCTGCCGGACCCGGCGCACGCATCCCACACCGCCGCCGGAATGTCGGCGATTTCGGAATGGGCGCGTAGCGTGACCGATTCGCCCCCATCCGGCATGGCATGACTCCACCCTCAGCAGCCACCAAGTCGCGGCTGCCGTAGAATAGACCCTAGGCCACGGCCGATCTAGGCGGCGGTGGGCAGGAAAGGCTGGATCGGCACGGATCGCACGAGTGGCAAAAGCGCACGCACCCAGTGCCACCACATGCGAGTGGCACACCCGGGCATTGCGAGGCGTATCACCAGGCGGTCAGATTAGGCCGCGACGCCTTCCCGCCAAGCACTGGAACTCTTGCACGAACGGCAGATGCGTTCGCCTGGCCAGCTGCTCGTGAATGTCTCACGGCACTTCAGGCAGGCACGGGTCTTGGCGTCGTACGTGCGGTCGGGCTCGGGTTTGGAATTTTTATCAACGCTGCTCATAAACCGCAGTCTAGCAACGTTGCACGGCAATTGCGACAAATTTGTTGCGCTGCACAAGAAAAAATCTGGGGAAAAACGGCCAAAACTTGCCATTCACATTAAGAATTAGGAATAATAACCTATAAAATCCTTATTCGGGCTGAAGATACCAGGCGAACTCGCGGGCGCCGATATGCCGTTCGAACTTGTCGTATTCGGCGAATTTACAGGCGGCGTACGTGCGGAGATAGTCGGCCCCGAAGTACGCGGCGAGACTCTGCGACTCCAGCATCCG
>DASWJP010000128.1:0-1700 GCA_036397065.1 Kiloniellales bacterium | reverse complement strand
CAGGGGCGCCAGGTGCTCGGCCCCAGCCTGTACAGCCAGATGGTCTGGGAACAGCGTCAGCAGCGGGCCCTGGCCGGCCGGGCGCCCATGGACTGGATCGTCATGCGCAACCGGCTGAGCCACATCGATGCCCGCAACAAGCGGGATATCGGCCGCCTGCTGGAATTGCTCGGCGCGCGCATCGGCTTCCGCCTGGCGCCGGGCTTCGGCGAGCGGGTGATCTTCCGCGAGTTGTTCCCCAAGGGGCTCACCTTGCTCGATCTGCCATCCGGGCCGGACGCGGGTGGCATGGCGGTGAGCCACCTGGCGGCCCAGGAAGAGGTGGGTGCGCTGCTGGACGCCATCACGGCCGGGGAGGGCGAGCGGCGTCAGCCGCAGCGCGCAGCGGGTGGAACGGCCTAGTCCTCATCCCCACATGACAGGCGAAGGGGTCCGTACGCGGTGAACGGCGAAAAGAAAGTTCCCAGCACCACCTCCAGCGCCGAGGTGGCCGATTTTCTGGAAAAGATCGCGCACACGCCCAGTGTGCGTGCGCCCGGCCAATCCGGCCGGTTGATCTTTGCCATGGACGCCACCGCCAGCCGCGGACCCACCTGGGACCGGGCCAGCCACATTCAGGCGGAGATGTTCTCGGAAACCGCGGCCCTGGGCGGGCTCGAAATCCAGTTGGTCTATTACCGCGGATTCGGCGAATGCCGGGCCAGTCCGTGGGTCAGCAACACCGGCGATCTGTTGCGCCGCATGACGGCAGTCACCTGCCTGGCCGGCCATACCCAGATCGGCAAAGTCCTGAAACACGCGGCCAAGGAGGGAAAAAAGCAAAAGGTATCCGCTCTGGTGTTCGTCGGCGACGCGGTCGAGGAGGACGTGGACAGCCTGGGCCATCTGGCCGGACAACTCGGCCTGCTCGGCCTGCCCTGCTTCATGTTTCACGAGGGCGGCGACCCGGTGGCGCAAGGGGTCTTTCGGCAGATCGCCCACCTGAGCGGCGGCGCCTTCTGCCGGTTCGATGCGAACAGCGCCCAGCAATTGCGCGATCTGCTGGCCGCCGTGGCGGTGTATGCCGCCGGTGGGCGCAAGGCCTTGGCCGACTATGGCCAACGCAAGGGCGGCGTCGTCCATCAGCTGACCCACCAGGTCAAGTAGGTTGGCGGGCAAAGGAGCCATGCCGTGATCGCCTATTTCATTCTCGGCGTATCGCTGCTCATTGGGCTCATATTTCTCTCGCGCTGGTTCGTCGCCACCGAGCCGCGCCGGGTGGCGGTGGCCGCCCGCTGGGTGGGCCTTGTCGTCGCGGTCGTCGTCGGCGCGTACCTGATCTGGGCCGGGCGGCAAGCCTTGGCCGTGTTCCTCCTGCCCCTGCTGCTGCCGATCCTGCTGCGCTCCCGCGTTCTGTGGAACCGGGCCAAGGCGGCCGCCGGCCCATCGCCGGGGCAAACCTCGCAGGTCGAAACCCGGTTCCTGCGCATGACCCTGGATCACGACAGCGGCGTGATGACCGGCGTCGTGCGCGAGGGCAGCCTGCGCGGCCGGCGCCTGGACGAGCTCGGCCAGGACGAGATGCTGGAGTTGTGGCGGGAATGCCGGGCGGAGGATGCGCAATCCGCCGCCGTCCTCGAAGCCTATCTGGACCGCACCCAGGGCGAGGACTGGCGCCAAGCCGCCGGCGCGGGGCCGGGGCCGGGTTCCGGGTCCGAGTC
>DASWJP010000127.1:0-7904 GCA_036397065.1 Kiloniellales bacterium | reverse complement strand
GAACTGCGTCTCGGGTATGTCGAAGGGGATGGCGCCGATTTCCTCGCCGGCCTGGCGGACCCAATCGCTGGCGACGAAATGGAACGTCGCCTGCCGATCAATGAAACGCCGGATCAACCACGGGCAGGCGATCCGGTCGATCTTCGGCCGTTCCCGGGTTATCCAACGGCTGGGGCCTTCGCTCGTCTTCTTGACCAGGGCGGATTTGTGGATCAGCGGCCCACCGGCCGCCCGGTAAGTCTCAATCCCGCCGTCGAGAATGCGCGCATCAATACCGGCGGCGCGCAGCAGTGTGACGGCGCTCAGGCTGACCTGGTGGCCATGCACGCAATAGACGATGACAGGACCCGGACAACCAGCAAGCTCGGCGCCCCAGTCCACCGCCTGGCGGTGGTCACGCCATTGGGCGGTTGGAATGATATCCTGGGCTTTTTCAAAAACTTCAGCCCGACGAACGTCGATAACGATCGGAAAAGACGCCGTACCGACTGATTCGATTAGATTTTTTGGGGAAATAGCGATCATTGAAACGCCCATATACTCGACCCTCCGAAGTTGGAGCGTAGAGCGATGCTTGGGCGTTCTGCGCCTTGGGAAAGCCGGGAGATCGCGCTACCCCGGCCGGCACACCTTAGCCGAGTTATTTTTTTTTGGCAATCGGGCCCCACCAAGCCTTAGGCTGTATGCCTCGCCGCCTGGCCGCTTCATTGGCATCCGCCAAGGGGCGTTCCGTGTTGCTTGCCGGGCAAATAGCGCGTCCGGTCGAAAAAATACTGGCCATGCAACCAAAGATTGTTGCCGATAGTTAAGGGATCATTAAGGGAGTGTTTGGTATTCAATAGTTTCGCAACTGAGTGCAGCCCACAGGGGAGGTTCGCGTGGCGTCAGCCGGTATTATTGTCTTGGCCGAGGACGACCCCAGGCTGCGGAAGCTTTACTCGGATACCCTCACCGCATCGGGATTCCATGTCTTCGCCGCCGCCGATGGCACCGGAGCGCTGGAGTTGCTGAGCAAGGTCACGCCCAGGCTCGTGCTGCTCGACATCATGATGCCGAAAATGAATGGGATCGATACCTGCAAGCGCGCCCGTGGCATCGTCGGTGACGATGTGCCGATCATCTTCCTCAGCACGCTCGACCGCATCGATATCCTGCGCGATTGCGTCGCCGCGGGCGGTGACGACTACATGATCAAGTCCGATGCCCTGAAGGACCTGATCGAACGGATCAAGCAATGGACGCGAAAAGGCGGCAAGGGTCAGCTTGCCGGCCGGCGTAAGCAGATGCTCACCCATGTCGCGACCGAGATGGACGGCGGCGACAAGAGCGAAGCGCCCGAGGAAAAGCTCACCAGCGACAATAATGAGGATGTGGCCGCCATTTCCTCATTCGTGGATGAAGCCCGCATGCAAGCCGGCGAGAAGTTCGGCCTGACCGTGCCGGAGAAGCTGCACCTGATCGGCTATGTCACTGGCGTGACAGAGCATTGGGCCGAAACCAAAGGCACCTTGAATAAGAATTTCAACGATTACCTGCGCGGTGTACTGCGCGAGACCGGCATTCTGACAGACACCGAAGTGGTGGAGATGGTGGCAGCGTTCACCGAACTGTCGAAGGACAGGAATTTCACCGGCGGCCGGGAACATGGCCTCAACGATCCGATCAAGCGCAAACGGGATGGCGATTCTTACGTGCCGAACGGCCTAGCCGCCTTCAAGGCGCCGGCCGAGCTCTCGAAAGCCAGCGGCTAGTCCGCAATCGGACCTATTCGGCCAACAGCACCGCGACATTGCTCTCGGCCAAGTGCCGCGCCGCCGGCGGCGGCGGCGGCCGGTCGGTGACCAAGGTGTCGATGGCGGCGAAGCCGCAGACCTTTACCGGCGCCTGGACGGTGAACTTGGTGGTATCGGCGGCGACGATCACCCGTTGCGCCTGGCCCATGACCGCCTGAGAGAATTCGGCCTCGCGCAAGTGGAAGTCCATGAAACCGAATTCCGGATGGATCGCCGCCATGGACAGGATGGCGGTACGGACCCGGAATTGGTTGATGAAGCGTATGGCCGAGGCGCCAAGAATAGCCCCGTCGTCGGCGCGGAACTGACCGCCCGCCATGTAGACCTGGTTGCGGTTGCGGCTTGCCAGGGTGCGAGCGATGTCGGTGCAGTTGGTCACCACCAGCAGATCCGTGTGCTCGGTCAACGCGCGGGCCACATAGGCGGTGGTGCTACCGGTATCCAGCATGAGCGATTCGCCGTTGCGCACCTGCGCCGCCACGGTGCGGGCGATGGCCCGCTTGGCCTCGGCGTTGTGGTTCAGGCGTTTCTGGAAATCGGCTTCGCGGAACAAATCGGGCAGCATGGCACCGCCATGCACCCGCTCGACCAGGCCCTTGTTGGCCATGATCTTGATGTCTCGGCGAATGGTCTCGTCCGAGACCGCCAGCTCGCCGGATAGATCGGAGACCGTGCACGAGCCATGCATCCCCAGGGTCTTCATGATCGCAGCTTGCCGGGCGGAGCGATGCAAACGTCTGTCCTCGTCGCGTCAGAAGGGCGCCGGCAGGGAGCGCCGTCGATACCTTTTTCAGACGCCGTTCAGTCTATGCCAGGACGGAGCAGCCCGACAATGTGGTTTTTTGTGAAGTTATGTGGGTTTGACTTGACAGATCAACCGGTTCGACCGCAGATTTGCAGGGTGACGAAAGCGTCCGCGGCGGATCGGCCCGGCGCATGAAGAAGCATACAAATATACCCGGTGGGCACTCGTCCGGGCTCAAGAACTGACAAACGGGAGGCTATGACCATGACATTAGGACTATTGGGCAAGACCGGACTCACATCGTGGGCCCTGGCCGGGGCATTGGCGATGACCGCCGGTCTGGCCGGACCGGCCGCGGCGGCTCCGGAATCGAAGGATCCGATCAAGCTGACCATCCATGACTGGACCGGCCAGTACGTCACCACGCACATCATGGGCGAGGTGCTGAAGTCCATGGGCTACAACATCGAATACGTCCAGGCCGACTACATCGCCCAGTTCGCCGGGCTGGAGTCCGGCGACCTGCACGTGGCCATGGAGATGTGGGAGACCACCGGCAAGGAGGCCATGGATGCCTCGCTAGCGACCGGCAAAACGCTGGATCTGGGCGAGACCGGCATGGATGCCAAGGAGGAGTGGTGGTATCCGCTCTATATGAAGGAGCGGTGCCCGGGCTTGCCCGATTGGCAGGCGCTGAACAAGTGTGCCGAAGCCTTCGCCACCCCCGAAACCGCCCCGAAGGGGCGCTACCTGGGCGGCCCCGTGACCTGGGCCGGCTTCGACGATGAGCGTGCCGAGGCTTTGGGCCTGAACTTCGAAGTGGTGCACGCCGGCACCGATGCGGCGCTGTTCGCCGAGATCGAGTCCGCCTATCAGCGCAAAGCACCGATCCTCGCCTGGGTCTATGCACCGCACTGGGCGACCGTCAAGTTCGAGGGCGAATGGGTCGAGTTTCCCGAGTACACCCCGGAGTGCTACGGCGATCCGTCCTGGGGCATCAATCCAAATATGGCGTACGACTGCGGCAAGCCGTTCGGCTGGATCAAGAAGGTCGGCTGGAAGGGCGGCGAGGCCAAGTGGCCGGGAGCCTACAAGGCCATCCGCAATTTCCACATCGACAACAGCACCATGGGCGCCCTGATCACCAAGATCGACTTGGACGGCCAGAAGCTCGAGGACGTGGTTGCCGGATGGATGAAGGAGAACGAGGCGGTCTGGTCGAAGTGGACGCAGTAGCCTTGTACGAAACCTAACCGGAAGCGGGCCGCCGCGCGCCAGGCTTGGCAAGGCGGCGGCCCGTGCTCCATGATCCAACACGACGACGACACCCCCTGGGGGACGCTGGTGACTGACTCTGGCGCGGAGGAGCATGCGCGGGCCGGGCGTGACGTAAAACTGACGTGCGAGGGCGTCTGGAAAGTTTTTGGTCCGGACGCCGAAAGCTTTCTCGCCCGCCATGGCGGCAACCCCAGTTACGAGGACATGGCCGCCGGCGGCATGATCTGCGCCGTGCGCCAGGCCGATCTGCAAATTCAACGCGGCGAGATTTTCGTCATCATGGGCCTGTCCGGCTCCGGCAAGTCGACGCTGGTGCGCTGCATGTCGCGCCTGATCGAGCCGACGGCGGGCAAGGTCATCTTCGAGGGCCAGGATCTGCTCGCCGCCTCGGAGCGGGAGATGATCGAGTTGCGCCGGCACAAGATGGGCATGGTGTTTCAGCACTTCGCCCTGCTCCCGCATTTGACCGTTCTCGGCAATGTGGCCTTTCCCCTGGAAGTACAGGGGGTGCGGCGCGCGGCGCGGGAACAGCGCGCCCGTGAGGTGATCGAGCTGGTCGGCTTGTCCGGCCGCGAGGCGTACTATCCGCGCGAGCTCTCCGGCGGTCAGCAGCAGCGCGTGGGCATCGCCCGCTCGCTGGCGGTGGAGCCGGAGATCTGGTTTCTGGACGAGCCGTTCTCGGCCCTCGATCCCCTGATCCGCCGCGAAATGCAGGACGAGTTCCTGCGTCTGCAAAGCGTGTTGCGCAAGACCATCGTCTTCATCACCCACGACTTCGATGAGGCCATCCGACTGGCCGACCGCATCGCCATCATGAAGGACGGCGCCATCATCCAGACCGGCTCGCCCGAGGAGCTGGTGATCCGCCCGGCGACCGCGTACGTGGCCGAGTTCACCCGCGACGTGCCCCGGGCGAAGGTGCTGACCGCGCGCTCCGTGATGGCTCCGGCCGGTGGCATCGGCGAGGTGGCCGGCAGCGTCGCGGCCGGAACTCGCATCGAGGCATTGGCGGCGCAGGTGATCAACGCCGACAAACCCTTCGCCGTGACCGATGGCGATGGCCGGCCCATCGGAGTGTTGACCCGGCAAGCGGTTCTGGAGGTGCTGGTCGGCACGGGGCGGCCGGAATGACCGGCGCCACCGCAGCCCTGAGCCCGGCGGAGACCCGGCGGCCGCCCTGGCTGCTGGCTTGGGCCCTGCTGCTCGGTGCGACCCTGATGCTTTGGCTGGTCCGCGACCGCCTGCCCTGGGCGGTGGAATATCCGCGTGGCTGGGAAGTGCCGCTCAAGTTCTGGATCAGCGATTTCATGAAATGGCTGATCAACGACTTCGATCTGGGCCTGTTCACGTTCAAGGAATTGACCCGGTCCATCGCCTGGGTGTTGGAGTGGCCGTTGTGGCTGGCCAAGTCGCTGCTGTCCGACGGGCTGAAGATCACCATGGACGGCGATACGGTGCTGCGCACGCCGCCGCTGTCGTGGCTTGGCGTGGTGGTGGTGATGGTCCTGGCCGCCTATTGGGTGAAGGACCGCAGCTTGGCGCTGCTGACCGGCGCCTGCCTGCTCTACCTGGTGGTGTTCGGCCAATGGGAAAGCGCCATGCTCACCCTGTCGTCCATCGTCGTCGCCGTGCCCTTGGGCGTGGCCGGCGGCCTGACGCTGGGTATCCAGGGGTATCGCAGCCGCCGCTTCGAGCAGGCGATCACCCCCATCCTCGATCTGATGCAGACCGTGCCGGTGTTCGCTTATCTGGTGCCGGTGCTGTTTCTGTTCGGCTTCGGCCCCGTATCCGCCATGACGGCGACCATCATCTACGCCATGCCGCCGATGGTGCGCGTGACCATGCTGGCCCTGCGCCTGGTGCCGGCCGAGGTCGTCGAGTTCGGCCGCATGGCCGGATGCAGCCGCCACCAGATGACGTGGAAGGTGCTGATCCCGGCGGCGCGGCCGACCCTGATGGTCGGCGTCAACCAGGTCATCATGCTGTCCCTGAACATGGTCATCATCGCCTCCATGATCGGCGCCGGGGGTTTGGGTCACGACGTGCTGACCTCCCTGCGCCGCCTGGCCATCGGCGAGGGGCTGGAGGCGGGTATCGCCATTACGCTGTTGGCCATCGCCCTGGACCGCCTGAGTCAGGCCTTCGCCCGCGCCGCCATCGTCGGCGGGCGGCGTCAAACCAAGTTGGCGCGTGGACTCCTCGGCCGTCACCCGGCGCTGATCGTTGCCCTGGTGTTTTTGGTCGGCACCACTTTGCTGGGGTTCATGGTGCCGGCCCTGCGTACCTATCCGGATGCGGCGCAAGTCACCACGGGTCCTTTTTGGGACGACCTGGTGCAATGGATCAACATCAACTTCTTCGATCAGTTCGAGGCGGTGAAAACCTTCCTGTTGCTCAATCTGCTGATCCCCTTCAAGCGCTTCCTGCTGGATCTGCCGTGGATCGCGGTGGTGGCCATGGTGACCCTGGCCGGTTGGCAGCTCGGCGGCTATCGCCTGGCGCTGCTGACCGCGGGCCTGGCCGGTTTCATCGCCGTCACTGGCCAGTGGGAAAAGGCCATGATCACGGTCTATCTGTGCGGCCTGTCGGTGATGTTCGCCACCCTCATCGGTTGCCCGGTGGGCATTTGGGCGGCACGCAACGAACGCGCCCACCAGGCCGTGCAGGTGGTCATCGACACCCTGCAAACCTTGCCCAGTTTCGTCTATCTGATCCCGGTGGTGATGCTGTTCCGGGTCGGCGATTTTGCCGCCATGATCGCGGTGATCATGTATTCCCTGCCGCCTGCCATCCGCTATACCGATCATGGCATCCGCAAGGTGCCGCCGGCATTGATCGAGGCGGCGCGCACCTCAGGCTGCACCCGCCGGCAGATCCTGTGGAAGGTGCAGCTTCCCCTGGCCTTGCCGGAGATCATGCTAGGCATCAACCAGACCATCATGTTCGCCTTGTCCATGCTGGTCATCACCGCCCTGGTGGGGACCCGCGATCTGGGCCAGGAGGTCTATATTGCGCTGACCAAGGCGGATACCGGGCGCGGCATCGTCGCCGGTCTCAGCGTCGCCTTCATCGCCATCATTTCCGACCGGCTGATTGCCGCCTGGTCGCGCCGGCGCAAGCAACAGCTTGGCCTGGATTGAGCGAGAAGGCCGGCATGGGGACACAGATGAACAAGCTAGATCCGGCAGCGCGGGCGGCGCGCTTGCCCCTGTGGACCGGCAAGGTGGACCCGGTGCCGCTGACCGGCGGGATCACCAACACCAACTTCGTCGTCGACCATGGAGGCCAGCGCTATTTCGTGCGCATCGGCGATGACATCCCGATCCATGGGGTCATGCGCTTCAATGAACTGGCGGCGGCGCGGGCCGCGGCCGCGGCCGGCCTGTCGCCGGACGTGCTCTATGCCGAGCCTGGGGTCATGGTCACGCCGTTCGTCGCCGGGCGCACCTGGACACCCGCCGACGTGGCCAAACCGGCAAACCTGCGCCGCGCCGTGATGCTGATCCGCCGTTGCCATTTCGACCTGCCGAAATATGTCCGGGGCCCGGTGCTGATGTTCTGGGTGTTTCACGTGGTGCGTGGCTACGCTGGCACACTGCGCGACGGCAAGAGCAGCCACACGCCACGGCTGCCGGAGCTGCTCGATCGCGCCGGCAAGCTGGAGGCGGCGATCGGTCCCATCGAGGTGGTCTTCGGCCACAACGATTTGCTGGCCGCCAACTTCATCGACGCGGGCGACCGCCTGTGGCTGGTCGACTGGGACTACGCGGGCTTCAACTCGCCGCTGTTCGATCTGGCCAACCTGGCCTCCAACAACGAGCTGCCGGCGGATTTGGAGACGGCATTGCTGACCGACTATCGCGGGACGGCGCCGGACGATGCGTTCCGCCGCGCCTTCGCCGCCATGAAGTGCGCCTCGCTGTTGCGCGAGACCATGTGGAGCATGGTGTCCGAAATCCATTCCACCATCGACTTCGACTATGGCGCCTACAGCGCCGACTATCTGGGCCGCTTCGAGCGGGCCTATGACGATTTCGTAAAAGGATACGGCGCCACATGAGCATCCATCCGACGACGGCCCGGGTCGT
>DASWJP010000126.1:0-36089 GCA_036397065.1 Kiloniellales bacterium | reverse complement strand
GCCACCAGCGGCGAGGCCGCACGGGTCATCGCCGCCGATGCGGCCCTGGGGGCGCACGCCGATGATTGGCTGGTGCGCGAGATCACGTTGTATCTCAAGCGCGTGCTCAAGCGCCTGGATGTCACCTCGCGCAGCCTGATCGCGGTCATCGAACCGGGCAGCTGCTTCGCCGGATTCTTGCTCGAGCTGGCCCTGGCCGCCGATCGCAGCTACATGCTGGACGGCGTGTTCGAGGGTGACAACCGTTCGCCGGCGACCCTGCGTCCCTCGGCCATGAACTTTGGGCCCTTGCCGATGTGCAATGGCCTGACCCGCCTGCAGACCCGCTTCCTGGACGATGCCGACCGCGTGGCCGCGGTTCGCGAACACATCGATAGCGATCTGGATGCGGCGGCGGCGGACGAATTGGGTCTGGTGACCTTCATCCCGGACGATATCGACTGGGCGGACGAGGTCCGCCTGGCATTGGAAGAGCGCGCCAGCTTCTCGCCGGATTCCTTGACCGGCATGGAGGCCAGCCTGCGCTTTGCCGGCCCTGAAACCCTGGAAACCAAGATTTTCGGCCGGCTCACCGCTTGGCAGAACTGGATCTTCCAGCGTCCGAACGCGGTCGGGGACGAAGGCGCCCTGAAACGCTTCGGCAGCGGCATCCAACCTAATTTCGACACCAAGCGGGTCTGACCGATACGATCGTTTTGAGAGAGAATTTACGACCCATGAGCATCGACTATCAGACGAAAATTCCGAACAACGTCAATCTGACCGACGACCGCCGGCTGCAACGGGCGCTAGAGAAATGGCAGCCCGGCTACCAAAGCTGGTGGCACGATCTGGGCCCGGCGCAAAGCCAGAGCATGGACGTCTATCTGCGCACCGCCATCAGCGTCGAACCGGGCGGCTGGGCGAACTATGGCTATGTGCGCATGCCGGAGTACCGCTGGGGCATCTTCCTGGCGCCGCAGGAGGAGGGCCGCCTGGTCAATTTTGGCATGCACAAGGGCGACCCCGCCTGGCAGGAAGTGCCGGGCGAATACCGAACCGACCTGCGCCGCCTGATCGTGGTGCAGGGGGATACGGAGCCGGCCTCGGTCGAGCAGCAGCGGCAACTCGGCGCCACCTGTCCGTCGCTGTATGACTTGCGCAACCTGTTCCAGGTGAACGTCGAGGAGGGACGGCACCTGTGGGCCATGGTCTATCTGCTGCATGCCCACTTCGGCCGCGACGGCCGCGAGGAAGCGGAAGGCATGCTGGAGCGCCATTCCGGCGATCCCGACAAGCCGCGCATCCTGGGCGCCTTCAACGAGAAAACGCCGGACTGGTTGTCGTTCTACATGTTCACCTTCTTCACCGATCGGGACGGCAAGTATCAATTGGCTTCGCTGGCGGAATCGGCCTTCGATCCATTGTCGCGAACCTGCCGCTTCATGCTGACCGAGGAAGCGCATCACATGTTTGTCGGCGAGACCGGGGTCGGCCGGGTCGTGCAGCGCGCCTGCGAGATCATGCGCGAGCACAAGACCGACGATGTGCGGCAATGGGGTGGCGTCGATCTGCCGACCATTCAAAGATACATCAACTTTCACTTCAGCGTGTCGCTCGACCTGTTTGGCCAGGAGCTGTCGACCAACGCCGCCAACTACTACAGCATGGGCCTGAAGGGCAGATTCCAGGAAACCCGGATCACGGACGACCATGTCCTGACCGATGCTGTCTATCAGGTGCCGGAGCTCAAAGGCGACGAGGTCGCCATGGTCGATGCCAGCGCCCTGACCGCCGTGAACGAGCGTCTGCGCGACGACTACGTGGCCGATTGCCAGCGCGGCATCGACAAGTGGAACCGGATCATCGAGAAGGCCGGGATCGATTTCAAGCTGCAGCTGCCCAGCCGCGGGTTCCACCGCCAGATCGGCGTCTTCGCCAACGTGACCTCCGCGCCGGACGGACGGATCATCACCCAGGCCGACTGGGACCGCCACCATTCCACTTGGCTGCCGACACCGGACGACCGGGCCTATATCGGTTCTCTGATGCAGGCGGTGACCGAGCCGGGCAAGGTTGCCAACTGGATCGCGCCGCCGGCCAAGGGCATTAACGGACAGCCGTTGGAATTCGAGTATGTACGCTTTAACTAACGGGAATTCGGAAGTTTCCCCACCGCCGGCCGGCCTTGCCGCTGGTCGGGTCATGGGCAAGACTGAGGGTAGGAAAGGTCGAAGAACCGGGCATTAAAACCGGTCGGGCGTTTGCAAGCCGGGAGGAAGGTACATGCGTGAGCACAGTGTCTCGGTCGATCGGCTGACGACTCCGGCGAGGCTGACCTTTGCGCCGACGTTCAACGTCGCGGTTCCCTTCATTGACCGTCACATCCGGGAAGGCAGAGGCGAGAAGGTCGCGATCCAGGTGGCCGGCGGCGGCGTGGTCACCTATGCGGAGCTGGCGGAAAACGTCAACCGCACCGGCAATGTGCTGACCGGCCTGGGCATCGGGCGTGGCGAACGGGTCCTGATGGTGGTCAAGGACTGCCCCGAGTTCCACTACTTGTTCTGGGGGGCGATCAAGGCCGGGCTCGTTCCGGTGCCGCTCAATACGCTGCTGCGCGCCAACGACTATCAATTCATGATTGAGGATTCCGGCTGTGCCGGCATGGTCTATTCGCCGGAGTACGCGGCCGAGGTCGAACCGGCCCTGGCCAAGGCGAAGCACAAGTCGAAGGTAACCTTGCGTACGGCCGGCGAGGGGGAGAGCCTGCTCAGCCGGTTGCCGGACGTTTCGGCCGACCTGGCGCCGGCCCCGGCCAAGGCCGAGGACGATTGCTTCTGGCTCTATTCCTCCGGCACCACGGGCACGCCCAAGGGCGCCGTGCATGCGCATCGCGACATGGTCGTCACCAGCGAATTGTATGGCGTCGGCGTCCTCGGGATCCGCGAGAGCGACCGGTGTTTTTCCGCCGCCAAGCTGTTCTTCGCCTATGGCCTGGGCAATGCCATGACCCTGCCGTTGTGGGTCGGTGCGCAAAGCGTCTTGTTGCCCGGTCCGCCGAACCCGCAGAGCACGTTCGATATCATCGAGCGCTACAAGCCGACCCTGTATTTCGGCGTGCCGACCCTGTATGCGGCGCAACTCCGTGCGCTGAGCCAAGAGTCGCGCGATTTGTCCTGTCTGCGCGCCTGTGTCTCGGCGGGCGAGGCGCTGCCGTCCGATATCTTCCGGCGCTGGAAGGAGCAGGCCGGGTGCCTGATCCTGGATGGCATCGGCTCGACCGAGGCCCTGCACATCTTCATCTCGAACCGGGCCGACGACTATCGCCCGGGCTGCAGCGGCCGGCCGGTGCCGGGTTACGAGGCCATCATTCTGGATGATGCGGGCAAGGAAGTGCCGGCTGGCGATAGCGGCCACCTGATGATCCGGGGCCCGTCGACCGCCAAATATTATTGGAACAATCCGGAGAAGACCAAGACCACGATGGTCGACGGCTGGCTCAACACCGGCGACACCTACTATCGCGATAAGGACGGCTATTTCTACTATTGCGGGCGCAACGACGACATGCTCAAGGTTGGCGGTATCTGGTGCTCGCCCTTCGAGATCGAAGCGAAGCTGATCGAACATCCCAAGGTTTTGGAAGCCGCGGTGGTCGGCCGGGCCGACGATGACGGAAATGTCAAGCCGGCCGCCTTCGTTGTGCTCAGTGATCCGGAAGATTCCGGCGACGATTTGTCGGAGGAGCTTCGCCAACACTGCAAGAGCGGGCTGGCCAAATACAAATATCCGCGCTGGTTCTCCTTCGTCGAACAGTTGCCCAAGACCGCGACGGGCAAGATCCAGCGTTACAAGTTGCGTTAGGCAGAAGCAATGGTGACGCCCTGATGAAGGACAAGCTGGTTCCCCTCCGCGAAGCGATCGCAGAGCAGGTTCGCGACGGCGACAGCCTGGTGATGGGCGCCTGCCTGGAGCCGGATATTCCCTTCGCCGCCACCCACGAAATCATCCGCCAGGGGAAACGCGATCTGGATATCATCGCGCCGATATCGGATGCCTCGACCGACATGATGATCGGCGCCGGGTGCGTGGCGCAGATCACTGGCGCCTGGTGCGGCAACGTCTCCGGCGGTCTGGGCCACAACTATCGGCGCGCCTTCGAACAGGGAGAGCCGCGGTCGCTCAAGGTGCGCGACCATTCCAATTTTTCCCTGGGCATGGCCTTGCTGGCCGGAGCGCACGGCATGCCCTACGTGCCGATGCGCTCGATCCTGGGTTCCGACATCCTGCGCTCCAACCCGGCGTTCCGGGTGGCCGAAAACCCTTTTTCGGCCGGGTCCGAACCGATCGTCCTGGTGCCGCCGCTGATTCCCGATGTGGCGATCCTGCCGGTGCAGCGCGCCGACCGCCATGGCAACAGTCACCATTGGGGCAATTCCGGTCTGATGCAGGAGGCGGCCTTGGCCGCGGACCGTCTGATCCTGCTGGCCGACGAGATCGTCGATCCGGCGGTCATCGCGTCGGATCCCGGCCGCGTCCTCTTTCCCGGCTATCTGGTAACGGCCGTCTGCCATATTCCGGCGGCCTCTCACCCGTCGCCGATGACCGGATGCTGGCGCCGCGACAATGCCTTCTTCCACGATTACCATCGCCAATCGCGAAGCCGCGAGGGCTTTCTCGCCTGGCTCGACGAGTGGGTTCTAAGTCTGCCGGATCATGCCGCCTATCGGGCCAAGCTGGGCCGGCAATTGGATGATCTGCGGATCGCGGGTGATGCGCCCTCGGTCGTGGCGAACTACGCGGCGGAATGAGAGATAGATGAACTATTCGACACAAGAGTATTCGACGCAAGAGTTGATGATCGTTGCCGCGGCGCGCGAAATTCGCGACGAGGAGATCGTCTTCGTCGGCATGCGTTTGCCGATCACCGCCTATGGCGTGGCCCGGCTGACCCATGCGCCGAATGCAGTCGGCCTGTTCGAATGCGGCATCGCGCGTTATGCGCCGGCCGGCGGCATGCTCTATACCATGGCCGATCCGCCGAATCAGCTTGGCGCCGCCTGGACCACGGGCCTGATCCAGGTCATGGGCCAGTTGCAGCGTGGCCGCGTCGATGCCGGCTTCATCGGCGGCGCGGAGATCGACCGTTTCGGCAACATCAATACGTCCTATGTCGGCGGCTACGCCACGCCGCAGGTCAAGCTGCCCGGCTCGGGCGGTGCAGCCGACATCGCCGCCATGGCCAAGCGCCTGATCGCCATCATGAACCACGAGCGCCGGCGCCTGGTCGAGAAGGTCGATTATGTGACCTCACCCGGCTATCTCGATGGCGGCACATCGCGCCGTGACGCGGGCCTGGCCGGTGGCCCGTCCGCCGTGGTCACGGATCGGGCGATCTTGCGCCCGCACGGCCCCGACAACGAATTGCACCTGGCAACGGTGCATCCCGGCCACAGCATCGATGAGATCCGCGAGCATACCGGATGGGATCTCAAGCTGATGCCGGACGCCGGCGAAACCCCGCCACCGACAAAAGCGGAGCTGGCGGCGTTGCATACCATAGACAAGGACGGATTCTGGCGATGATCCCGCATTCAATGCACGATGGATGGATGCTAGAGTGGGGGCAGGAATGCCAGTGATGAAAGCCTGACGCCAATCTCGGCGTTCGGCAAAATGCAATTGGGAGGTATGAAATGATCAAGAAACAAAGTTTAACCACGACCCGACGCCGTTTCCTCACCGGTACGGCGGCGGCGACCGGACTGGCGGTGGCCGGAAGCGCCCTGCCGACGCGATTTGCCATTGGCGCCATGGCACCGATCAAGATCGGCATTCTGCTGCCATATTCGGGCACCTATGCCCAGCTCGGCAATGCCATCACCGATGCCCTGAAACTGCGAATCGAACAGGCCGAGGGCAAGTTGGGCGGTCGCGGCGTGGAATACGTTGCCATCGACAGCGAGATGTCGGTGCCGAAAGCGCCGACCAACACCGAAAAGTTGATCAAGAAAGACGAAGTCGATTTCCTGGTCGGACCGGTTCATTCCGGTATCGCGGCGGTCATGGCCAAGATCGTCGGTGGCCGCGAGACGCCGATCATGATCGTGCCCAACGCCGGCTCGAACGAAGTGACCGGCGAGTTGTGCGCGAAGAACATCTTCCGCACCTCGTTCAGCAATTGGCAGCCAGCCTATCCGGGCGGCGAGTTGATGGCCAAGGAAGGGCATAAGACGGCGGTCACCATCTCCTGGAAGTACGGTGCCGGCATCGAGATGATGGGCGCCGGCAAGGATGCCTTCGAAAAGAACGGCGGCAAGGTCGTCCAGGAGATACTCATTCCCTTCCCGCAGGTCGAGTTCCAGGCTCACCTGGCCGAGATCGCGGCGCTGAAGCCGGACGCGGTGTTCGCCTTTTTCTCCGGTGGCGGGGCGACCAAGTTCCTGCAGGACTACGCGGCTGCGGGCTTGAAGGACAATATCCCGCTCTATGGTCCGGGCTTCCTGACCGAGGGTGTCACCAAGGCGGCCGGTGCGGCGGCGGAGGGCATCAAGACGACGTTGCACTACGCCGATACCCTGGATACCGACGCGAACCGGAATTTCCGCGCGGCGTATGAAAAGGCGACGGGTCGTAGCGCCGACGTGTTCGCGGTTCAGGGATACGATACCGGCAGCCTGCTGCTGCAAGCCGCTGCCGCGGTCAATGGCGACATCTCGGCCACCGCGGATGTCATCAAGGCCATGGAAGCGGCGACCTTCCCGGACAGCCCGCGCGGCGATTGGAGGATGTCCAAGTCGCACAACCCGATCATGGACATATATCTGCGCCAGGTCGTCGACGGCGAGCAAAAGCTGCTCGGCGTGGCGGCGAAAGCGCTTGAGGATCCGGCCACCGGCTGCAAGCTGATCTGATCGGCGATCATTTCGGCCTTCGGCATCGCGCCGGGAGATGGTGTACCTTGCACTGCCTCCCGGCGCGGTTCGCCGGGCGCCACTTTGAGCTGGCACGATGGACATCGCGATCTTTCTGATCCAGGTCCTGAACGGGGTTCAGTACGGCTTCATGCTGTTTCTGGTGGCCAGCGGCCTGACTCTCATCTTCGGCGTCATGGGGATCATCAATATCGCCCACGGCGCTTTCTACATGATCGGAGCCTATCTGGCCTTCTGGCTGACCGGCGTCGTCGGCAATTTTTTCCTGGCCATCGTGCTGGGCATCCCCCTGATGGTGGCGATCGGCTATGCGATCGAACGCTTGGCGATCACGCACCTCTATCACCGCGATCACCTCTACCAAGTGCTGCTGACCTATGGCCTGATCCTGATCTTCAACGAGACGCAAAAGCTGTTATGGGGCACCGGGTTTCATAGCGTCCGGGTGCCGGCGATCCTGGCCGGATCGGTGCCGCTGACCGAGACCCTGGTGTACCCGCACTACCGCCTGTTCATTTCCGTGGTCTGTCTCGCCGTCGCCGCCGGCATGTATGCGGTCATCAGCCGAACCAAGCTGGGCATGATGATCCGGGCCGGCGCCAGCAACCGCGAGATGGCGCAAGCCCTGGGCATCGATATCGGCAAGGTCTTCGCCATTGTCTTCAGCCTGGGCGCGGCCCTGGCCGGCTTTTCCGGCATGATCGGGGCGCCGGTCAGCTCGGTCTACCCCGGCATGGGCGACGAAATCCTGATCGTCTCTTTCGTCGTGGTGGTGATCGGCGGGATCGGCTCTATCAAGGGCGCCTTCGTCGGCGCCATGCTGATCGGCCTGGCCGACACCTTCGGCCGGGTGCTGCTGCCCGAGCTTGCGGCCATGGTGGTCTATTCGCTCATGGTCATGGTCCTGCTCTGGCGGCCGCAAGGGCTGTTCGGACGCCCGGCATGACAAGGTCGCAGTCCCTGGCCGGTCTCCTGTGCGCGGCGGTGCTGGGCCTTGCGGTGTTTCCCTGGTTCGCAGGCGAGTTCTACATCGGCTTGATGATCCGGATCATGATCCTGGGCATCTTCGCGATGAGCCTGGATTTCCTGGTCGGCTACACCGGCTTGATCAGCTTCGGCCACGCCGCCTTCTTCGGCCTGACTGGTTATATCCTGGCGATCGTCACGCCAGAAAGCGGCCCGGTCACGCTGTGGTACGCGCTGTTCATGTGCCTGTCGGGTTCGGCGATCGCCGCCTTGGCGATCGGCTGGGTGTCGGTGCGCACCTCCGGCATCTACTTCATCATGATCACGCTGGCGATCTCGCAGATGTTCTACTATTACTTCAATGAGAGCGTCGAACTCGGCAGCTCCGACGGCATCTTCATTTTCCATCGCCCGATTGTCGCCCTGGGTGAGCTCACCCTGATCGATCTGGGCGACGAATTCACCCTATACTATTTCGTCCTGGTCAGCCTGGCCGGGTCGTACCTGGCGCTGATGATGGTGCTGGGCTCGCCGTTCGGCAAGGTCATCCAGGGCGTGCGTGTCAACGAGGCGCGCACCCGGGCGCTCGGCTTCGCGACTCAGCGCTACAAGCTTGTCAGCTTCGTCATCTCCGGCACTTTGGCCGGATATGCCGGCTTCCTGGAGGCGACCCACACCGGCTTCGTCAGCCCGGCGACCCTCGGCTGGCATGAATCGGGCACGATCTTGATGATCGTCATTCTGGGCGGTATCGGCACGCTCTATGGGCCGGTCCTCGGCGCCTTCGTCATGGTCTTTCTGCAAGACAAGCTGCAGGAGTTTTCCGAGCTCTGGCTCCTGATGATGGGTTTCTTCGTCGTGGCCGTGGTGCTGTTCCTGCCGCACGGGATCGCCGGCCTGATCGCCAGGCTGGCCGGCGCGCGGCCGGCCAACGGTGCCGAGGAAACCGGCCAGGACCGCAAACCGGCGGTGCCGGCGAAAGCGGGTGGGGCCGCGGACGGCGGAGGCGCGGAATGACGGCGCCGATCCTGCGGACCGAGCAGCTCACCAAGAACTTCGGCGCCATCTTCGCGGTCAATGTGGTCAGCCTCGATTTCGCGCCCGGCCAGGTGCACGCTATCATCGGCCCGAACGGCGCCGGCAAGACGACCCTGATCAATCTTTTGTCTGGCGACATACAGCCAAGCTCTGGCGCCATCACCTTCAAGGGTCACGACATCACCCGGGCCTCCGCCGACCGTGTTTCGCGCCTGGGTGTCGGGCGCAGCTATCAGAAGACCAACATCTTCCCGGATTTCACGTGCGAGCAGAACTGCTGGCTGGGCGCGCAGTCGCGCCTGCCGAGTTCCATGCGATTCTTATGCGCGGCGGCGCGCTATCGTCCGGTGCGCGAGCGCACGCAGAGCGCGCTCGAGCTGTGCGGCCTCGGTCATCGCGGCCAGGCGATCGCCCGGACCCTCAGTCATGGTGAGCAGCGTCAGTTGGAGATCGGCATGATGCTGGCGACGGAACCGGAGCTCTTGCTGCTCGACGAACCTTTGGCCGGCATGGGTAGCGAGGACTCGGCAGGCGTGATCGCCTTGCTCAAGGGTCTGGCCAAGGACCACACCTTGATTTTGATCGAACACGACATGGATGCGGTCTTCTCCATCGCCGAGGCGATGACCGTGATGGTCGATGGCCGGGTTCTGGCCAGCGGAACGCCGGAGGATATTCGCAACAATTCGGAGGTGCAGGACGCCTATCTGGGAACCGGGGAAGATCACGAATGACCGATGTTCCGATCCTGGAGGTCACCGACCTGCACACGTACTACGGCGCCAGTCACGTATTGCATGGCGTTGACTTCTCGATCCGTCGCGGCGAGTCGATCAGCCTGATGGGCCGTAACGGCATGGGCAAGACCACGACGATCCGCAGCATCTTCGGCCTGACCCCGCCGCGCCGGGGCGAGGTCAAGATCGACGGCCGCGCCATCACCGGCCAGACGCCGAATCGGATCGCCCGGGCCGGCCTGGCCCTGGTGCCGGAAGGGCGGGGCATCTTTCCCAACCTTTCGGTCGAGGAGAATCTGGTGATGGCGGCGCGGCAGGGGCATGCCGGCCGCGGCGATTGGACCTTGCGGCGGGTCTACGAGACCTTTCCTGCCCTGACCGAACGGCGCGGCAACATGGGCAACCAGCTGTCCGGCGGCGAGCAGCAGATGCTGGCGATCGGGCGCGCCCTGATGACCAATCCCGATCTACTGGTGCTCGATGAGGCGACGGAAGGGCTGGCACCGTTGATCCGCCGGGACATCTGGCGCGTGATCCGGCAGATCAAGGATACCGGCATCGCCACCTTGATCGTCGACAAGGACATCAAGGCGCTGCTGGGGGTATGCGACCGCTGCTTGATCCTGGTGAAAGGCGAACTGGTCTATGGCGGCGCGGCCGCCGAGCTGGCCCGGGACCCGGAGGTTCACATCCGCTATCTCGGCGTTTGAGACGGCGGCCGGGTGAAATTGATCTTGCCTTCCGGCAATAGATAGAGAACCAGGGCCTCCCCGTCGGTCACCGTCGGGTTATGGGCGGAGCCGGGCTCGTAGACGCACCATCCGGCGCCATTGCCATCGAACTTGGCGGTCGGCGTGACCGGCATGGTGAGGCAGATCTCACCGTTCGGATGGGAATGGTGCGGCCCGACGATGTCCCGGAGCTGCACCACATCCACGCTCAGATTGCTGGTCTCCGGCGATGGCTCGACGACCCGGCCAAAGCGGCGGCCTTCAGCGCCTTGGTTGCACATCCAGCCGGCGGCGATGGCGTCGTGGCAGGCCGCCTCGATGGCTTTCACCGCGTTGCTGCCGGCCGGGAATTTGCGGTTCAGAGTGTCGGCCAGGGATTGGTCGATCGTCTGCCCGGCGACGGCCTTCATGACCGGTTTCATCAAGCTTGTGAATTGTCTCTGGTCCATGTTTGTCTCCTTCTTTGTCGAGCGGCGCTCCCCATGCCTCAGGCGTCGCCGCAGTCCTTTTGGTAAGACAGGATTCGCGCCCGGAATGGCTCCGGTACCGCGGTCGGCTTAAACGCCGGCCGGGCGATGAAACAGGCCACCAGGATGGCCCGGTAGTAATCCGTGCCGTTGCCGTCGTGCCCGGTCAGCTCGAAGGTGATCGAGCTGCGGCCGAGTTTCTTCACCTTCAGCGCGGTGATCATGTCGTGATCCGGCGCCGGGGCCGCCAGGAAATCGATTTCCGCGCGGACGGTCGGCGCCCCCATGTGCATCTCCTGATTCAGCTTGATCCAGGGGATGCCGAGAACATCGCGATACCAAGCCTCCAAGGTCTCCATGGCGAAGTCCAGCACGCGGGGCGTATAGATGATCCCCGCCGGGTCGCAGTCGCCCCACTTGACGGTCTGCGTCATCGTGTAGGGCCGCGCCGTCGAGAGCCCGGTTGTCGTTGTGTGCGTGGCCCGATCGTTCACCTGTGATCCTCTCCCTTGGGTCGCATGGCCCAGGCATATCCCATCGATGTCCCGACGGCAAAGATGGCTCGATCCCGGAAAAATACAAGCTCGGCCGGAGCCATCCGAGAGGCCGCGCATCAGGCTTGGCGCCGCCTGCCAGTCGGCCATTCCAGCCGGCCGTTTAGCCATGCGGTGCCTTGACTTGAGATAATATACGCATTATCGTACTAAAATACAGTTTATTTCCAGGAACCGGACGATTTTTTCGAGGACTGGGTTCATGAGCCAATCACCGAAGGGCAAGACACGCCAGTTGAGGCCGGAGGATCTGGAGCGCGTCGTCAACATCGATCGCCGTATTACGGGGCGGTCACGCTCGGTCTTCTTCGCCAAGCGTCTTCAGGCGGCGTTGGACAACGTCAAGGGTTTCATCGCGATGGCGGCGGAGACGGATGGCAAGCTGACCGGCTTCGCCATTGCCCGCCTCCAGGACGGCGAATTCGGCGATACGTGCCGGGTCGCGACCCTGGATGTGATCGGGGTCGATCCGGATCGCCAAAACCGTGGCCAGGGCAGTCTGCTGCTGCACCAGATTACGGAAGTCATGGGCAAGCTCGACGTGCATGAGCTGCGCACCCAGGTCGGCTGGCGCGAAACCGCTCTGACACGCTTCTTCGCGGCTAGCGGGTTCTCTCTGGCCCCGCGCCAGATCCTGGAACGGTCGACCGCGCGCATGGTCTGGGACCAGTCCACGGCCCGCCAGGCGGGCGACGAAGACGAGGATGCCGGCGCGTCGCGTATGGATGCCGGCGTGCCCGACTACAGCGATACCGAAGCGGGCAACATAGGGGCTCTGGAGCGCGATAAGGTGCTGGTCCGGTCGCTTGCGGCGGATGACCTGGCCGCGGTGATCCGGATCGACCGGAAGCTCGTTGGGCGCGATCGCACCGCTTTCTTCGAAGCAAAGCTGCGTGAAGTCATGCACGAATCGGGCATCCGGGTGTCGCTGACCGCCGAGGTCGACGGTCATCCGGTCGGCTTCATCATGGCGCGGGTCGATTATGGCGAGTACGGCAGGACCGAGACGGCCGCGGTCATGGATGCAATCGGGGTCGATCCCAGCTCCGGGCACCAGGGCATTGGCCGTTCCCTTATGTCCCAACTCATGATGAATCTCGGTACTCAACGGGTCGAGACCCTGCGCACCACCGTGCGCTGGAATAACTTCGGCCTGCTGCGCTTTCTGGATGGGGCCGGGTTCGCGCCGTCGCAACAACTGCTCCTGAGCAAGCCGGTCGGCTAGGGCATCCGGCCAGAACCTAGCCGTGCAGGGATTCGTACTTGGCCTGCAATTCTTCCGGCGACTCCACGAAATCGGGATTGATGACGATGCAATCCGCTGGACACACCAGCTTGCACTGCGGTTCGTCGTGGGCGCCGACGCATTCCGTGCAACGCAGGGCGTCGATCACGTAAATCGGATCGCCAAAGGTGATGGCGTCGTTGGGGCAGGGCTCGACGCACGCGTCGCACCCGGTGCAGTCGTCGGTAATGATCAGAGCCATGCGGTGAACCTCCTTAACTCAGGATGCCAGGGGGAGTTGTCCGAGGCGGGCCAGCTTCTCGTGCCGGAAGGCGCCCCAGATGGCCGCGCCCATGGCGCCGGCGTAGATGGAATCCGGGTGACTCTTTGCAGTCACCTTCAAGCCTTGCGCCGCGATGCTGGCCTCGATGGCAAGCAGCAACCCTTCGTCGAGCGCCAGCCCGCCGGTGAGCAGTACCACACCCTCGGTCACCTTGGTGGCGCGCAGCAGCTTGACCAGACGGTCGGCCATGGAGTCGTGAATGCCGCGCAGGATATTGGCGGCCGAGATTTGCCGCGACACCATGTTGATGACGTCGGTTTCGGCCAGCACGGCGCAAATGCCGCTGACCTTCTCCGGATCGTCCGCCGTCTTCGACAGGGCGCCGATCTCGTCCTGGGAGATGCCGAGGTAACGGGCGATGTTTTCCAGAAACTGGCCGGAGCCCGAGGCGCACTGGCTGGTCATCTTGTAGCCGAGCACCTTGCCCCGTTCATCGATGTTGATGGCCCGGCCGTGCAGGGCGCCGATGTCGAGGATCGAGCGCGCTTCCGGATGCAGGAATATGCTGCCACGGGCATGGGTGGTCATGGAATAGAAGTGGCCGGTGGTGAAATCCAGCGTTTCAGCCTCGCCGGTGCTGGCGATATAGGCCAGGTCGTCGCGGGCCAGGCCAACATCGTTCAATATGCCATCGAAAGCCTCCGCGGCCAGCTTGAAGGGATCGCGCTGGCGGATCCGCTCGGTCCGCTTGCCAAGGCATTTCGTCTCGTCGTCTTGCACGTCGAAGACCACGACTTTGACGCTGCCGGTGCCGACGTCCAATCCCGCGGTGAGTGTCATGATCTTGCGCTCCCTCAGTTCTTGACCGCGCGCCGCGCGAATGTCGCGGCACCCAGTGCGCCGGTGTAGATCGAGGCAGGATCGATATTGATCGTGACCTCGCCGTAGTTTTCCTTGACCAGCTTCTTCAATTCGCGCACCGCGGCCTCGTTGTTGGCGACGCCGCCGGTGAAGGTGAACTCGTCGGTGATGCCGCCCGAGCGGGAGATGATCGACATGGCGCGCAGAATGATGGCGCGGTGCAACCCGGCCAGAATGTCTTCGCGCTCCTCGCCGAGGGCCAGGCGATCGCGTAGCTCGGCGCCGGCGAAGACGGTGCACGTGGAGTTGATGCGCACTGACTTTGTCGACTTCATGGCCAACGGCCCCAGCTCGTGCAGGCCCATGTTCATCTCGTCGGCGATGTAACCGAGATACCGGCCGCAGCCGGCGGCACAGCGGTCGTTCATCTGAAAGTTTGCGACAATGCCGTCGGCGTCGACCTGAATGCCCTTGGTGTCCTGGCCGCCGATATCGAGCACGGTGCGCGTGCCCGGGTACATGACGTGGGCGCCCAGGCCGTGGCACAGGATTTCGGAGCGAATATGCTCCTTCGGGAAAGGCAGGGTGACCCGCCCATAGCCGGTGCCGACCACATAGGTCTCTTCCATATCGACCGCCAATGTCTCGTCCAGGTGCCGGCGCAGGACATCGCGCTGCGGCGCCAGTGCCGGCATATCGTCGATGACCCGGCCCAACGCGCGGCCGAACTTGTCGGTCATGCCGCCGCCCGGCGGGCGGTTCTCGACCTCGATGATCGCCTTGTCGTAGACGTTCAGCAGCCGGTCGAACGGCATGCCCGCCTCCTTGGCCACCTCCTCGCCGATCTTCATGACACGTGAGCCGGCGATGTCGCGGAAGAAGTCGGATTTGCGCTCGCCGCCGGGCGCGTACATCTCCGGCGCTTCCGCGCGGATCCGGTCGAACACCGTGGTCAAGGCTTCCAGCAGCACCTTCTTCACGTCCGCGAAACGGGGCCCATCGACCAGTTCGGCACAGGTATCGCGCAGGTCCTCCAATTGCTCCAGGAACTGTTCCAACCGAAAGTAGAGCTTGATCCGGTCCAGGAAGACCTTGTCCACCGCCAGATCCAGGCCGTACTCCTTCAGCGCCCGGCGGAACAAGGTCAGGCGGGCAGAGATGATCGCCTCCTGCTTGGCCACCGACGTCGCCGTCGCGTAGTTGGAGCGGGAGTTGGTAATGCCCTGGCCCAAAGGCCGGCGGTCATCGTCTAGCAACATGGCCTTGGTCGTGGTCGATCCGAGGTCGATACCGATGAAGGTGCGCATTGTCCGCTTCCCCTCTCAGGCCGCCGCCGGGGTGCCGCCGCTGCGCTTTTGCTCGATCATCTGGAAGTAACTTTCCAGCCGGTTCTTGATGTTCGAGGCGGAGAAATAACGCGGGTCGACCAGATCGGATTCAATGAAGGCGGCTGGTTTTCCGGTGCGCCGCTCGATCTCGCGCATGATTAGCAACTGGCCGGCGGAAAAGCTGTTGCAGCTCTTGATGGAGTTGATCAGGAATCCGTCCGCCTGATATTCCTCCATGTAGTTCTCGATCATCTCGACCCGCTGCGGCAGGTTGCGGTTCGTATAGCAACCGAGGCAGTAGTCCGCCAAACTTTCCAGCGGGTGATCGGGATCATGGCGGAAGCCGAAATCATAGACGCCGCCGACCTTGGTATAGGTGCTGGCGACGACCACCGCGCCGTCGTCATAGAACATCTTCCAGAACTCGCGGAAACTGGTCCAATTCGGCGGCCCTTCGACGACCAGGCGGAACCGTTCCTCGGTCATCTCGCCTTCGGGGGTGATCGGACCTTTGCCGGCGGCAATGCGTTGTTCGATCTCCGTGCGCAGCAGATCGTAATACTCGACCGCGTCCGGCGTGCCGCGGAATGCGGTGAAGATTGGGCCGATGTAATAGACGCCGCCGAAATAGGCATCGATCGGCGACGGCTTGTTCTTGGCGCTTTGCAGGACCCAGACCAGGTTCTCCTCGGCCTTGGCTGAATTTCGCAGATATTCGCGCAGGCGGTCGATATCGAACTTGACACCGCTGATGCGCTCCATGGCCGGGATGACTTCTTCCTTGATCTGCTTGACGACATAGTCGCGCATGTTCTTGGTGATCTTGCCGTCACCCTCGTAGGGAACCTGCAGCATCACCGTCTCGCAGCCATACTGGTCGCGCAGCAACTCGAACCACTTCATGAAGGTGAAGCAGCCGGTATAGGACAGCAGGAGGAGATTGGGCGCCGGCAAAGGCTTGCCGTTCGGCGCAATCGCGCCCTTGGCCATGTTGCCTATATCCGCCTTCACATAGGTGCAGACGTCCTCGGAATGGCCCATCTTCTCGGCTTCCATGATCAAGGCACCGGATTTCTTGCGCATGCCATTCTGGATGGCGTTGATTTCCGGCAGGTTGTTGAGCATGTCGAAGCACATGATCAATTCGTTCAGATTGCCGGGAACGTAGGTTGAGACAACCTTCGTGCCTGATTCGCCGGCGCTGGTCAGCAGGTCGTAGTTGCGTGCGATCATCGCCTTCTGCTTTTCCATCGAAGGTTCTTTGACGACTTCGGCCGTCGCGCTTTTGGTGCTCATGCTGCGCTCCATAGTTTGATCGAATCGGCGAAAGTGCCCGCCTGCTCCCGGATCGGCTGCATCTGGCCGGAATTTTCGGCGTACTTGAAGGCGATGTAGGGGATGTTCTCGCGCGACAAGGCGCGCGCCAGCATTGGCCGGTCGAGCAGCGCCGGATCGCAGAAACTGGGCGCGGCGAAGATGACCCCCTCGGCGCCGCGCTCGCGCACCGCGTCGATCAGGTACTTGCCCTTGCGGGCGCCGTCCGGTTCGTACTTGGCGGCGGTTTCGGTCGAGTGATGCAGAAACGCGTGCGCCAGGTTGGCGACCGGGTCGCCTTCAAGCGGCACGTCCTCGAGAAGCCAGCGGGTCACCAGCATGAAATCGTCGTCGACGATGTAGCAGCCGGACATCTCTATGGATTTGATCAGATTGATCGGCGGCTGCTCGCAGAACGATCCCTGCATGATGATGCGGCAGTTGTCGCGCATCGGCCGGTCGGCCGCCTCGGCCGCGGTCAGATAGTCCTGCATCAACTGGCTGTGCTCTTCCACGGGCAACAACATGCCGGCTCGCATCAGAAGGTAGACCTCGTAGGAGCTTGCCTTCCACGGCGCATTGGCGCGAAAGGCATAGACCTGGTTCACCAGGCGGCGATTCTCATTGTACACGGCGATCGAGCGGCGGATGTCGTCGTCGACGATCTTGCGGCCGGCGACCTCTTCCAGGCCCTCTTTCAATTCTTGCAGTTCGTTGATGTAGTACTCGCCGCCCAGATCGTCGCGGTAGTTCTGCGGCACGTCGAAATAACGCACATAGACGCCCGGCATCATCAGCTTCCACATGCCGGATAGATTGCGGATCACGTCGCAGATGCTGGGGAACAGCATGCCGTCGACAAAGTCGAGCCGCTTGGTTACGGCCAGCTCGATGGTGGAACGCGGTATGCGGCAGATATAGCTTTGGTAGTAGGCATCGCCATGGATGACCTCGAGCGAATCGCCGCCGCCCAGGACGCCCAGGGCGAGCATGCCGCCGGCGTGGATCAGCTCGCGCGGCACATAGACCGGCATATAGCCGATCACCTTGCGGCCCGGCGCCGCCGCTTTCCATTCCCGTACCGCGGTGAAAGTGAGATCCTCGAACAGCGCCTGGCAATGGTCTATGATCTCGGTTGTGGTCTTCACGTGGCCTGTGGTCATGGCTCAGAGGCTCCCCCACTTTGGCGGGCGTTTGTCGACGAAGGCCTGCAGACCCTCGACGGCGTCGGCCGTTTTCATTAGGGTGTCGAGATAGAGAGATTCGACCTGCTCGATCCTGGCCTTGATGCGTTCGGCGAAATCGCCCCGCGCGGCGCGTACCGCCAGGCGCAAGGAATTGGCGCTGAGCCCGGCCAGGTGTGTGTCGAAGTAGGCCAGCGCCGCGGCTTGCGGATCGTCGGCCACGGCGGCAACCAGGCCCCAGTGCAAGGCATCGCTCGCGCTCAAGCTGCGGCCGGAGAGCAGCAGATCCTCCGCCCGCGCCTGGCCGATGCGCTCCGGCAAAAGACAGCTCGCCGCCGGGGCAAAGACCGCGAGCTTGATTTCCGGTTGGCCCAGCTGGGCATCCGGTGCGGCGAAGATCAGGGTGCCGGCCGCCGCCACTTCCAGGCCGCCGCCCAGGCACTGGCCGCGCACCGCGACCAGGATCGGCACCGGGCAATCGACCATGCGGCCGATCAACGTGTGCAGGCCGCGCAGCATGGCGGCGCAGCGGTCCGGCAGGTGCTCCTCGACGCTGGCTCCGAAGCTGAAATGCGAGCCTTCGTGATCGAGCAGGATCGCGGCAAGGCTCGGGCGCGGGAGGTATTCGTGCAACGCGGCATCGAGTGCGGCAATCATGGCGGCGTCGATGATGTTCGCTTTGGGCCGCGCCAGACGCAGGCGCAACAGCCTCTCGTCCCGGTCGAGCCAGACGGTGAGGGGGCTGGCGCTCATTTCGGCGCCTTGGGCATCAAGCTCTCGGTTAGCTCCGGCGTCCACGGCGTGCCCTTGGCCAAGGCCTGGCGCAGGGTGATGAAATCGATCTCCCGCCCGGACTCCTTCGTACCCTCGTTAAAGGCGCGGAAGCCGGCCCGCGCCTCGGTCATCATGTTGAGCGCCAGCCAGGCGCGCGAACCCACCTTGTTGCGGTTCCAGGCATCGAGCTTTGGCTTGCGCAATTCCTCCAGGGTCTTGGTGGTGCAATCCGGGAAGGTCAGCAACAGCTTGCCGCACAGTTCCTCGATCTTGGCATCGAGCAGGCTGAGATCGACCTCTCCACGCTTCATCAAGGCTTTGCCATCTTCCAGATCCTGGCCCGATTTGCTTTCGCCATAGGCGATGCGGCCTTGCTCATCGACCATCCGGTCCACCCAGACCAACGGGTTCGGCACGAATGCTCCGTCGACCCGCAAGGCTGGAACGATGTCGGTGAGCAGGCCCAGGCGGTGTGCCTTGTGCGCCGAGAACGGTTCGCACAGAACGCCGGAGACCATGGCCTGTTCGCAGCCGATCATCAGAGGCAGGAAATCCGTCGATCCGCCGATCGGCGCCGAGCCGTGCTTTGGGCCGGCCTGACCGAACCGGGCCAGGTCCTGCGCCACCGAGAAGTCGCAGGCCATGCCGATCTCCTGGCCGCCGCCGATGCGCATGCCGTTGACCCGGCAGACCACCGGCTTGTCGCAGGCCAGGATCGCCGAAACCATGTCGTTGAACAGGCCCATGTATTGCCGGTATTCCTGCGGATTGCCGGCATAGTACTCGGCGTATTCCTTGGTGTTGCCGCCGGTGCAAAATGCCTTGTCGCCGGTTCCGGTGAAGACCACGGCGACCACGTCGCGGGCATTCGAAGCGGCGCGGAAAGCCAGAATCACACCCTTCACCATGTCCGTGGTGTAGGAGTTGTATTGCTTCGGGTTGTCCAAGGTGATCCAGGCGTTGTACAGGCCAGCGACGGTTTGGCCGTCCGGCCCAGTGACCGGGCGCTTTTCGAACAGCACGCCGGGAACCACCACGTGCGGGACCAGATCATGCGCGGCCAGCCGGGCCGGGGCGGTTTTCTGCGTGACGGTTTCGACGGTGCTGTTCATCGTTCGGTCCTTCGTCGCCTATGTCGCGTTTGGCACCATGATGGCGCGCCGCTTCAACTCGTGCGCATGGGCCGCCTGAAAAATCCGGTTGATGTCGGAAAGCGGATGGCGCTCGATGAAGGGCTCCAGGCGGACCTTGCCGTCGAGCACCAGGTCGAGCGCGCCCGGGTAGAGATCCGGCGGGCAGCCCCAATTGCCGAGCGCCCGGGCATGGAAGGCCATGAGGTTCGACAGGCGCACCTCCACCTTGTCCATGGTGAAGCCGACCACGCCCAGAGTCGCGCCGTGCACCAGCAGGCCGAACGCCGTCTCCTGGCCGGCTGCGGTGCCGGAGCATTCGAAAATGAACCACTCCGTTGCCGGCAGGCCGCGTTCCTGGGCGAAGGCCGCAACGGCTTTCTTCAGGTCGCGGCCGCCGATCTGGCGCGCGTTGAGGGCCAGGGCGGCGCCGTTCCCGGTCATGGCGGCCAGCTTGTCGTCGTCGACGTCGATCGCGACCACCGTGGCGCCGAAGGCGGCGGCGATCTGAACCGCATAGCCGCCGACCCCGCCGACCCCGATGACCACGGCCAGGCTGCCCGGCGTGACGCCGGCCTGCAGCACCGCCTGGTACGGCGTGGTCACCGCGTCGGCGACCACCGAAAGGTCGGCCAGGGTGAGGCCGGCGGCTCTCAATCGCGCCTCGTCGACCGCGCACAAGCCGAGGGCCGGTACCGTCACATGACTGGCGAAGCCGCCGGCGATGTCGTTGCCGGGCATTTTCTGCTTACGGCAGATGGTGCCCTTGCCGCGCCGGCACAGATCGCACGTGCCGCAGGGAATGACCGCCGACACAATGGCCGCCCGGCCCAGCCAGGATTGCGCCTGGGCGCCGGCGGCGATGACCCGCCCGCTGATCTCGTGGCCGAGGGTTAGTGGCAGCGGGTGGTTGGTGCGCACCCCATCATAGAGGTAGCCGAGATCAGTATGGCAGACGCCGCATCCGGCGACTTCCAACGTGACCTCGCCATCGGCCGGTGGTGCCGGTTCGAAGTCCCGATATGCCATCGGCGCGCCAACGGCGGTCATCTGCCAGTGATATGCGGCGCCGCTCATGCCTGGCTCTCCATCGCTGCCGCTTGCCGATCAGCCCATGCGGCCTGTCCCGCCCGACCGCACTCTCAGGGGGGCAAGCAAGCCTCCAATCGAGTTTAATCAATAATAACGTACCGTAATACCGATTAATGAATATGTCCACATTTATTTTGCAGCCTTTGGCGAGGCCGCCGGGCACACGGGGTGGCGGGTGCGGGCGCCCGGGCTATCTCTTGGGATATTTCCCGGAGGTTCTTTCCGGGGGGCTATGAACCGGGGATTATTCCTGGTGCATGGGCGGGTCCGGGTCTTCGGCCCAGTTGGCCGCCGGTTCCGGGTATTTGGCCAGCCAGGTCTTGACCAGCGCGACGTGCTCCCGCTCTTCTTCCGCCAATTCGCGGGCAAGCGCCTGCACCGAGGCGTCGCCGCCGCTCTCCAACACGCCGGTGTAGAACTCAAGGGCGCGCTGTTCCGCCCGCAAGGCCATGCTGAGGGCGTGATGCGGGGTCATCATGTAGTGGGCTTCGCCGATGCCCGCGGTTTCAGGCGCTTCCGCGCCGGGCCAGCGATACTCCCAGGGCGACAGCCGCGGCAACTCCATATCGCCGACCCGTTCCAGGATCTTTTGCACATGCAGTTGCTCGATCTGCGCCATCTTGCGGAACAGCGCCGCCACCTCGGTGTTGTTATGCACGTCGAGCTGTTCGGCCAGGTCCAGATAGCGCTCGTGCGCCTCGCTTTCCATGGCGTGGGCGTGGGCCAGGAGATTGGCCACGTCGGCGATGCCGGGTCCTTCGGTCATGGGCGTCTCCCACGCACCGCGGTCATACCGCGAACTGCCGCTCGATCTCGCTGGGCGTTGCGGGCGCGGTTTTTCGCGGCGGCTGATACGGTGCGCGATTGCCGGTATAGAGAACGCCCAGGTTGAAGCCGTCGTCGGTCATCAGGCGCCGGGCGGCGCTGCCGATATCGTGGGTCGGCGAAACCGGGGCCGGCCGCACCATGGTGCGCCATTCACGCTGATCCGGCCGGAAGGTGACACAGGGACTGAGCACCTCGACGAAGGAAAAGCCCGGCGTCTTGATCGCCTCGACGATCAGCTGTGCGGTGCCGTTCGGATCGCCGGAAAAGCCGCGGGCGATGAAGTTAGCGCCGGAGGCAAGTGCGATGACCAACGGATTGAAGGCGCGCAGGCCTGTGCCACCCGGGGTCAAGGCGCTGTCCCAATCCGGCTCGGTGGTCGGCGAGGGCTGTCCTTTGGTCATGCCATAGACCCGGTTGTCCATGACGACGTAGGTGAGATCGACGTTGCGCCGGCAGGCGTGCAGGAAATGGTTGCCGCCGATGGAAAAGCCGTCGCCGTCGCCGCCGGTCACCACGACCGTGAGGTCGGGCCGCGCCAGCTTCAAGCCGGTGGCCAAGGCGGTGGCGCGGCCGTGTACGCCGTGGAAACCATAGGTGTTGAGATAGGCTGGAGCCCGCGACGAGCAGCCAATGCCGGAAATGACCGCGATCTGTTCCGGCGGCAACTCAAGCTCGGCGAACGCCTTGGTGATGGACGAAAGGACCGTGAAATCGCCGCAGCCGGGACACCACACCGGCTTGACGTCGGATTTGTAGGCGCGCGCGGCGCTGGCCGTGACGGCTGGGGTGTTCATGCGGCACTCCACTTCGCGATCTGCTCGACCAGTTCATGGGGCCGCAATGGCAGCGGCCCGGGGCGATGGTAGGAGGCAACCGGGCAAGGCAGGTCGAAATAGCCCTTCAGATAATGGAAAAACTGCGCCGAGTGGCTTTGTTCGATCACCAGCGCCCGCTTGACACCGCGCAGGGCCGCGGCCATCCGCGTTGGCGAGGCGGGCGCCAGCAGACGCGGCGCGATCAGTCGGAATACTTGGCCACGCGCGCGCAAGCGGCTGAGAGCCTCGCGCACCGGGCCGGCGGCTGAACCCCAGGTGATCACCGCCAGCTCGCTCTCGGCGTCTCCCGCGATATCGGCCCAATGGTCGCCGTACTCGAAACCGAGAATCTTGTCGCGCCGTTTGTCCAACTGGCTCATGTGATCGGCGACTTGGCTGGACGGCATGCCGCGTGGCGTGTGCTCCAGGCCATCTGCCGTGTACTGTCCGCCGGGCGTTCCGGGGATGGCCATGGGCGACACGCCGCCCGCTGCCAGTGCATAGCGCTGATAGCCGGCCGCCGTGGACTCGGTGATCTCGGCAGTCAGGCGCCGGGTGGCGAAAGCCAGGTCGGCCGGTGGCTCGATGATGGCGCGTGACTGGCCGAGAAACTGATCCGACAAGAGCAGTGTCGGCACCTGCATAGATTCGGCCAGATGCACCGCCCAGTTCGCGGTGAAGACGCAGTTCGCGATCGAGGTCGGCGCGACCACGATGTGCGGCGCATCGCCATGCAACCCGAACAAGGCGATGTTGAGATCGCTCTGCTCCGACTTGGTGGGAATGCCCGTCGATGGTCCGCCGCGCATCACGTCGATCACCACGATCGGCACTTCCGAGGCAACCGCCAAGCCAATCGATTCAGTCATCAGGGCCAGGCCCGGCCCCGAGGTCGCGGTCAGAGCCGGCGTTCCGCCGTAAGAGGCGCCGATAATCATATTGATCGAGGCCAGCTCGTCCTCGGCCTGGACCAGTGTGCCGCCCACTTTGGTCAGGTTGGCGGCCAGCCATTCCAATACCTCGGTCGCCGGCGTGATCGGATAGGCGGCGACGAAGCGAACCCCGCCGCGTATGGCGCCCAGCCCGGCCGCTTGGTTGCCGCTGATTTGCCAGCGCCCGTGCCCGCTGTTTGCCGCCGCCGGCAGACGACGATCGAAACCCACACCAGCCGCTGCGGCGATGCCCGCCTGCACCGCGGCCAGGCTGGCCTGCAGCGCCGTGCTCCGCTTCGACCCGAGGACCTTGGCAAGGGCCGCTTTCAATGCGTCCTCGGCCAATCCGGTCAAGCCGGCGACCAAGCCGAGGGCGATCATGTTCGGCCGCCCCTGGGGAATCTCCTTGGCCATGTCTTTCAGGTGCAATTCGACGATGCGCGCGCCGGTCTTGACGATGACCGCGGGCGGCGGGCCATTGGCCGGATCGGCGATGACCAGGCTGTCGGTCGCCAGAGGCAGTTCGACCGCGAAGCGCTCGATGTTATGCCAATCCAAGCCGATCAGAATGTGGAACACATCGTCCTGCGCCTCGACGTGCTGCGCCGACAGGCGGACCATGGCGGCTGCCTCGCCGCCGCGGATCTGCGGTCCGGACGAGCGCACGAACAGGCCGTAACATCCGGCCCGCGCCGCGGCATCCAGCAGCATGGCCCCGGCGGTGATCACGCCGGCGCCGCCGCTGCCGGTCAGGGCGATGCTGACGCTGTTGGACTGGCTGCCATTCTCACTCATTTCCGCGCACCCCTCGCCGCCGATTCGCTCCGTTTCCCGGCCGGCTCAGCGACCCTCCGCATAGGCCAAGGCCAGTTGCGAATCCTCGTCGCCGTCCAGCAACTGCTCGATCATGGGCAGGAAACCCATTTCTTCTTTCTGGATGTGGAAGATCGTTCGTTCGATCAATTCCAGGCCAAGGCGCTGGAACTCGCGCCAAGTCTCCTCGGTAAAGCCATCCTGTTGCGCGGTCTTGGCCAAGCCGGCAACGGCGCTGCCGACCTCGCGGATGGCTTCATGCTCGCCGGCCAGGAAACGGCCGATGTCGGGCTCGCCGTGGGCGGCGAGACGGGGGAAGAGATGCTCCTCCTCGAAGGCGAAATGGTGGGTGCTCTGCGTTTCCACGCTGGAGATGACATCGGTGAGCAGCTTCTTCAGGACACCGTCCTGACCGATCGACGGGTGAGTCCGGCCCTGACGCTGCAACACGCCCTCGAGGCACTCGAGGCGGGCGATCTCAGCCATATGCTCATCGTGCAGAAGGCGGGCGATTTGTGAACTGTAGTCCATGAATTCTCCTGGGAGCTCTCCCAGCGTCTTGGCGATGGCCGCTCTGTTTGACGTTTCCGCGATGTCTCTTGGTGCCGACCCTCACCTTCTTGACATGCCGCGCGGGCGGGGGTAGCGTAATTACGTAAAACGGTACGTTAATACCAAATTAGATTTCCGTCAAGCCGGGAGTGACCGGATGAATGAACCGAAATCCATGGCGGAACCGTTCCGATTCGATGGGCGCGTGGCGCTGGTCACCGGCGGGCTCCGCGGGATCGGCCGCAGCATCGCCGAGTTGCTGGTCTCGCGCGGCGCCGAGGTGCACGTGTTCGACCATGCATCGGCCGAGGGCGCGGAGTCCTTGCCCTTCGCGGTATACAAGGTCGATATCGCCGATTCGGCCGCCGTGGCGGCGGCAATGACCGGTCTGCCGCGGCCGCCGCTCCTGCTGGTCAATAACGCCGGCATCACCCGCGACCGTTCGCTCGCCAAGATGAGCGACGAGGAATGGTCGCAGGTGATCGCGGTCAATTTGACCGGCGCCTTCAACATGATCCGCGCCGCGGTGCCGGAGATGGTGTCCGCCGGCTATGGCCGGATCGTCAACGTCACCTCGATCAACGGCCTGCGCGGCAAGTTCGGCCAAGCCAACTACACCGCCGCCAAGGCGGGCCTGATCGGCCTGACCAAGACCGCGGCGCGCGAATTGGGCGCCAAGGGCGTTACCGTCAACGCCGTGGCGCCCGGCATGGTCATGACCGAGATGGCCGCACAAATGCCGGAGGAGATCCGCAACCGAGCGATCGCCGAAACGGTTCTCGGCCGCCTGGCGTTGCCGCAGGATATTGCGTACGGCGTGCTCTTCCTCCTCTCCGAACAGGCCGGCCTGATCACCGGCGAGGTGCTGCGCATCGACGCCGGCCAGTACATTTAACTAGACCTCTACGGTATCTGTTTGACCCGGCGTACGTGCGCGGCCAGCCGGATCAGGACCGTGGCAAGGAAGACGGCGAAGGCGAGCGCGCCGATTAAGCCGAGCAATGCACCCAAGCGCATCATCGTAACGTCTTGTCCAATGATGCCGCCGGCCAGCAGCAGGATCGCCAGGGCGTGACATGCTGCGTGGATCTTGAGGGGAAGTTCCGCCGTCAGGTCCGATGGCCGCGCCGCGCGCCCGCCGTCCGCCATCGAGTGCATCGAGGCGAGGAAAGGCGCGATGCGCTGCAGGATGCCGAGCAGGAACGTTAGCAGCCAACCAATCAGCAAAGCCAGGCCAAAGAGCGTGGCACCACCCTCCGGCAAAAGGTCCAGGACCAAGCCGAGGCCAAGCACGAGGCTGAGCGGCAAAAACAACCATGCGGCCCGGATCAGCGCGAAGGATAGGCCCAGCCGCTTGCGCATGCCGGATTTCAGGGTCGCCGCCATGGCCGCCAGATAGCAACCGGCGCCGGCCAGGCCGGTCGCCGCCGCCAGTGCGGTCAGCCCATCCAATCCGGAGGCGAGTCCGGCAACCGCCAACACCATGGCCGCCAATGACAATGCAAAGGAAGCAAGACCGCTCCGCTCCGCGCTGCTGCGGGCCAAGGCGAACATGGGCACCAGGATGAAACTGAAGCCGAGCGCCAGACCGCCCATGAATCCGTAGCTGGCGAGGACCAGGTGAATCGCGGTGAGGGCCGCATGGCTGTCCAGCAACCCGTGGTGAAAATCGGCGGCGAGCAGCAATCCCAGGGCGGTCAGCGCGGCGAGCGCGCCCATGGCCAGCCAGCCATACAAGACCACCACGCGAAAGCCCTTGGCGCCTCGCAGGTTACCAGCGATAAGCACGGCATAGAGGGCAAGCGCCGCGACCGCCATGATCCCGCCGCCGCCCAGCGCCAAGGGCTCGAGCGTGGCCATACCAAAGGCAAGGAGTCCAACCCCTGGCGCCAGCAGCCAGAATACCAGATGGCACGGCCAAACCGCGCCGACCGGGCGGCGGGTGGCGACAGGAAGAAGTTGCAGGCTGGCGCCGATCGCGGTCATGGCCAAAACGCCGAGGGTCAAGAGATGGATCGCCGCCAACACGAGGCCCGGCCCGCCGCGAAAGGAGAGGAGATCGTCCGCCGCCAGGACCAGCACGGCCCAGGCCGCCACATGATAGGCCGCCGCGGCGGCGAAAAAGCGGAACGGCACCGACAAGGGCAGCAGGCGGCTCTTCGCCCCGGCCATGAAGAGGCCCACGTCGGTCATTGCGGCGGCTGACGGATCAGGCGCAATCGGACCTCGCCCGGCTCGGCCGCCAGACGTTCGCTCGTCCAGTAGCGTTCGGCAAGCTCCGGATAGAGCAGCATCGGATCGCGGTCGTGATGGAAGATCACTTCGTCGCCGCATCCGAACCGCTCGATCAGGCCGAGCACCGCGAGAAGCGGGCACGGCGGCTCCAGCCCGCGCACGTCGATATGCGCCACTCCGCCCTGGCACCATAGGCGGGCGCCAAACAAATCCGGATCGGCGGTTGGTTCCGTATCGGAGGTGTCCATCTCGTTCCTTCACCACGACGGCCATCATCCTAGCAAGCCGGGCCAAGTTGAAGGCCCTTGAATTGCGCTGCGCCATGACTTGAATCAATGACCGGTTGGGGTTTGGACAAGCCGCTTGTCGCCGGATGCGCGGTGGAGTATAGTCATGAAATTGTTCTGCACCCGAACAATTATGCAGGCCGAGAGGACGAGGTGCCCATGGCCAAAAATATCTTGCGTTTGACCGTGAATGGCCGTCCCCGCGAGGACGCGGTGGCGAGCAATCTTCTGCTGGTCGACTATTTGCGCGAAGTCGCCGGTCTGACCGGCACCAAGATGGGTTGCGATGGCGGCGAGTGCGGCGCCTGTACGGTCCTGGTGGACGGCCGCGCCCGGCTGTCGTGCCTGACCTTGGCCGCATCCTGCGCCGGGCGCCAGGTGGAGACCATCGAAGGCTGCGCCATCGGCGGGCGCATGTCGCGCCTGCAGCAGGCGTTTCACGAAAAGCTAGGCTCCCAGTGCGGCTATTGCACGCCGGGTATGATCATGGCGGCGGAAGGTTTGTTGCGCCACACGCCGGCGCCGACACCAACGGAAATCCGCCAGGCCCTTGGCGGCAACATCTGCCGCTGCACCGGCTATGTGAAGATCGTCGAATCGGTCGAAGCCGCGGCGGCGGGACCGGAGTCATGAGCGCGCGGCGGCAACAGCCGGCAACACCGGCGCGCAAGAAGATGGTCGGCGAGCGGGTGCCGCTGATCGACGGCATCGAGAAGGTCACCGGCCGGGCCAACTACACCGCCGACTTCCCGATTGCCGGTGCGTTGGTCGGTCGCATCTATCGCAGCCCCTACAGCCACGCCCGGATCATTCGGGTGGATGTGGCGGCGGCGCGTAAGCTGCCGGGCGTTGTCGCCGTGATTACCGGCGACGACTGCGACAAGACCTATGGCATCCTGCCCATCGCTCAGAACGAGTATCCCATGGCGCGCGATCGTGTGCGCTATCGCGGCGAGCCGGTGGCGGCGGTGGCCGCCCGCGACGAGGCGACGGCCGAGGCGGCCCTGCGCCTGATCCGCATGGAGGTCGAGGAGCTGCCGGCCTACACCGAGCCCGCCAAGGCGAGGGAGCCCAGTGCGGTCAACCTGCACGACGATCGTCCGGGCAATCTGGAGCGCGACGTGCACCACGAATTCGGCGACCTGGCGGCCGGATTCGCCGCCGCCGATCTGGTGCGCGAAGAGTCCTTCGACTGCGCCGAAGTCACGCACGTGCACATGGAGCCGCACGCCGCCCTGGCCGACTACGATGCGGAACGCGACCGCATCACCCTGCATACGGTCAGCCAGGTGCCCTATTACGTGCACCTCATGGTCGCCCAATGCCTGGGCATGGATACGGCGCGGGTGCGCGTGATCAAGCCGTTCATCGGCGGCGGCTTCGGCGCCCGCACCGAAACCCTGAATTTCGAGATCATCGCCTGCCTGATGGCGCGCGCCGCCGGCGGCCGGGTGCGGTTCAAGCTGAGTCGGGAAGAAACTTTCCTCACCCACCGTGGCCGGCCGCGCACCCAGATCAAGCTGAAGCTGGGCATGACGAAAGACGGGCGCCTGACCGCCTGCGCCTGCGAAGTGGTGCAGGCCGGCGGCGCATACGGCGGCTATGGCATTGTCACCATTCTCTATGCCGGCGCGTTGCTGAACGGCCTATACGATATTCCGGCGGTGAAATACGACGGCTACCGGGTCTATACCAACACGCCGCCGTGCGGCGCCATGCGCGGCCACGGCACCGTCGATGTGCGCCATGCCTTCGAATGCCTGTTGGATACCATGGCGGCCGAATTGAACATCGACCCCATGGCCCTGCGCCGGCGCAATTTGCTCAGCGCGCCGACCAAGACCATCAACGATCTGATGATCACCTCCTATGGCCTGCCGCAATGTCTGGACTGGGCCGAGGAGGCGTCCGGCTGGCAGGCGCGCAAGGATGCACTGCCGCCGGGCAAGGGCCTGGGCATGGCGTGCTCGCACTATGTCAGCGGCGCGGCCAAGCCGGTGCATTGGACCGGCGAACCCCATGCGGTGGTCAATCTCAAGCTCGATTTCGACGGCGGCATCACCATCCTCACCGGCGCCGCCGACATCGGCCAAGGCTCCTCCACGATTCTTGCCCAGGCGGTGGGCGAGGTTCTGGGCCTCGATCTGACCCGGCTCAGCGTGATCGCCAACGACAGCCGGATTACCCCCAAGGACAACGGCTCCTATTCCTCGCGCGTCACCTTCATGGTCGGCAACGCGGCGATTCAGGCGGCCGAGCGCCTCAAGGAGATTCTGGTGGCGGCGGCGGCCAAGAAGCTGGACGCCAAGCCGGGCGACATCGAATGCCTGGGGGAGGTCTACCGGGTCGCCGGCGGCCAGGACCCCGGCCTGTCTCTGAACGAGGTGATCAAGGAGGCCCTGATCGACAGCGGCACGATCACGGTCAAGGGCACCTTCACCGTGCCGCGCGAGTTTCAGGGTGGCAAGTTCCGCGGCGCCGCCGTCGGCTCCAGCATGGCCTATTCCTATGCCGCCAGTGTGGCCGAGGTCAGTGTCGATGACGATACCGGTACGGTCCGGGTCGATAAGGTGTGGGTCGCCCACGATTGCGGCTTTGCCCTCAATCCCTTGTCGGTGGAAGGCCAGGTGCAGGGCGCCGTGTGGATGGGCCTGGGCCAGGCCTTGAGCGAGGAAACTCGCTACCACGACGGCCTGCCGGTCGGCGCCAACATGCTCGACTACCGGGTACCCAGCATCGTCGAGTCGCCGGACATCCAGGTGAAGATCGTCGAAAGCATGGACCCGAACGGCCCCTTCGGCGCCAAGGAGGCGAGCGAGGGCGCCCTGTCCAGCATCATCCCGGCGGTCGCCAACGCGGTCCATGCGGCCATCGGCGCGCGCCTGACCCGCACACCGATGACTCCGGACCGGGTGCTCGACGCCCTGACCAAGGCCCGGAAAGCGGCAGCGGCCGGCAACCTGAAGCGGAGCGCCTGATGGAATACATGCCGGAGTTCAGCGTCGCGCGGCCCGCCTCCCTGGCCGAATTGATGGACGTGCGCCGGGCCCATCCGGATGCCCGCCTGCTCGCCGGCGGCACTGATCTGATCGCCAACATCCGGCGCGGCATCGTCGCCCCGGAGCATCTGATCGAGCTGACCCAGGTGGCTGAGCTGCAGGGCATTACGGTTACGGAAACGGGGTCTTTACGCATCGGTGCCGGCGTCACCCTGGCGGCGCTGATCGAGGATGCGCGCATCCAATCCGATTTTCCGGTGATCGCCGCGGCGGCGCGCGAAGTGGCCGCCGCATCGCACCGCCAGGTCGCCACATTGGGCGGAAACCTGTGCCTGGATACCCGGTGCGTTTATTACAATCAGAGCGAATGGTGGCGCATGGCCAACGACTATTGCCTGAAGAACCGGGGCGAAATCTGCCACGTCGCCCCCAAGGGCAATCACTGCTTCGCCGCCTTCAGCGGCGATGTCGCACCCGCCCTGATGGTGCTCGGCGCCACAGTTGAAATAGTCGGAGCGGACGGTCGGCGTCGGTCCTGTCCCTTGCCGGACATCTATGCGGACGACGGGCAGGCGCATTTGCGCTTAGGCGCCGGCGACTGCCTGGTGGCGGCGGAGGTGTCGGCGCCGGTGGCGGATTTGCGCACCGGCTATGCCAAGGCCCGGGTGCGCGGCGCCATCGACTTCCCCCTGGCCGGCGTTGCCGTGGCCTTGCGCCGCGATGGCGATACCTTGGCCGATCTTCGCGTGGCCCTGACCGGCACCAACTCCTGCCCGCTGCTGATCGAGGGCGCGGGCGATCTCATCGATGCGCCATTGGACGAGGTCGCGCTCGACCGGCTGGTTGACCTCCTGCCCAAGCAAATCCAGCCCATGACCAGCACCTTCACCCCGCCCGGCTACCGCCGCAAAGTGATCGCCAACCTGACGAGATCACTCGCGCGACGCCTGTTTGAAGAAGCGGTCTAGCTCGGCTCAGTCCGGGATCCCTTCACCTTGCTTAAGCGGCGCAGGAGAGCGATCAGGCGCCTGATCTCCGTCTTGCTCAAGTCGCCGGCGATGCGTTGCTCGTGGCGGCGGACCTTCGGCTCCAGGGCCTTGACCAAGGCGGCGCCCTTGGCCGTCAGGGCCAGCGCATGGGTGCGCCGGTCGTGCCGCGCCGTGCCGCGTTCCGCCAGGGCGCGCGCCTCCAACTCGTCGATCACCGCGACCATGGTCGAGCGTTCGATGCCCAGCGCCCGGGCCAGGGCCGATTGGCTGATGCCGGGGTTGGCCTGAATCATGGTCAGCACGCCGAATTGGCCCGGCGTGATGCGCGAGTCGGCCATAGCGCGCATGAAGTCGTCGAACACGACCGCCTGAGCCCGGCGCAGGTGATAGCCGATCAGATCGCCCAGCAGGCCATAACTGAGGGTTGCATCCGCCGGGCGGGCGGTCTTGCGCGCCCCCTTCTTGATGGACCTGCCACTCATCCTGTTCCTACCGCAATTGATATCCGGACGTATGAGTGGCGCGGACCGCCATGAACAAGCATAGGCGTCATGCGGTCATCCCGCCGCGCCATCATGCTCCCGGCCATCTAGCGAAATCATCTCACAAGTCCCCGAGTCGCGCCGTAACTTCCAGGACTACATTTCTGGCCGCCACAGGTTGACCAGGCGTACGGATACCGCTTTTATCCTTCGCGGCGTCGGGGTGTTGCCGTGGCGTCTCCGCCGCGCCGCCGCAAGCCCGGGTGAACGGGTTTGACCGGTTCCGGCCGATTGGCCCTGCAAGAAACGCCGGGAATTGTAGAAAGGTAGGTGAGCTTTATGGATGTACGCGCCGCTGTTGCGCACAAGGCCGGTCAGCCGCTGTCGATCGAGACGGTGCGGTTGGAAGGCCCCCGGGCCGGCGAAGTCCTGGTCGAGATCAAGGCGACGGGGATTTGCCATACCGACTCTTTCACTCTGTCCGGCGACGATCCGGAAGGTTTGTTTCCGGCGATCCTGGGGCACGAGGGGGCCGGCGTCGTGGTCGATGTCGGCGCCGGGGTCAGTTCCCTGAAAAAGGGCGATCATGTGATCCCGCTCTATACGCCCGAATGCCGCCAGTGCGAATACTGCCTCAACCCCAAGACCAACCTGTGCCAGGCGATCCGCACCACCCAGGGCAAAGGCCTGATGCCGGACGGCACCAGCCGCTTTTCCTTGAACGGCAAACCGGTGCTGCATTACATGGGCACCTCGACATTCGCCAATTACACCGTGGTGCCGGAGATCGCGCTGGCCAAGATTCGCGCCGATGCGCCCTTCGACAAGGTTTGCTACATAGGCTGTGGCGTCACCACCGGCATTGGTGCGGTGATCAACACGGCCAAGGTGGAGCCAGGCGCCAATGTGGTGGTCTTCGGCCTGGGCGGCATCGGCCTGAATGTCATTCAGGGCGCTCGCATGGTCGGCGCCAACATGATCGTGGGCGTCGATCTCAATCCGGGCCGCCAGGCGCTGGGCGAGAAATTCGGCATGACCCATTTCGTCAATCCCAAGGAGGTTGCGGACGACCTGGTACCCTATCTGGTCGATCTGACCAAGGGCGGCGCGGATTACAGCTTCGAGTGTATCGGCAATGTGAAAACCATGCGCCAGGCGCTGGAATGCGCGCACAAGGGCTGGGGCGTCTCGGTCATCATCGGCGTCGCGGGCGCGGGACAGGAGATCGCCACACGGCCGTTCCAGCTGGTCACCGGGCGGACCTGGAAAGGCACCGCATTCGGCGGCGCGCGCGGGCGCACGGATGTGCCGCGGATCGTCGATTGGTACATGGACGGCAAGATCAACATCGACGATCTGATCACCCACACCATGCCCTTGGAGAAGATCAACGATGCCTTCCACCTGATGCACGAAGGCAAGTCGATCCGCGGGGTCGTGGTGTTCTGAGCCGGCGGACTAAGCAGCACGCCTCACTCCGGGCAAAGTCTGGCGGCCGGTCTAGGTGCCCGCTTCCGGTCGTTTCTTGCCAGTGAACATGGCTTTGACCAGGTTCTCGCGGTGCGCGTAGCTGGCCAGGACGACACCGCCGATATGCAGGACGATGAGGAGCATGGTGATGTTCGATAACCGCCTGTGCAGCCGGTCCCAGAACCGGCGGCGCGAGCGCGCCTCCGGGTCATCGGACTTCTTCCACACCGTGGCAACGGCCGCGGGTTGATCGCCTAGGGTGGCGCCGGTGGCCGCGCCGTCGGCGGAGGCGGCGATCGCGGGGGCTTGGTTCACGAACGAGGCCAAGGGGCCTCGATTCTTCTCCAGGGCAAAGACCACCAGGCCGGTGTAGACGATCGCACCCATCATCACTAGGAGAGTGACGATCATGACACTGCCTGCCGGGCTGTACCCGATATAGCGCCGGCTACGAAGATTGATCAGGTCAAAGAAATAGGTGATGGACGTCCACGGCCGGTACATGAAATCGATGAACCGGGCTCGCCGCGGACCGACGAATCCCCAGAAGACACGGAATACCACCACGACACCCAAAGCATAGCCGCACCATACATGCAGCCACAGAATCTTATCTTCCACGAAATAGGCTATGGTGAAGGTGATCACCATCGTCCAATGACCGATGCGTACGATCGGGTCCCAGACTTTAACCAGCGCAGTTGACGGCTCATTCATATCAGGGCGCCTCCGGTCGCCTCATCAGTGGATAGTCTTGCCAGTTTTGCACGCCGCGGCAAAGTGCCCTTGAGGCCAACCGCGAGGGTCGACGGCCGCGGGCCCGCGCCCCGAGGCTGCCAAGTCTGGCATTCCTGCCTTTCCGGAAGCTGACAACAAAAGGCACATCGCCGAATCGGTGCATGCGACCCGACGGTGCCAACGTTGTGGGTCAGGAAGCGGCCCGGGAATCGGCCTGTGAATAGCTTTGCGGGGGCTCGCAAAATCCAGGGCGAGAAATGAAATTGGTCGGGCGAGAAAAACGCAACCTTTGCGCGTCTTCCAGCGATTTCGCGGAAGAGTCTGAACCCGTCGGATCGGTGTCGCGAGGTCAACGCGGAGTAATGATTATTGGTAGAATTTTCAGTTTTACTTTAGAAGCTCATTTGTATTTTCAAATCATTTCGATTTCATCATTTGAACATGCAAAGACTTATTCATAAACATGGCATTAAACATTTAGATTTTCGCAATATACAGCGATAGATTTTTTGCGAATCACACTTGCATTTGTTTTCAGACGCATTATTTACTTGCGCCGTAAGGGGTCGATTCGACCGCGGCGGTAGGCGCCTATGGCCGGCCCCTCAATGAGGTTGAGGAACAGATGGACAGCGTGTTTGAGGCCGAACCTTCGGAGCCTCCCAGTAGTCGCTCATCAAACGGACATGCCGGCAACGGCAGTGTGACCACCCCCTCTCTCACGGCCCGGACCCGGGCCGCACCGGCCGGCCACCGGCCACCCCCAGAAAAACAAAGGCCCCGGTCCGAATCCTTCCCGCTGAGCAAAGCGGCACGGGAGTTTCGCGACCGAGTCTTCCCCGGCACCACCGTGGCGGACTGGAACGACTGGCGCTGGCAAGCCCGCAACCGCATCCGTACGGTGGCGCATCTGGATCGGGCCTTCGATCTGTCCGCCGACGAGCGGGAGGCCGTGACCAGGCACAAGGGCTCGCTCCCCGTCGGCATTACGCCGTACTACGCCAGTCTGATGGCGCGGGGCGATACCATGGACCCGCTGCGCCGGACCCACATCCCGGTGGGTCAGGAGTATCTGCGCACGCCGGGCGAATCCGACGACCCGCTGGGCGAGGACGGCGATGCCGCGGCCCCCGGCCTGGTGCACCGCTATCCGGACCGGGTGTTGTTCCTGGCCACCGGCTTTTGCTCGACCTATTGCCGGTATTGCACCCGGTCGCGCATGGTCGGCGAGCCGGGCGGCGAGTATTCCTTCAGCCACTCCCAATGGGACAAGGCCCTGGCTTATATCGAGGCGCACACGGAAATCCGCGATGTGCTGATCTCCGGCGGCGATCCGTTGACCATGGCCGATGAGAAGCTGGATTATCTGCTTGGGCGTTTGCGGGCCATCAAGCACTTGGAGTTCGTGCGTATCGGCTCCAAGGTGCCGGTGGTGTTGCCTCAGCGCATCACCCGTAACCTGGTCCGCACCTTGAAGCGGCACAATCCGCTGTGGCTGAGCCTCCATTTCACCCACCCGGCCGAGCTGACGCCGGAGGTGACCGAGGCGTGTAACCGCTTGGCCGATGCCGGCATCCCGCTGGGCAGCCAGACGGTGCTGTTGAAGGGCGTCAACGACTCCGTGGAAACCCTGAAGCCGTTGTTCCACGGTCTGCTGATGCGCCGGGTTCGGCCGTATTATCTGTATCAGTGCGATCCCATCAGCGGCTCGGCGCATTTCCGCACGCCGGTCGAGAAGGGGCTGGAGATCATCCGCGGCCTGCGTGGCCATACCACCGGCTATGCGATTCCCAGCTTCGTGGTCGACGCTCCGGGCGGTGGCGGCAAGATCCCGCTGTTGCCGGACTATGTGGTTGGCCGCGAGGGCAACGATCTGCTGCTCACCAACTACGAGGGCGGCGTCTATCGCTACCCGGATCCCGAGGGCACCTTGGGGGCGGCTCTGGCCACGGGGAGGGCAGCCTGATGCGTGTCGGCCTAACCTATGACCTGCGCGACGACTACCGTGGCGCCGGTCTCTCCGACGAAGCCTTGGCCGAATTCGACTCGGCCGAGACCATCTCGGAGCTGGAGACCGCCCTGAGCCGTCTCGGCCTGGAAGTCGACCGCATCGGCCATGTCCGTCACCTGGCCCAGCGCCTGGTCGCCGGCGACCGCTGGGATTTCGTCTTCAATGTTGCCGAGGGCCTGAAAGGGCGCGCCCGGGAGGCGCAGGTGCCGGCTTTGCTGGAAGCCTACGATATCCCGTACGTGTTTTCCGACCCGCTGGTGATGAGCGCCACCTTGGACAAGGCGGTGGCCAAGCGATTGGTCCGCGACCACGGGGTACCGACAGCACCCTTCGTGGTGCT
>DASWJP010000125.1:0-9225 GCA_036397065.1 Kiloniellales bacterium | reverse complement strand
GGCGCCCGCATCGCCATCCTCACGGATAACGCCGATGTGGCCCGCGGCATCGCCGCCCGCGCCAAGGCAGCCGGGGACCGGTTCGAGGTGCTCATCGAGATCGATACCGGCGACCACCGCGCCGGCGTGGCGCCGGATTCGCCGGCGCTGATGCACATCGCCGAAATCCTGACCGGCGCGGCCGGTGTCACGCTGCGCGGCGTGCTCACCCACGCGGGACATTCCTACAATTGCACGACGGCGGACGAGATCGCGGCGGTCGCCGAAGCGGAACGGACCGGTGCCGTACAGGCGGCCGAGCGCCTGCGCGCGGCGGGCCACGCGTGCCCGGTGGTCAGCGTCGGCTCCACCCCCACGGCGGTGCATGCGCGCGATCTGACCGGCGTCACCGAAATGCGGCCGGGTGTCTACATGTTCAACGATGTGTTCCAGGCCAGCATCGGCGCCTGTGCCATGGACGATATCGCCCTGTCGGTGCTGGCGACGGTGATCGGCCACTACCCGAACCGGGGCGAGATTCTGACCGATGCCGGCGGCCTGGCCTTGTCCAAGGATCGCAGCACCGCCGCCGGGCCGCGCGATGTGGGTTATGGCCTGGCGGTTGGGCTGGATGGCGCGAAACTGCCGGAGATGCATGTCGTCCGCGTCTCCCAGGAACACGGCGTCATTGCCGCGGCGCCGGGGGCGGGCGCGTTGCCCTTCGCCGCGCTGCCGCCCGGCACGCGCCTGCGCATCCTGCCGAACCACGCCTGCATGACCGCCGCCGCCTACGACTGTTACCAGGTGCTGGAGGGCAACCGGGTGGCCGCCACCTGGCCGCGCGTCAACGGCTGGTAACCGTCGCTACCCGCCCTCGACCCCGAAGACCAGCGGCAGCAGAACGAAGGCCGCCGTGACGATAACGGCCGTGGCCAGCACGTTCAGCCAAAGGCCCGCCCAGGCCATCTGACCCATGGTGACGCGGCCGCTGCCATAGATGATGGCATTCGGCGGGGTCGCCACCGGCAGCATGAAGGCGCAACTGGCGGCCAATGTGGCGGGAATCGCCAGCATCAGCGGATCATGGCCGAACCGCGTCGCCAGCTCGGCGACCAGGGGCAGGAACGTGGCCGCGGTCGCCGTGTTGCTGGTCAATTCCGTCAGCATGATGATGGTTGCCGTCACACCGGTGACGATGACGCCCAGGGGCAGATCCGCCAAGCCGGTCAGCCGGTTGGCGATCCAGGCGGCCAGGCCGGTATCGCCGATGGCGCCGGCCAGGCTGAGACCGCCGCCGAAGAGAATCAGAACGCCCCACGGCAGGCGCCGCGCCTGTGACCAGTCGAGCAGGCGCTCGCCTGGGCGGCGGCCGGAGGGCAGCAGAAACAGGGCCAGGGCGCCGGCAACGGCAATGCCCGGATCGGTCACGACGACGTTGCCGGGCAGCAGCCCCTCGACCGCCGGTCGCGCCAGCCAGGCCCCGGCGACGGCGAGAAACACCACGGCGACCCGCAACTCCGGACCACTCACCGGACCGAGCGCGGCCAGCTCGGCGCGAATGGTGGCGCTGGCGCCGGGCAGGGGGACGGATGGTATGCGAAATGCCAGGCGGGTGAGCACCAGCCAGGTGGCGGCGAGCAGGATCACGGTGACCGGCAGGGCGAACAGCATCCAGCGGGCGAAGCCAAGGCTATAACCGGTGCTTTGCAGCAGAAAACCTGCCAGCAAGGCGTTAGGCGGTGTGCCGATCAGGGTAGCCAGTCCGCCGATGTTGGCGCCATAGGCGATGGCCAGAAGCAGTGCCGCATCCATGGCCGCACGCGTATCCGGGTCGATGATCGCGGCACCGCTGCGATGCACCATGGCGGCCACGGACAAGGCCACCGGCAAAAGGACGATGCTGGTGGCGGTATTGCTTAGCCACATGCTCAGGATCGCGGCGACAGCCAGGAACCCGGCAACCAGTGCGTGCGGGCTGGTGCCGACGCGGCGCAGCATGTTCAAGGCCAACCGCCTGTGCAGGCCCCAGCGCTGCACGGCCAGGGCAATCAGAAACCCGCCAAGAAACAGAAAGATCAGCGGGTTGCCATAGGGCGCCGCCGCCGCGACCGGATCGCGGACGCCAAGCAGAGGCAATACCAAGACCGGCAGCAGTGCCGTGGCGGGGACCGGAATCGCCTCGCTCACCCACCACACGGCCATCAGGCCCGCCAGCGCCGCGACCGGCCAAGCCTCGGCCGGCATAGCGACGGGCGGGGGTAACACGCGCAAAACGGCGAATACCGCCAAGCCGGCGATCAATCCGATCCGGCGGCGCCACGAGGGTCCGGCCGGTGGCCGCTGATGGCCAGGTTTTTCGTTCACCATTCACGCCCATCCATCGCATACGCCGCCGTTGGCGAGGACTGGCGTCCTTGCCAGTTCGCCCCGCCGCGCGCTAAAGCTAGATGGCCGAGTTGACCGGGTCCCTGATGCACGTCAATTCCGGCGGCCACCGGCTCCGGCACGAGCCCGGTCCTTTCTGTCATAACGGCGGTCGTTCCGCACACAATCAATGTCGCACGCCTTTCGCCTGATCGTTTTCGATTTCGATGGCACCCTGGTGGATAGCCAGCGGCTTATTCTTGCGGGGATGAAGCTATCTTTTGCGGCACACGGGCTGCCGGTGCCCGCGCCAGAGCTTGTACGGCGCGTGATCGGGCTTAGGTTGGATGTGGCGGTTGCGCGCCTATTGCCGGACCCCGGGGATACGGACCGGGTGGAGCGGGTCGCGGCCAGCTACCGGGATGCGTTTTCTCAATTGCACCAGCAGTCCGAGTACCAGACACCGTTGTTTCCTGGTGTGGCCGACGGTCTGCGTGAATTGGATACGCACGATGTGTGCTTGGGCATCGCCACCGGCAAAGGCCGCCGGGGATTGATGGCCAGTCTGGAACGCCATGACATCCGCAAGCACTTTGTCACCCTGCAGACGACCGACGGCAGCCCCAGCAAACCGCATCCTGACCTGCTTCTTCGGGCCATGGCAGATGTGGGGGCAGAACCGGCGGCGACCGTCATGATTGGCGATACCACCTATGACATGGAGATGGCGGGCAATGCCAAAACGGCCGCGATCGGTGTCGCATGGGGCTACCATGGCGCGGCGGAGTTGCAGGCCAGCGGCGCTGTGCGTGTGGTCGAGCGGTTCGCGGATATCCCAGCGGCGTTGACCAGTGCTACGGAGGCGCAGCCATGCGGCTGAAGCACATCGCCGCCATCGGCGCGGCCCTCGCCGCCGCCGCCGCCGTGGCCGTTTACGCAACCCTATCTTCCTTGAATTTCGAGGAGTTGCGCAGCATTGCTGAGACACAGGTAGCAGCAGCGACCGGCCGCGAGTTGAAGATTGCCGGCGCCGTCGACCTGCAGATTTCCCTGAACCCGGCCATTGCCCTGGAGGATGTGACCTTCGCCAATGCCCAGTGGGGCAGCCGGCCGGCCATGCTGACGGTCAAACGCCTGGAGCTTGAGGTGTCTCTGCTGCCGTTGTTGCTGGGCGATGTCCGCATCCAGCGTCTGATCCTGGTGGAGCCGGATCTGCTGTTGGAAACCGGCAAGGACGGCCGCGGCAACTGGCTGCTGGCGGAGCCATCCAAGGAGGAGGAGAGCGGCGCCGGCACGGCGGCAACTCTGCCATCCTTTACCGAGGTCGCCATGAAAGACAGCCGGGTGGTCTATCGCGATGACCGGACCGGACGCACCTATCGCCTGCATTTGGCCGGCCTGCGGGTGAGCGCCGACAGCGGCACAAGCGCCATGACGGTGAACATGACGGGGGCGGCCAACGACACCGCCTTCACCATGGACGGTATTTTCGGATCGGCGGCGGAGCTGGCCGCCGATGGAATTTTTCCGGTCAAGCTCGATGCCGAGGTGGCCGGGGCCAGTTTGACCGTGGATGGCCGCATCGAGGCGCCTCTCACCCGCCAGGACCTGGATGTGGCCATGGTGTTGCGCGGCACCAGCCTAGCCGATCTCGGCACCATGGCCGATACGCCGCTGCCCCGGACCGCATCGTTCTCCCTGGCCGCGCAGGTATCGCGCCAGGGGCCTGAGATCAAGGCCACCAACATCGCCATTCAAGTCGGCGGCAGCGACCTGGCCGGAAACCTGCGCGCCGATCTTGCCGGGCCGCGTCCGGTCCTGGCGGGCAAGCTGACGTCCAGTATCCTGGATCTGGGCGATTTTTTACCAGCCCAGGAAAGTGCTGCCCCGGACACTGCACCCGCCTTCCTGTTCCCGGAAGTGCCGTTGCCCGTGGAGGCCATGGCGGCGGCGGATGTGGATGTAACCCTGGGCGCGGGTGAGGTGCGTCTGCGCCCGGGCGTCGGTCTGACCGATGTGGATATGCGCCTGACGCTGAAGAACGCCCGGCTGAGCGTTGAGCCGCTCTCGGCGAAGCTGACCGGCGGTGCGCTCACCGGCGCCCTGAACCTGGAAGGCCGGGCGAAGCCGCCGGCCTTCGCCCTGCAACTTGAAGCGAACGATGTTGACTACGGCAAGCTTCTCACCGGCATGGCGGTTACCGATGGGGTTACCGGTACGCTGAAAGCGACGGTGGATGTGCGCGGCATCGGTGTATCGCCGCGTGCCATTGCCGCCGGCTTGAACGGTCGCGTCGATATTGTGGCCGGCGAGGGGCGGATCGCCAACAAACTGATGGCCAACGCCGGCACCGGCGTGCTCGACATGTTTTCCAATTGGGAAGAGTCGGGCGATGACATGATTCTGAATTGCGCCCTTGTCCGCCTGCCGGTGCGCGCCGGTGTCGGCACCAGCGAGGCGATCCTGCTGGATACCGATACGGTCACCGTCGGCGCCGAGGGCCGTGTGGATCTGCGCGACGAGACCCTCGATTTCCGCATCACACCGCAGGCGAAGAAAGCCAGCCTGCTGAGCCTGGCGGTGCCGTTTCGCATGTCGGGAACCTTGATCAGCCCGCAGTTCGGCGTTGACCCGCTGGGCACCGCCCTGGGGGCCGCCAAGGTCGCGGGCATCCTGTTGAATCCTCTGGTGGCGGGCGGCGTGTTGTTGCTGGAGTCCGGGACGGCGGACCAAAATCCGTGTGTCGCGGCCATGCAGGCGACTCCCGGCCAAGAGTCTCCAGACCAGACGCAGCCAGGCTCAGTCGTGGACAAGGCCACGCGCGGTGTAACCGACACCCTGGAAGGGGTCGGCGAAGGTCTGAACAAGGGCTTGAAAAACTTGTTCAAAGACTAGGCGCGGCTGTGCAACTCAAGGGCCTGAAGCGATTCTATAAAACGGTTACCGCGGAACCCGCCAGGCTGGCGTACACGGTGTGCCTCGATGGCCGGCCGGTGAAAACGCCGGGACGCACCGTGATGGACCTGCCGACACGGGCCATGGCCGAGGCGGTGGCGGGGGAGTGGGCGGCGCAGGCGAAGCAGATCGATCTCGCCACCATGCCGCTCACCATTCTGGCCTGGGCCGCCATCGACCGGGTGCGCCCGGATCGGGAACGGGTCATCGATGAGGCAGCGGCCTACGGCGGCCACGACCTGGTCTGCTATCGGGCCGAGGGACCGGCGGATCTGGTGGCGCGCCAGCGGGCGGCCTGGCAGCCGTTGCTGGATTGGGTGGCGCGCGATCTGGATGTCCCGCTGGCGGCGACCGCCGGCATCGTGTCGGTGACACAGCCGGAAGCGACCCTGGCGGCGTTGCGCGACACCGTGAGCGCAAAGAACGATTTCGAACTGGTGGCCTTGGGCGCCACGGTCAAGGCCACCGGGTCGCTGGTGATCGGATTGGCTTTGTGTGCCGGGCGTATCGATGCGGCGACAGCCCAGGCGGCCGCGCATGTCGACGAAACCTATCAGATGGAGCATTGGGGCGAAGACGTGGACACGGCCCGCCGCCATACTGGTGTCCGTCGCGATCTGGAGTCCGTCGCGCGCCTGATAAACTTGTTGCGCGCTTAAGCCGCGTCAAGTTCGTGCATGGGCGGCTCGGTGCTTTGCACTGAGGGCCGGGCCAACATCTCCTGATACCAGCGATGCAGATGCTTGTTCGGCGGCACCAGGTCTGCCGTGCGCGGCGTAATCATTACGTAGTGAATCTCGGGGAACACGGCGAGATCGGCCAGGGTGAGCCAGTTGCCGGCCAGATATTGATTCTCGGCCAGGGCATCGTTCAGCACATCCAGTTGTTCGCGGGCCTGCGGCAGGGCCGCCGCGATCGTGGCCTCGTCGGTCGGCCGGTCGAACAGGACCTGGGCGTAACATTCGGCGATCACGCGGCGGCCAATCACGGCGATGATATAGTCGTTGAAGGCGCTTACCCACTGGGTCATGCGGGCCCGCGCCCGCGGGTCCGCCGGTTGCAGCGACGGGCCGACGAACGCTTCGTCCACGTACCGCATGATGGCGAAAGATTCGGCCAGGCGGAACTCGCCGTGCCGCAGCGCCGGCATGCGGCGGAAGGGGTGCAGGCGCCGATACTCGGGGTCCGCGAGATTCGCCCGTTCGAGCGTGTAGGGCACGCCTTTTTCCTCGAGCGCCAGCCGGGCGGAGCGCACGAAGTTGGAAAACGGAGACCCGTAGAGGATAACATCGGCCATAGCTGCTCTTGCTTCGCTATTGATTGCCGCTGTCCGCCATCACCGGCATGCCCGGGAAGGAGGGCAAACCCGTGCCGATAGTATGCCACGGTTGGGTTTTCTCGGCATAAATGTTCATCATCGGTCGCAATTCGCTGGAATCGTCCAAGCTGCCGGCCATGATGGCTGTCAATTCAGGCATTTGCGTCGTGCCGCCGAGCAGCCGGCTGCCGCAAATCGCGCAAAATCCGTTTCTTGCAGTATTGCCGCTATCTGCCTTGGACTCGTAGTAGGTGACCCGGCCGCGGATTTTCAAGGATTCGGTTGGTACCGCAAGGACGGTGGCAAATGCTGTCCCTGACAGCTTTTGACACCGGGTGCAGTGGCAATACCCGGAGACGACCGGTTCGGCGTTACCTTCGTACCGCACCGCGCCGCACTGGCAACCGCCGGTGAATGGCGTTTTCATGGATGTCGATCCTTCCTGTCGAAGCGTTGTTGATCGGTTCTAGGCGGCGATGTGCTCTGCCAGGCAGTCGAGCGTGCTGTTCCAGCCCTGATTGTGGTGTTCGCGTGTCGCGGCGTTTGGCAGGCGTTCGTGGGTAATCGTCAAAAGCGTGCCGCCGTCCCGGGTTTCCGCAAACTCGACGGTGACCAGCATTTCGATCCCGTCGTCTTCGCCGTGACCCCAGACCCAGGTGAAAACCAACCGCTCCGGCGGCATCACTTCCCGATAGACTCCGGAAAGCGGATAAATTCCTTCGGTGCCGTACATGGTCAAGCTGTAGTTCCCACCGGGCCGCAGATCGATTTTGACCTCGCGCGCTTCTATGCCCTTGGGTCCGAACCATTGGGCCAACTCGGCGGGATCGGTCCACGCGCGGAAGATGGTCTCGCGCGGCGCGGCGAAACGGCGCGTTATGTGCAGGGCCGGGACGGTGATCGTTTCGGCATCAACCATTCTTGCCTCCTGAGGGTTTCTCTTTCGTACTTTTGTTGGTCCGCTCCAGATAGTCGGCCAGGGAATCCAGGCGCGCATCCCAGAACGCCCGGTAGCGTTCGATCCAATCCGCGACGTCCCGCATCGGTCCACCATTGAGCTGGCAGAGGTGCAGGCGCCCCTGCCGTTCGCGCACCAGCAGACCGGCGCCCTCCAAGACCTTCAGGTGCTTGGACACGGCGGGCAGGGACATGTCGAAGGGTTCCGCCAGTTCGCTCACCGTCGTCTCCCCCAGCGCCAGGCGGGCCAGGATCGCCCGCCGGGTCGGATCGGACAGGGCTGAAAACACATTGCTCAGCGGGTCATCATGATACTTAACCATATGGTTAAATAACAGCATACACGGGCATTTGTAAAGCCCCTAATTTCAGAACCGCCCGGGCCGGGGCGCCGTGCGGCCGCGGCTGGCACAACCCGGCGGTCCCGTGCTATCAGCACTGACCGAATTCCAACCGAGCGGAGCAGCGACGGCCATGCAGGAGATCATTCGCCGCCTCGAGGATATGCGGGTCCGCGCCCGGGCCGGCGGCGGCGAGCGCCGGGTTCAGGCACAGCACGACAAGGGCAAGCTGACCGCCCGCGAGCGCATCGAGGTGCTGCTCGACGAAGGCTCGTTCGAAGAGTGGGACATGTTCGTCGAGCATCGCTGCCAGGATTTCGGCATGCCGGAGCAAAAGGTGCCCGGCGATGGGGTGGTCACCGGCCATGGCACGGTCAACGGCCGGCCGATCTTCGTCTTCAGTCAGGACTTCACGGTCTTCGGCGGCGCTTTGTCCGAGGCGCACGCGGAGAAGATTTGCAAGATCATGGACAAGGCCATTCAGGTCGGGGCGCCGGTGGTGGGGATCAACGATTCCGGCGGCGCCCGCATCCAGGAAGGTGTCGCCTCGCTGGCCGGGTATGCCGATGTGTTCCAGCGCAATGTCATGGCCTCGGGCGTGGTGCCGCAGATCTCGTTGATCATGGGGCCGTGTGCCGGCGGGGCCGTTTATTCGCCGGCCATGACCGACTTCATCTTCATGGTGAAGGATTCGTCTTACATGTTCGTCACCGGCCCGGACGTGGTGAAGACGGTGACCCACGAGACCGTAACTCATGAAGAACTAGGAGGTGCCGTCACCCATACCACCAAGTCCGGGGTCGCCGATCTCGCCTTCGAGAACGATGTGGAGGCGCTGTTGGGTCTGCGCCGTTTTCTCGATTTCCTGCCGGGCTCCAACCGCGGCACGGCACCGGTTCGCGAAACCGCCGATCCGGCAAACCGGGAGGAGCCGTCTCTCGACACGCTTATCCCGCCCGACCCGCACAAGCCCTATGACATGAAGGAGCTGATCGAAAAGGTCGTCGACGAGTCCGATTTTTTCGAGATTCAGCCGGCCTATGCCAAGAACATCATCATCGGTCTTGCCCGCATGGAGGGCCGGACGGTGGGAATCGTCGCCAACCAGCCGCTGGTCCTGGCCGGTTGTTTGGACATCGCCTCGTCCATCAAGGCGGCGCGTTTCGTGCGCTTTTGCGATTGCTTCAACATCCCCATTGTCACGTTCGTGGACGTGCCCGGCTTCCTGCCCGGCACGGCGCAGGAATTCGGCGGCATCATCAAGCATGGGGCGAAGCTGCTCTTCGCCTTCGCCGAGGCCACCGTGCCGAA
>DASWJP010000124.1:0-22607 GCA_036397065.1 Kiloniellales bacterium | reverse complement strand
GGGCGGGGCGGCGCACGGCATTCGCCCCTTCGGCGTCGAGGCGCAACGGGTGCTGCGCTTGGAAAAGGGCCATATCATCATCGGCCAGGACACCGATGCCATGACCCATCCCCACGAGGTGGACATGGCCTGGGCCATCGCCAAGAAAAAGCCGTTCTTCATCGGCGGCCGGTCGATCGAGTTGCGCTTGCGCCAGCCGGTGACGCGCAAGCTGGTGGGCTTCACCTTCGAGGGCGTATCAGGCGAAATGCCGGGGGAATCGAATCTGGTGCTGCGCGGCGGCGCCGTTGCCGGGTTCGTGACCTCGGTGGCGCACTCGCCTAGTTTGGAGAAGGTGATCGGCCTGGCCTACGCGCACCCCGAGGACACGGCGCCCGGCACCCACCTGGGGATCAAGCTGGACAACGGCCGGATCCGCGATGCCACGGTGGTGCCGCTGCCGTTCTACGATCCCGACAACCGGCGGCAGGAGATGTAAGTCATGGCGACGGCCGCCTCCCTGCAACCGACCGACCGCCCACGGCGCAGCTTTGCCTACCGCGCCCTGTTGTCCGCCGGTGCCCGCTTCGGCGAGGAGAACGGGGCCGCGGTTGCCCTGGACTTCGGCGATGCGGCGGCGGAGGCGGAGGCGGCCCGCCACCTGGGCCTGGCCGATCTGTCGCCGCTGTCGCGGACCGGCTTCAAAGGCAAGGGGACGGCCGAATGGCTGACCGCCCAGGGCGTGATCGTGCCGCCGGAGAGCAACCGGGCGGTGGCGCAGAGCAGTGGCGCGCTGGCGGCCCGGCTGGCACCGGGGGAAGTGCTGATCCTGGGGACCTTGGCCGGGGCCAGCGATCTGCCCGCCCGCCTGAACGTGGCCTGGGCCAGCGCCCCTCTGCCACCGAAGGAACCACGCGGCTTTCCCGTGCCCCGGGCCGACAGCCACGCTTGGTTCCTGCTGACCGGCGCATGCACGCCGCAGATGTTCGCCAAACTGTGCGGGGTCGACCTGCGCCCGGGAAAATTTCCATCCGGGCACATCGCGCAAACGTCGATTGCCCGCCTGAATGGCATCGTCATCCGCGACGACCAGGGTGGATTGCCGGCCTATCACCTGCTCGCCGACAGCGCCTCGGCCGAGTACCTGTGGATATGTTTGCGGGACGCCATGGGCGAGTTCGACGGCAAGCCGATCGGCATGCGGGCCGTGCGCGCCCTGGCCAGCCAACAAAGCGAGCCGTGAGGCCCTGCGACTCCGGGAGACCCTCCCGATTGACAGCGTGCACAGGGCACAAGTCTGCCGTTGTGCAATGCGGTGCGACATTGTTTTGACACAACCTAAGTAATTCTCTCTAAGCTATCTAAAGTTAGACGGATTTTATGGTCCGTTGGGAGGCGAGTTTTATTTCCCGCAATGCGATCTATTATTCACCGGTTGTAAATGGTCCTCCAGCCATAGTATTACTGTCTTCAACAAGAAAGCTCGGGGGCTCACGGATGATGCGGATTATTAAGAGTGCCGTACAAGCGGCAATTTTCGCAGGCATTTTTGGTGTAGCCGGTGCGCAAGCTGCCTCTACTCTGAATTATCTTTCCGATACCTCGACGATGATCAGCGCCACCCCAGTGTCGGTTGATCTCGGGGAGTACCTCCAGGGCGATATCGACGGCACCACGATTGGTGCCAAGTTCGTCGTCCGGGACAAGATTGAGACGCCATTTATTCGCGTTGCCCAGGCGGGCAGCGAGCAGACGGCGGCATTGCCGGTCGGGACCATTCGCCTGCGGGTCATTCCGCAGATTGGTGGCGCGACGGTGAACGAGCCGATCAAATGGCGGGTGACCACCTTTGGACGCGATTCGTCGGGGGCCCGGCCTACCGTGGCCGAGGTCACCGGGTCCACGCCGGAGCTGGTTCTGCCGGCCGGGTGGTATGTGGTGCACGCCAATATGGCTGGCAGCACCATCAAGCACCCGGTCGAAGTGACCGCCGGCCGGACCTTCAAATACACGCTGGTGAAGAACTAGCGGGACGGACGGACGAGCCTTTTCAGGCTCACACGGGAGACTGCATCGGGGCTGCATCCGGAAAAGGGTGCAGCCCTTGGTGTTTCTAGAGCTTTAGCTTTCCAGCATCGGCAGATTCAACCCGAACTCACGGGCGCAGGCGATGGCGATGTCATAGCCGGCATCGGCGTGCCGCATGACCCCGGTGGCCGGGTCGTTGGTCAGCACCCGCTCGATCCGGCGGGCCGCCGCGGTGCTGCCGTCGCAGACGATGACCATGCCGGCGTGCTGGGAGAAGCCCATGCCCACGCCGCCGCCGTGGTGCAGGGATACCCAGGTGGCGCCGCTGGCGCAGTTGAGCAGGGCATTGAGCAGCGGCCAGTCGGAGACGGCATCCGAACCGTCCCTCATGGCCTCGGTCTCCCGGTTCGGGCTGGCCACCGAGCCCGAATCCAGATGGTCGCGGCCAATGACGACGGGCGCGGCCAGCTCGCCCTTGGCCACCATCTCGTTGAAGGCCAGGCCGAGCTTGGCCCGCGCCCCCAAGCCGACCCAGCAGATGCGGGCGGGCAAGCCTTGGAATTGGATCCGCTCCGCCACCATGTCGAGCCATGTGTGCAGGTGCGGATCGTCGGGGATCAGCTCCTTGACCTTGGCGTCGGTCTTGGCGATGTCGGCCGGATCGCCGGAGAGAGCGGCCCAGCGGAACGGGCCGATGCCGCGGCAGAACAGCGGCCGGACATAGGCCGGCACGAAACCGGGGAAGTCGAAGGCGTTGGCCACGCCGGCGCCCTTCGCTTCCTGGCGGATGTTGTTGCCGTAATCGAAAGTGGGGACCCCCTGTGCGTGGTAGGCGAGCATGGCGCGCACATGCACCGCCATCGACTCCCTGGCCGCGGCGACCACGGCCGCCGGATCGCTCAGTTGTTTGCTCTCCCATTCTTCCAAGGTCCACCCGGCGGGCAGGTAACCGTGCAGCGGGTCGTGCGCCGAGGTCTGATCGGTCACCATGTCCGGCTTGACGCCCCTGCGCAGAAGCTCGGGCAACACATCCGCGGTATTGCCCTCCAGACCTATGGACAGCGCCTGGCCCCGGGCACAGGCATCGCGGATCCAGATCAGCGCCTCGTCCAGGCTGTTGGTCCACTTGTCCAGGTACCTGGTTTCCAGCCGCCGCTCGATGCGGCTGGGCCGGCATTCGACCGCCAGCATGCTGGCGCCGGCCATGGTCGCTGCCAAGGGCTGAGCGCCGCCCATGCCGCCCAGGCCGCCGGTCAGGATCCACTTGCCGGACAAATCGCCGCCGAAGTGCTGGCGGCCGGCTTCGACGAAGGTCTCGTAGGTGCCCTGCACGATGCCCTGGCTGCCGATGTAGATCCACGAGCCGGCGGTCATCTGGCCGTACATCATCAAGCCGGCCTTATCCAACGCGTTGAAGTGCTCCCAGGTGGCCCAGTGGGGCACCAGGTTGGAGTTCGCGATGAGCACGCGCGGCGCATCCGCATGGGTCTTGAACACGCCCACCGGCTTGCCCGACTGGATCAGCAGGGTCTCGTCCTCCTCCAGATCGGTCAGGCAGCGCACGATGGCATCGTAGCTGCGCCAATCGCGGGCGGCCCGGCCGATGCCGCCATAGACCACCAGCTCCTCCGGCTTTTCCGCGACCTCCGGGTCCAGATTGTTCATGAGCATGCGCAAGGGGGCTTCGGTCAGCCACGATTTCGCGGTCAGATCGGGGCCGCGCGGCGCGCGGATCTTGCGCGAATTATCGAGGCGCGGATTGGTGTTTTGCGGTTTCAACGGAGGCACTCCTTCTCGCGGCTCTTTAGTTGTATATACAAGTTCGCCAGTGCCCGCCAGCGGTTGGGCATGAGGGAGGCGGCGGCGATTGCCCGCGCCGACGCCGTATCCTAGGCTGTCGGCAAGATCGGCAAGGAAAGTTCCAACCGTGTTTCGCGCGTTTTTCGCTAGAGTGTTATTGGCCGCGTTGTCTGCGTCACTTGCCGTGCCGGCGTGGGCGCAAGAAACCGCGTGCCCGGATGGCGAGCCGTGCAATGAGGCGTTTCGGTTGGGGGCCTGGGGCCTGATTGCCCTCGGCTTATTGTTCTGCACTCTTTGGTTTCGGCCCAAGCCTCAGCCCAGCGAAGACGAAGCGGGATCCATCGGCTTTCCCGGAATGGGTTTTCTCCAGGTGCTCATCCGCAGAGAGACGACCGGCTGGCGGCGGTGGCAATGGCCGGTGATGGGCCTCTTCTTTATCGGCCTTGGGCTCACTTTTCTGTGGGGCGGACGCTAGGTGAAGGACCAATCGCGAATGGACCCGTTTCGCTTCCGCGCCGGGAAGACTCCCTTGCTGGTATCCATTCCGCACGCCGGCACCCATGTGCCGGCCGACATCGCGGCGCGGCTGAGCCCGGCGGCACGGCCCTTGCCCGATACGGACTGGCATGTGGACCGGCTATACGATTTTCTCGGCGACCTTGGCGTCGGCGTCATCTGCGCCACCCATTCCCGTTATGTCATCGACATGAACCGGGCGCCGGACGATACGCCGCTGTATCCCGGCGCCAGCAACACCGGCCTGTGCCCGGTCACGACCTTCGACGAGATGCCCGTCTATGGCGATGGCGCGGCGCCGGATGCGGCCGAGATCGCAGCCCGGCGAGAGGCGATCTGGCGGCCCTATCACGAGCGCCTGCAAACCGAACTGGCCGCCCTGGTCGCCCGCCACGGCGTCGCCGTGCTGTGGGATGCCCATTCCATCCGCAGCCATGTGCCGCGCTTCTTCGAGGGCCGACTGCCGGATCTGAACTTCGGCACGGGCGGAGGCACGACCGCCGATCCGACCCTGGTTCGCAGCCTGGCTCAGGTGGCGGACGATACGCCGGAATATACGCACGTCGTCGATGGCCGATTCAAAGGCGGCTATATCACGCGCGCCTACGGCAAGCCGGCCTCGCGCGTCCATGCGGTGCAGCTGGAACTGAGCCAGATTACCTACATGGACGAAGATGCACCCTACGGCTTCCGCGAGGATCTGGCGGCCGGTATCCGGCCCCTGCTGCGCGATCTGCTCCACGCTGCGCAGGAATGGATACAGGCGCAGGCCAAATGACCGACTCCAATTTCCAACCGGACAGAGTCATGACCTGGACGAAGACAATGCCGGCGGAGTTCGTTCGTGCGCCGGACGGCTCGGAAGTGCGGCCGTTGCTCGAATTGACGCGCGGCGGCATGGCGCATTGCACCTTGCCGCCGGGCGGGGTGTCCCTGGCGGTGCGCCACAAGACCATCGAGGAGCTTTGGTACGTAATCGCCGGTCGTGGCCAGATGTGGCGCAAGCACGGGACGCACGAGGACGTGGTGGATGCGGTGCCGGGAACCTGTCTCAGCATTCCCACGGGCGCCCATTTCCAGTTTCGCAACACCGGCGATGAGCCTTTTGAGGTCATCATGGCCACCCTGCCGCCCTGGCCGGGCATGGACGAAGCGGTGCGCGTCGCCGACCACTGGCCGGCCCGGAGGCATGATGGCTAGCGGACGGCGCCCGCCCTTACCACACTGGCCAACGGATTGAAGCCGATGCGGTAGGCGAGCTCGGCAGGCTCGTCGATGTCCCAGATGGCGAAGTCGGCGGCCTTGCCTACCTCCAGGGTGCCGCATTCATCGGCCAGGCCCAGCGCCCGCGCCGCGTGCCGGGTGACACCGGCCAAGGCTTCCTCCGGCGTCAGCCGAAACAGGGTGCAGGCCATGTTGAGGACGAGGAGGAGCGAGGTCAGCGGGGCGCTGCCGGGATTGCAATCGGTGGCGATGGCGATGGGCACGCCGGCGCGGCGCAACGCCTCGATCGGCGGCAGCTTGGTCTCGCGCAGGAAATAGAAGGCGCCGGGCAGCAGCACCGCCATCGTGCCGGCGGCGGCCATGGCGGCGATACCGTCCTCGCTGGTGTATTCCAGATGATCGGCCGACAGGGCCGCGAAGCGCGCCGATAGGGCGGCCCCGCCCAGATCGGACAACTGATCGGCGTGCAGCTTGACCGGCAGACCAAGTTTCGTCGCGGCGGCGAAGACCCGTTCCGTCTGTTCCGGGGAAAAGCCGATGCCCTCGCAGAACGCATCGACCGCATCGGCCAAACCGGAGGCTTTCACTTCCGGCAGCATGGCGATGACCGCGTCGATATAGGCATCGGCGCGGCCGGTGAACTCGGGCGGCAGGGCATGGGCACCGAGAAACGTGGTGCGCACCGTCACAGGCAACTCGGCCCCCAGGCGGCGGGCGATGCGAAGCTGTTTCAGCTCGGTCTCCAGGTTCAGGCCATAGCCGGATTTGATCTCGATGGTTGTCACACCCTCGGCCAAAAGCGCCGCCAGCCGCCGCCGCGCGGCTGCGAACAGGGTGTCGTCGTCCGCCGCCCGGGTGGCAGCTACCGTCGACACGATACCGCCACCGGTGCGGGCGATCTCGGCATAGCTCACCCCCTGCAGGCGCTTCTCGAACTCGCCCGCCCGGTTGCCGCCATAGACCAGATGGGTGTGGCAATCGATCAGGCCGGGAGTCAGCCAGCGTCCGCCCAGATCGTGGGCTTCGCGCGCCAGGGTGCGCGGATCGCCAGGCAAATCGGCGGTTTGTCCGATCCAGGCGATCCGGCCATCCTGGCTGGCGATGGCGCCGTCGGCGATGGCTCCGTAGGGTGTGCCGCCGAGGCTGTCCGTCAGGGTGGCCAGGCGGCCGTTATGCCAGATCGCATCCCACATGAGTCGGGTCTTTGGCTGTCCGGTTGTCTATACAAGCGTTGTCATACGTCATAAGCTCGCCCTCCGAAACCCGCAACCGATCCGAGTCCTCCCCGGTGACTTCCGTGCCAGAGTCTCGACTGTTCGCCGACCGTGCGCTTTTGCCCGGCGGCTGGGCGCGCGATGTCCTGTTCGAGATCACGGCGGAGGGCGAGCTGATCGCGGTGACGCCGAATGCCAGACCGGGCGATGCGGCACGGGCCGGTGGCACGGTTCTGCCCGGCATGCCCAATCTGCACAGCCACGCCTTCCAGCGGGCCATGGCCGGCCTGGCTGAGCGCGCCGGACCGGAGGGCGACAGCTTCTGGACCTGGCGCGAGGTCATGTACGGGTTCGTCCGCCGCCTGCGGCCGGAGCAGGTCCAGGCCATCGCCACCCAGCTTTACGTGGAGATGCTCAAGGCCGGCTATACGGCGGTGGGCGAGTTCCACTATCTGCATCACGACACGGACGGCCGCCCCTATGCGGACCCGGCCGAAATGTCGCAGCGGGTGCTGGCGGCGGCGGCGGACAGCGGCATCGGCATCACCCTGCTGCCGGTGCTCTACGGTTACGGCGGCTTTGGCGGCCAGCCGGCGGGCGAGGGGCAACGGCGGTTTCTGAATGCGCCGGATCGCCTGCTGGCGATCATCGGTGCCGCGCGCGCCGCTACGGCCGGCGATCCGCAGGTGGCGGTGGGCCTGGCGCCGCACAGCCTGCGCGCCGTTACCCACGAAACCCTGACGGCGGCGGTCACCGGCCTGCAGTCCATGGATGGGGACGCGCCGATCCATATCCATGTCGCCGAACAGGGCAAGGAGGTGCAGGACTGCATCGACTGGAGCGGCGCCCGGCCGGTGGAATGGCTGTTGCAGAACGCCCCGGTGGATGACCGCTGGTGCCTGGTGCATGCCACCCACGTGACCGAGGAGGAAATGGCGCGCCTGGCCGCCAGCGGCGCCGTCGCCGGTCTCTGCCCGACCACCGAGGCGAACCTGGGCGACGGCGTATTTCCGGCGACCGACTATCTGGCCGCCAATGGCGCCTTCGGCATCGGTTCGGACAGTCATATCTCGGTCAGCCCGGTCGAGGAATTGCGCTGGCTGGAATACGGCCAACGGCTGATCCAACGGCGGCGCAACCTGCTCTCCGGCGGGGCGGCGGCACCGTCCGTGGGCGCGCTGTTGTACCGCGGTGCCCTGACCGGTGGCGCCCAGGCCCTGGCCCGGCCCATCGGCCGACTGGCGGCCGGGGCGCGCGCCGATTTGCTGGTACTCGATGACGACTCCCCCGCGCTCTATGGCCGGGAGGGCGACGTGCTGCTCGATGCCGCGATCTTCGCCGGCAGCACGAACCCGGTCCGCCACGTGATGGCCGGTGGTTCCTGGGTCGTGCGCGATGGCCGGCACCATCGGGAAGCGCCCGTGTTCGCCGCCTACAAGGCGGCCATCGACGCGTTGCAGGCGTAGGACCGGTGCGCGAGATTCATTTCACCTATTTGTCCGGACCCGACATCGCGGCATTGAATATGGGCGATGGGGAAATCCTCGATGCGGTGGAGGCGGGCCTGCACGCCCAGGGTCTGGGGCAGACCGTGATCGAGCCCCGGGTCCACCTCGAACCCGATCCGGCCTTTCGCGGCCACTTCAATGTGTTGCGCGGATATGTTGCGCCGCTGAATGTGGCCGGTGTCAAGGTGGTCGGCGACTATCTTGACAACTACAAACAGGATCTGCCGTCGGAAATGGCATTGCTGACCCTGTTCGATCCGCGCACTGGCATGCCGGTGGCGCTGCTGGACGCCACCGCGATCACCGAGATGCGCACCGGCGCCATCACGGCGCTGGGCGCGAAGCATCTGGCGCGCAAAGGCTCGCGGGTGCTTGGCCACGTGGGGGCCCGAGGCACGGCCTATTGGAACGTGCGCCTGCTGGACCACCTGTTCGACTTCGCCGAAATCCGCGTCCATTCCCGCCGCCGGGAAAGCCGCGAGCCGTTCGCCGCGCGCCTGAGCGCCGATCTCGGCAAACCGGTGCGCGCCGTCGGCTCCTGGGAGGCGTGCTTGGCCGGGGCGCACATCCAGGTCGAGGCATCCCGCCTGGAAAAGCCGGAACCGCTGTTCAAGACCGCCTGGGTGGCGCCGGGCAATCTGGTGATCCCCTATGGCACCATGAGCGCGGTGGAAGTATCGCTCACCGATGTCATGGACAAAATGGTGGTCGACGACTGGGGGCAATGCAAGGGCGGCAAGTTCGGCGCTCTGCGCGCCCATGTGGAGGCCGGCAAGCTGAGCGCCGAAACCCTCCATGCCGAGCTCGGCCAGATCGTCGCCGGGGCGCGGCCGGGCCGGCAAAACGACGACGAGACCATCCTGTTCTGGCACCGCGGTTTGTCACTCTCCGACATCGCCCTCGGTTCCGCCATGCTGGAGAAGGCGCGGGGATTGGGCATCGGGCAACGGCTGCGCTATGCTTGAACGGAGTCCGGCACGGTGAGAATGGGTGTCTGGGCTGCCGGACATTTGCCCAAGGGATGTCACAGATACACGCCGTTGCCCGTGCTATAATATTTCAGGGTACGGTCCGGCATGGTAAACGGGCCGACGAGCCGAAGGGGAGAGTGAGAGATGATTCGCACGGTTTCTGCGTTCATAGCCGTGGCTGTCCTGGTCGCCGGGTGCGGCAGCACCCCAGAGGACCGAGGCATCAGCGGCGCCGGCCTGGGGGCAGCGGGCGGTGCCATCGTTGGCGCCTTGACCTCGGTCAGCGTGTTTCACGGCGCGCTGATTGGCGCGGTCGTTGGCGGTGTGGCCGGCGTGGCGACGGACAAGAGCACCCTCGATCTGGGCGAACCCGCCTGGAAGCGGGGCAAGAGCCAGAACGGTTCCGCGCAGGCGGCCAGCGCCAGCAGCAGCCCGGTGGTGCGGCGTATACAATCGGCCTTGGCGGAGAGGGGATACGATCCTGGACCGATCGACGGCCGGTCCGGCCCGCGCACGCGCGCGGCGATCGGCGCCTATCAACGGGATCACGGCCTGTTCGTCGATTCCACGCCGACGCCCGAGCTGGCCAAGCACCTGGAAAATTCGTAGCGGACGCGTGCGGCTGGCTTAGGTGGCCGGCTCGGCGCTGAACGGCGCGGCGGGCTCCTGGATGGCCGCCACCTGGACCGTGGACGGGCGCCCGGCGAACGGGTGCACCGGGCTTTCCTTCGGCCAGAACAGGTAGCGGGCCAACACCTCCCCATAACCACTGAACAGGCAGCCGCCATTGCGCTCCAGCAGACGTGCGCGCTCGGCCCGGTAGCGGGCGGGCAGGCGATACCATGCCAAGCCGGGCTCGGCGTGATGCAGGGTGTGCAGGTTGTTGTTGAGGTACAGCAGCGACATGACCGGGCCGGCCTCGACCACGACGGTGCGTTGGCTGACATCCTCGCGCGCCTGGTGTTCCAGGAAGGAGCGCAGCAGGGTCAGGGATGTGCCTGGATAGGCAAACAGTGCCACGTAGGCGACGAACGGGATCTCACAGACCCACATCACCCAGACAAGAACCACGGCGCAGGCCCCGGCATGTACGGCCCATACCCCGAGATGGCCGGTATCGCCCCGCACCAGCCGCCGGATCTCGCCGGCGAAAAACGTGCCAACGCACCGCACCGGGCCGAGCAACAACCGGCCGCTCACGGTTTTGAGCCACCAATGCATGCCGCGTTGAATCGGACCCAGAACGGCCCAGGTTTCCGGGCTCAGGTAGTTGGACTCCGGGTCGTTGTACGGATCGGTCAGGTTTTCGTCCTGGTGGTGGACCAGGTGGCTGTCCCGATAGAGGGAGTAAGGCAGCCACAACCAGAGGGAGGGGAACACCAGGGCTTCGTTGACCCAGCGCCAGGGGGTCGGGTGGCCGTGCACCACCTCGTGCTGCAGCGAGCCCTGCCAGGCAACCAGATAGCCGCCCAGGGGCAGCATCAGCCACCACGGCAGCGCCTCATAGAACCAGGTGAGCAACCCGAAGCCACCGTAGATGACCGCCGCGGCCACCAGGGTCGGCCACTCGATGCGCCGCGCCAGCTTGCTTCGCGGGATGGGGATCGAGGCGGTAACGGTCATGGTATACCCGGTTATTTCCCCGCCGAGCCCCGGCTCGGCGATACGGTCAAGGGGCGATCCGCGCGAGACAAATATCGTGATTTTCGTTGGCCCTAGGCCGCGATATTCCAGTTAATAGATATCAGCCTCCAGGGGTGGCGGCAACGAGATCATGGGCACAATACGTAGCATATTATCACCAAGTAAAAAAAGTGATGACAATGTACAACGGTTGTGTACACTGCGGGTGCACCCAGGGGTGGCCGCCCCGTCCGGCCTGTGCCGATCCCAGGAGGTCCCATGGACCGCCGTAAGACCGTCGAAGTGTTTCGCGAGCGGCTGAACGAGGTCATCGCGCGCTCAGGCCTCAATCGCACCGCGTTTGCCGAGCGGGTCGATCTGGACCGGTCGACCTTGTCGCAGCTTCTCTCGCCGTCGAATGACCGCTTGCCGCGGGCCGAATCCATCGCCGCCATCGCCGAGCGCGAGCAGGTGAGCGTCGATTGGCTGCTGGGCTTGAGCCAGGAAGGGCAGTTGCGCGCCGACGTGATGGCCGGGGTGCTGCAGTTCGAGCCGGGGGCGGCATCGCCCGCCGATACGCGCCTGGCGCGCTGGCATGCGGATGCAGTGGGCTACAAAATCCGCTACGTGCCCGCCACCCTGCCGGACTTGCTCAAGACCGAGGAGGTCATCCGCTACGAATATCAGGAGTACGGCGTGCAGGTGCCGCAGTCGCGCATCGAGCAGGCGGGCAAGCGCCTGGCCTACAGCCGCCTGCCGGAAACCGACATGGAGGTCTGCAGCTCGGTCCAGGGGCTGGAGGAATTTGCCCTCGGCCACGGCATCTGGAAGAATCTGGCGGTGGCCAGTCGTATCGCACAACTCAAGCTGATGCTGACGCTTCTGGACGAGCTGTATCCGACCTTGCGCTGGTTCCTGTTCGACGGACTGCAGCGCTATTCCGTTCCCCTCACCATTTTCGGGCCCAAGCGTGCGGCGATCTATGTCGGCAACATGTACGTGGTCTTCAACTCCACCGAGCATATCCGCGCCCTGACGCGGCATTTCGACGATCTGATCCGCGCCGCCATGGTGCAGCCGCCGGATGTCTACGATTTCATCGGCCGGCTGGCCAAGGATCTGGAAACGGGTCCGGCAACCGTCAAGGCGAGCGGCGCCTGAGCATGTCGGCGCCGGCCTCCGCCGCCGAACGGCTTCAGCAAGGCTTGACCCTGGCCCAGGCCGGCCGGCTGGCGCAATCCAAAGGCGTGCTCGAAACAATCTTGGGGGACGCCGAAGTGGGCGGGCAGGCCCATGCCTTGCTGGGGCAGATACTCGGTGCCGAGGGACGGCATGACTTGGCGCAGAAACATCTGGGCGCGGCCATCGAGAAGAACGCGAGCGTTCCGCAATGGCACGCGGCCCTGGGCGATTGCCTGCTGAGCCAGCAACGGTACGGGGAAGCGATCGCAGCCTATCGCCGCGCCGTCGGGATCGAGCCGCGCCTGACCGCCGCCTGGTTCAACATGGGCATTTGCAACAGAAACATCGGCCGGCTCCCGGCTGCCCGACAGGCTTTCGAGGCGGCCCTGAAGCTGGAGCCGAAGGCGCCGGATATCTTGAACAATCTGGGGTCCGTCTGTTTTGAGATGAACGATGTCGAGGCAGCCACCGACGCCTATGCGGCGGCCGCGAAAATCGACCGGACCAATTCCGATCTCCTGGCCAATCTGGCCCTCTGCTACGAAGCCTCCAACCGGCCACTGGAAGCGGAACAAACGGCGCATGCGGCCCTGGCCCTGCAGACGGAAAATGGCCTGGCCATCCTGATCCTGGGCCGGCTGAAAATGCAGGCGAGGGATTTCCAGTCCGCCATCGAACTCTTCGACCGGCCGGCCGGTCAGGCCAATGCGCGCCTCGCCTTTTCGTTCCTCATCAGCAAGGCCCAATGTTTCGATCGTTTGGGGGACTTTGCCGCGGCCTGGCAGACCGCCCAACAGGCGCACGCGCATAATCTCGAGGATGCAAAACATCAGGCCAGCGTGCAGGCCGGGTTCGCCGCCGTGAAAAACAACGAACGCTATTTTCTGGAGTCGGATTTTCAGCCCCCCGATCTCGGCCGGCTGCAAGAGGGGCAGGCGGCGCCGGTGTTCTTCATCGGCTTTCCCAGATCGGGCACCACCCTGGTGGAGCGCATGCTGGCGCACCACCCGGATGTGTTCGCCGCGCCGGAACGCACGCCCCTGGGCGGCGTCTTCGAATGGCTGAAACAGCAATATCCGAGGCAGCGCTATCCAGATATGCTGCGGCACGTACGGCCAGACGATCTGCGGGAGATGCGCCAAGTCTACTGGCGCTGGGCGGACAGCCAATTCAAAACGCCCAAGCAGCCGGTCTTTGTCGACAAGATGCCCATGAACATTCTGGCGGTCGGCTTGATCGATGCGATTTTTCCCGACGCCAAGATTCTGTGTGCCTTGCGCGACCCGCGCGATGTCATCCTGAGCTGTTATTTCCAGGATTTTGCCCAGAATCCGTCGACATCGATCTTCAACGACCTGTCCTCGACGGCCGAGTATTACGGCGCCGTCATGGGCTATTGGATGCGGATGAAACCCGCTTTGCGGCCGCCAATCCACGAGTACCGGTATGAAGACCTGGTGGCCGACAGCGAGAAAACGCTGAAACAGATATTCGAGTTCATCGGTCTGGATTGGCGCTCGGATAGCCTCGACTACCGAGACGGTCTGTCGGGAACGCACATCAGCACACCGAGCCGGGCAGAGATCAATAAGCCAATATCCGATGCGGCCATCGGCCGCTGGAAAAACTATGCCGACCAGATCGAGACGCTGGAAAACGCGTACAAACAGGTCCTGCAAACCTATTACACCTAGGAAACGCACGATGAGCGAAGCGAGAGATTCTGCGATCCGCGCCCGTGGGCAATGCCTGTGCGGTGCCGTGGCCTATGAAGTGCGCGGGCCCATGCGCGACGTGGTGAATTGCCATTGCGAGCAATGCCGGCGCACGCACGGCCACGTCGCCGCATATACGCGCGTGCAACGAGCCGATCTGACCATGACGGAGGCGCGCGGCCTCAAGTGGTTCACCTCGTCGGGCGCGGCGCGGCGCGGTTTTTGCCAGGAATGCGGCGCCAGCCTTTTCTGGGACATGCTGTCGCGAGATTCTATTTCAATTGCCGCCGGCTGTATCGATCCGCCGACCGGGCTGAAAACCATCCGGCATATCTTTGTTGCCAGCAAAGGGGATTACTACGAAATCGAGGACGGCCTGGAATGCCTTGCAAAAGGACACGTTTCGCCGTGAACATCGCCAGCCTGCCCATGTACGATCTGCCGGAGGTGACCGCGGCCACGGATGCCTGGTGGTCCGGCATTGCCCGCGCCCTGGCCCGGGAAGGGGTCGCGGATGTACCGGTAAACTTGGTCCGCGACTGTGATACGAAAACCGTCTGGCGGTCACCCGATCTGCTGTTCAGCCAAACCTGCGGCTATCCGCTGATGCACGACTTCGTCGGCCAGCTGCGCGTGGTGGCGACACCGTCATATGACGCGGCCGGTTGCAAAGGGCCATTCTACCGCAGCCTCATTGTTGTGCGGGCTGACGATCCGGCCCAGACGCTGGACGATCTGCGCGGCCGCTTCGCCGCTGCCAACGCACCCGATTCCCAGTCGGGCTATAGCGCCCTGCGGTCGGCCGTTGCCGTGGTGGCCCAGTCCGCCTCCTTTTTTTCCAAGGTGGTGATGAGCGGCGGCCACGCCAACAGCCTCGCCCTGGTCGCCAGCGGCGCGGCGGATGTGTGCGCCGTCGATTGCGTGACCCATGCGCTGCTCGCCCGGCACCGGCCGGCGGCGTTGGCAAATCTGCGTGTCCTGGGCGAAACGGTGGCGGCCCCGGGCTTGCCGTATGTCACACGCGCCGGTGCCGGCGGCGATCTGCTGCAGCGCCTGCGTGCCGCCCTGAACGCGGCCCTGGCCGACCCGGCGTTGGCGGCGACGCGGGAGGATCTGTTGATCGCCGGGATCGAGGTGCTACCCGAGACCGCCTATGATCGCATCATCGAGATCGAGGAAGAGGCCCGCGCGCGCGGCTATGCCTGTTTGGCCTGAAAGCCGGCGATGAGGCGCCTGGCCGCGGAGGCCACCGTATCCGGTGCCGGCGATGCATCCAGCTTTTGCCAGGTAAGCGGCCCGATGTCATAGGCCAGCTGTTTTTCGACCACCGTCGGTGTGGCGTCCGAGGCGTCGCCCTGCCGCCCGGCCACCCGGCCGATGATCTGTTCGGCCGGCGCCTCCAGCCAGATGCCGATGAAGGGCACCGAAAGTTCACGGGCGACGGCCTCGATGGCGTCGCGCTCGGCCGGGGTGGCGTACACCGCATCGGCGATGACGGCGCGTCCGGCGGTCAGGGCCGCTTGCGCCCGCGCCGTCAGGCCGGCGTACACTGCCGCAGTCTGCGCCGGACTATAGGCGGCCTGGGGCAAGCGGATCAACGCGTCCACACCGTGGAGCGTCTTGCGCAGAATATCGCTGCGCAGATGCACGGCGCCGGGCGAGGCGCCGAAACCGGGCGCCAGGGCCCTTGCCAGACAGGTCTTGCCGGTGCCCGACAGGCCGCCGACGGCAACCAAGATGGGGTCCGCCGGCTGCAGATAGGCACACGCGGCGCGGAAATAGCCGGCGGCTTCGTCCTGCAGGCGCTGGGCCGCCGCCGGGTCCGTTGTGGTATCGGCGATGCTCACACTCACCTTGGCGCGCACCGTGGCGCGGGTGGAGAGAAACAGCGGCAGGGCCGCCAGACCGGCGATTTCCTCGCGCCGCTGCAGATAGCGGTTCAGGACCAGGTTGGCCAGGGGACGAAGGTCCCTATGATCGAGGTCCATCAACAGGAAGGCCAGATCGTAGAGCACGTCGATACAGGCGATGGCGTCATTGAATTCGATGCAATCGAAGAGCCGTGGCCGCCCGTCGAGTACGCACACGTTGCGCAGATGCAAATCTCCGTGACAGCGGCGGACCAGCCCCGCCGCCAGCCTGGCATCCAGCAGGTCCTTGAGCTGGTCCCAGGCGGCACGGGCGGAGTCCGCCATGGCCGCGACCTCGGCCGCGGCAAAGATGTCCGGCCGGCCGCGCAACTCGTCCATGTTCTCGTCGATGACGGCCCACAGGCCGGCCGCGCCCCCGCCGGCCGCGGCGGCGCCTTGGAGCGGCTCGGCACGGTCGTGGAATACGGCCACCTCGTCGGCCAGGGCGCCCGCCAGTTCGGCGGTCAGTCGCCCGGCTTGTGCCAGTCGATCGCCCAGGGCCTCTTGCGCGAAGCGGTGCATGACCACCACCCACTCGACCGCTTCGCCGGTGCCGTCCAGCGCCAGGCCGCCACCGGCCGCGCGGGTGATGGGAACGGCACCGATGTAAAGCTCGGGCGCGGTGCGCCGGTTCAGCTCGATCTCGCGCTGACAGGCCCGGCGCCGCAATTCCAAGGTGGAGAAATCCATGTAAGGAAAACGCACCGCGCGCTTGATCTTGTAGGCACGCTCCCCGGCGAGGAAGACCATGGCCCCGTGGGTATCGATACGCTCCACGCGTACGCCGGCCAGACCATAGGTCGCCGGGTCGGCCAGGAACGCCGCGACGGCGCTTTGCCCGGCTTCAATCATGGACTTATCCTCGCCGAATTAACCTGCGGCGCATTGATGCACGTCAAAGGGGCGGCAAGCGGAGTCGAGTATGCCTATATCTAAATCGGATTGGCTTACCATCTCTCATATATGACCGAGGAACCATGAAACGCATTTTGACGTGGATTTTGATCGCCGACGGGGCGCGGGCGCGCATTGTGCTCAACGATGGACCGGGGCGGGGCGTGAAACCGGGTCCGGACCAGGAATTCGAAGGCGAGAATTTGCAGAGCCGCGAGATCGGCAGCGACCGGCCCGGCCGCACATTCGACTCTACCGGGCTGGGAGGCCGCCACAGCATGGAGCCGCGCACCGACCCGCATGAGCACGAACAGCGCACGTTCCACCACCGCATCGCGGCCTATCTCGATAGTGCCGCCAAGCGCGGCGACTTCGACCGCCTGATCCTGGTGGCGGCACCCAAGGCCTTGGGCAACCTGCGCAGCGAACTGACCGCTGCCACGCGCGAAAAAGTGACAGGCGAATTGAACAAAGACCTAACCCATGTGCCGATACACGAATTGGCACCACATTTAGGGTCTGTACTGGCGGTTTAGCGGGCGTTGGCCGGCCTGCCGCCACCCTTGTAACAAGGGTCATCGGCGATTTGCGCCCACCGGTTGCGGTGGTCGGTTTCTGGTCTCCTAAGGCCTTCATTGTCCATGGTCAACGACCTGTTAACCCTGTCCGCGTATGCTGGCCTGTGGTTGTGGAAAAAGAACAACCACCCTGACCTTGGGATAGGAACCGGCCATGGATGTGTTGGAGCTCTTCTCGGAAAACTATAGTCGCGAAAAGCAGGAAGAGATGACGCTGCGCGATTATCTCGCCGCTTGCCGCGACGATCCAAAGCTCTACGCCAGCGCCGCCGAGCGCATGATCACCGCCATCGGCGAGCCGGAATTGATCGACACCAGCAACGATCCGCGCCTCGGCCGCATTTTTCTCAACCGTACCATCAAGCGCTATCCGTCCTTCCTGGGCTTTTACGGCATGGAAGATACGATCGAGCGCATCGTCGGCTATTTCCAGTACGCGGCGCAGGGGTTGGAGGAACGCAAGCAGATTCTCTATCTGCTCGGCCCGGTCGGCGGCGGCAAGTCGTCGATCGCCGAACGCCTGAAGCGGCTGATGGAGAACGAGCCGGTCTATGTTCTGAAAGCCGGCGATCATCTCAGCCCGGTGTTCGAATCGCCGCTCGGCCTGTTCGATCCGGTGCGCATGGGCGACGTGCTCGAGGAAAAATACGGCATCGTCCGCCGCCGCCTGACCGGCATGATCTCGCCCTGGGCGGCCAAGCGTTTGGATGAATTCGGCGGCGATATCTCGAAATTTTCCGTGGTCAAGCTGCGCCCCTCGAAGCTGCGCCAGATTTGCGTCGCGAAAACCGAGCCGGGCGACGAGAACAACCAGGACATCTCGGCCCTGGTCGGCAAGGTCGACATCCGCAAGCTGGAATATTTCAGCCAGAACGACCCGGACGCCTACAGCCACTCCGGCGGTCTCAACCGGACCACCCAGGGCCTGCTCGAATTCGTCGAGATGTTCAAGGCGCCGATCAAGGTGCTGCATCCGCTGCTCACCGCCACCCAGGAAGAGAACTACCTGGGTACGGAAAGCTTTGGCGCGTTCCCCTATCAGGGCATTGTCCTGGCGCATTCGAACGAGGCGGAATGGCAGCAGTTCAAGGCGAACAAGAACAACGAGGCGTTCCTGGACCGCATCTGCGTGATCAAGGTGCCCTACTGCCTGCGTGTCACCGAGGAAGCGGAGATCTATCAGAAACTGCTGCGCGAGAGCGACTTGGGCGAGTCGCCATGCGCGCCGGATACCCTGACCATGCTCAGCCGGTTCTGCGTCCTCACGCGCCTGCGCGAGCACGAGAATTCCACCCTGTTCTCGAAGGTGCGCGTCTACGACGGAGAGAATCTGAAGGACACCGATCCGAAGGCCAAGTCGGTGCAGGAATACCGGGATACGGCGGGTGTCGACGAAGGCATGAACGGCGTGAGCACGCGGTTTGCCTTCAAGGTGCTGTCGCAGACCTTCAATCACGACACAAAGGAAGTGGCGGCCGATCCGGTGCATCTGATGTACGTGCTGGAGCATGCCATCAAGCGCGAGCAGTACGCCGAAGATACCGAGGCCAAGTACCTGGAATTCATCAAGTCGGAGCTGGCCTCGCGCTATGCCGAATTTATCGGCCACGAGATCCAGAAAGCCTATCTGGAGTCCTATACGGAATACGGCCAGAACCTGTTCGACCGCTATATCGCCTATGCGGATTCCTGGATCGAGGAGCAGGACTACAAGGATCCGGATACGGGCCAGCTCTTCGACCGTTCCGTGCTGGATACCGAGCTTTCCAAGATCGAGAAGCCGGCCGGCATCGCCAACCCCAAGGACTTCCGCAACGAGGTGGTCAAGTTCACCTTGCGCGCCCGGTCGCAGAACGACGGGCGCAATCCGGCCTGGACCAGCTATGAGAAGCTGCGCGAGGTCATCGAGAAGCGCATGTTCAGCCACGTCGAGGACCTGCTTCCGGTCATCGGCTTTGGCACCAAGCGCGACAAGGACTCCGAGGAAAAGCACACCGAGTTCGTGAACCGCATGGTCAAACGCGGCTATACCGAGCGGCAGGTCCGCCGGTTGGTCGAGTGGTACATGCGCGTTAACAAAGCCGGATAACGGGCCGCAAGGCGGTTGCGATGTTTCATTTCATCGATCGCCGTCAAAATCCGAAGGACAAGAGCCTCGGAAACCGCCAACGATTCATGCGCCGCGCCCGTGCGCGCATCAAGGAAGTCGTCGAGAAGTCGATCAAGGATCGCAAGCTAACCGACATCGCCAACGGCGAAGAGATCACGATCCCGACCAAGGGCATCGACGAGCCCCGCTTTCGTCATTCCAGCAAGGGCGGTCGGCGCGAGCGGGTCTTCACCGGCAACAAGAATTACCGCCCCGGCGACGAGATCGAAAAGCCCGAGGAGGGCGCCGGCGGCAAGGGCGGCAAGCAAGGCTCCGACAGCGGCGATGGCGAGGACGAGTTTCGTTTTGCCCTGACGCGGGAGGAATTCCTCGACCTGTTCTTCGAGGACTTGGAACTGCCGGACCTTGTCAAGACCACCCTGCGCGAGGTGGTGACCTACAAGATGCAGCGCACCGGCCATACGGCCACCGGCACGCCCACCAATCTCAATGTGCTGCGCACCATGTGCAAGGGCTTGGGCCGCCGGCTGGCCCTGAAGCGCCCAAAGAATTCAGAGATCACAGATCTGGAAGACGAGATCGCGGCGCTGGACGGCAAGTCGAACCCGAACGTCGCGGAGCTGTCCCGCCTTGAGGATTTGCGCGAGGTCCTGAAGGTCACGCTGCGCAAGCGGCGCTGGGTGCCGTACATCGATCCGGTCGATATCCGCTATAACAACTACGCGCCCAAGCCGAAACCGAACACCAAGGCGGTGATGATCTGTTTGATGGATGTATCCGGGTCCATGGGCGAGCGCGAAAAGGAATTGGCCAAGCGCTTCTTCATCCTGCTGCACCTGTTTCTCAACCGCCGCTACAAACAGACCGACGTGGTCTTCATCCGCCACACCCATGAAGCCCAGGAAGTGGACGAGGATACCTTCTTCTACAGCCAGGAAACCGGCGGCACGGTGGTCAGCACGGCGCTGGTGGAGATGCTCAAGGTGATCCGCGATCGCTATCCAACCAGCGAGTGGAACATCTACGGCGCCCAGGCCTCGGACGGCGAGAATCACGCCGGCGATACGGATAAATGCGTCACACTGCTGTCCCAGGAGGTCATGCCTCTCTGCCAGTACTATGCCTATGTGGAGATCCTGGACGAGCGCGAGACGGAAATCTTCCGCAACGTGCAGAACGGCGCCGCCTTGTGGCAGGCGTATCGGGGCGTGGCCGGCGCCTGGGCGAACTTCGCCATGAAGCGCATTGCCAAGCCGGGCGATATCTACCCGGTATTTCGCGAGCTGTTCGCCAAGCAATCCGAGAAGGCGGCGATACGCACATGACCCGCGCAAAGAAGAGCAAGGCCGAGGTGCCCGGTGCGCTCTCCAAAAAACCACTGTTCGAAGGGTCCGAATGGACCTTCGAAAAGTTGCGCGTGGCCTATGCGGCGATCGAGGACGTGGCGCTGAACGATCTTGGGCTCGAGGTCTATACGAATCAGATCGAGATCATTTCGTCCGAGCAAATGCTGGATGCCTATTCGTCGATCGGCATGCCGCTGATGTATCAGCACTGGTCCTTCGGCAAGCATTTCCTGCGCGAAGAAGGCATGTATCGGAAGGGTTTCACCGGCCTGGCCTACGAGATCGTCATCAATTCCAGTCCATGCATCAGCTACAACATGGAAGAGAACACCATGGCCCTGCAGGCCCTGGTGATGGCGCATGCGGCGTTTGGCCACAACCATTTCTTCCGCAACAACTACCTGTTTCGCCAGTGGACCGACGCCGAGGGTATTCTCGAATACCTGCAATTCGCCAAAAGCTACATCGCCAAGTGCGAGGACCGCTATGGGCCGGCGGCGGTCGAGGAGATCCTCGATGCGGCGCACGCCTTGATGGATCATGGCGTCTTTCGCTACCGGCGGCCGTCCAAGTTGAGCAAGCGCGAACAGGCGGCCCGGGAGAAAGAGCGGCTGCTTCACGAGGAACGCAATTTCCAGGACATCTGGCGGACCGTGCCGAAGAGCGGGAATGGCGCCGATGTCGAGGAAAAGAAGACAGACGACCAGGCGACGCAGGGCCGCAAGTTGGTCTTGCCGGAAGAAAACCTGCTCTATTTCATCGAGAAGAACAGCCCGGTCCTGGAAACCTGGCAGCGCGAACTGCTGCGCATTGTGCGCAACATCGCGCAATATTTCTACCCGCAGAAACAGACCAAGGTGATGAACGAAGGTTGCGCCACCTTCGTGCATTTCTACATCATGAACCGGCTCTACGATGACGGGTTGCTGACCGATGGGGCAATGCTGGAAATCCTGCACAGCCATTCGAATGTGATCTTTCAGCCCGGCTTCGACGATCCGCGCTATGGCGGCATCAACCCCTATGCTTTGGGCCTGGCCATGATGGAGGACATCAAGCGCATCTGCGTCGAGCCGACCGACGAGGACCGGACCTGGTTCCCCGAGATCGCCGGCAACGGCGACTGGCGGGGCACCCTGAAGCACGCCTGGGCCAACTACCGGGACGAATCCTTCATCCTGCAATACCTCAGCCCGCACCTGATCCGGAAGCTGAGGCTGTTTCTGTGCGTCGACGAGGCGGACAAGCGCCACGTCAAGGTGGAGAATATCCACAACGAGCAGGGCTACAAGGCGGTCCGGACGGCCCTGGCCCGGTCATACGATCTGGCCATCATCGAAGCCGACGTGCAGGTGGTATCGGTGGATATGGGGGGCGATCGGCGGTTGTGCCTACAGCATTTGGTGCGCGACGGCGTCCACCTGTCGGAGAAGGGCCGCGGCAAGGTCATCGCCTATGTCCGCCGGCTCTGGGGCTATGACGTGGATCTGGTCGGCGTCGACAAGGATACCGGCGAAAAGCTGTACGAATCCAGCACATCCGGCCCTGCCGCGGCGGCTTAGGCCGGCATCCTTAACGCCCGGAAATCAAGCCAATTCCCGTTGCGGCCGGCCGCCTGGGCCCATATAATGCCGCCGTCACGTCTCAAAGATCCGGCGACAAGGGGCTTGGTCTCGCCGACCGGGCTATTGCTGCTCTCGGAGATCGGCGAGCTGAGACCCATGTTCGCACGCGGCGCGCATGGTTGCGTAACATTGACCAGGAATGAATCGATGATCACAGGAACCGTAAAGTGGTTCAACTCCGTCAAGGGCTATGGCTTCATCACGCCCGAGGACGGCTCCAAGGATGCCTTTGTTCATATTTCGGCTGTTGAGCGCGCCGGCCTGCCGGGCCTTCGCGAAGGCCAGCGGGTGCAGTTCGAACTGCAGCAGGGCCAGAACGGCAAGTCGTCGGCCGAGAACCTGTCGCTCGCCGACTAAGGCCGCGCCACGGTAACCGTGGCCGCA
>DASWJP010000123.1:0-2392 GCA_036397065.1 Kiloniellales bacterium | reverse complement strand
ATGCTGATGGGGTACGGGGCCCGCCTGGCGTTCGGCTGCAATGTGGGCGCCTATTTCAGCGGTATCGCATCCGGCAGCCTGCATGGCTGGCTGTGGTTTATAGCGGCCCTGGCGGGCACCTATATCGGCACCGCCCTGCGCCCGCGATTTGGGTTGTTGGTCGAGGGCCGGAGGGTCGCAGTGGCCTGATTCGGCTCGCCTGGCCCCGCTTGGCAGCCGTCGCGGCTGACTTGCGCGGCTCCGCGATTCTACGCTATACCGGGCCGTGGTTTGGCGATGCGCGGCATGGCTGCGGACGTGCGCCTATGCGCATGTATGTCATTGTCCCACCATATTGTCCGCGCTTTTGACGCGGGAGAACTGATGTTGAGGGGGCTACGGGACATGAAGGCCAAGGGATTGATATTTGGCGCAGTGGCCATGATGGCGCTGGCGTCGGCAGCGCAGGCCGATCCGATCTTCGACAAGTCGTCGGGGCTCGATCTCGAAGCCAATGGCATTGCCTTTATGAATGGCCTGTATTCCGGTTACGTGGATCTGTCCAAGGCGCGCTCGGCGGCCTACGATCCGTTCGACGGCGAACACTTCAATCACAAGGCGCGCACCGCGGCGCGGCGCGCCCCGGTCGATCCGGATTGGATCGCGGACCGCGAGCTCCTCGAAGCCGACGCGGCCGAGCTTTCGGCGGCTCTCGATCGGATGCGCACGGCCTTTGACCGAGGCGGCCGTTCGCTGGCGCCGGCAGATGCCGCAACCGCCCAGGTCAGCTACGATTGCTGGATCGAGGCGGCCGAGCGGGTGAAGATCGGCACGATTTCGGCGGGCAACAACGACGTCACGGACTGCAAGGCGGCGTTCGCGGATGCGATTGCCAAGGTCGAAGCGGCCGCCAATCTGAAGCTGACGGAATTGGCGCGGAAAGCCGCGCCGGCACCGGCGCCGGCGCCGCAGATGGCGGCGGCCGCGCCCAAGCCCTTCATGATGCACTTTGAGTTTGATAGCGATGCTTTGACCGCCGCCGCCCAGAACATCATCGACGAGGCGGTGGCGACGGCGGAGAAGCACGGCATCGTTGAATACTCGGTCACCGGCCATGCCGACCGGGCCGGTCCGGAAGCCTACAACCTGGATCTGTCGCTGCGCCGCGCCAACGCCGTGCGCGATGCCTTGATCCAGCGGGGCGTGAAGGCCAGCGGTATCAGCGTCGCCGGCCGCGGCGAGGCCGAGCCGGCGGTGCCCACCGCCGACGGCGTGCCCGAGGCAGCCAATCGCCGGGTCGAAATCATCCTTCTGTAGAACATCATCGACCGAGGGCCACGCATCAGGGCGCCCGTTCGGCGCCCCGATGGCTGTGAGTGCGGTGCAATTGCCACGGCTGCGCGCGCGGAGTGGGCTGCGCGGTCGCGGCGGCTGTCCCCCTCGCCGAGAGTCGCGCGGTTGAGAAGTATACAAACAATATCTATTCAAGAAACATATATGTATTAAGAGAATGAGTATTATTATATTATTAGAAATCACAGGAATTGTTGGATAAATTTAACCATCTATTTGTTTCTGTTAACCAAATTTCCAAATATTACTTTATTTTTCATGAGCCGTATTTAGATGGTTACCATGAACTCATACATAAATGTATCGTTTCCGATGGAAGTTAAGTTGAAATTAATCTGAATTTTACGCAAACTCCGGTCAATGACTTATTAACACATGGGGACGCGGCCGCCGTGCTGGGGAGCATCTGAAGCGGCGGCCGCGCTCATAGTCGAGGAAGGGATTAGGTAATGACCGAAGATCTGTCCAGGGGCTCGGAGTCCGAGTCCGGCGCTGACGTTGCATCCAACCAGGATTCGTCCAGCCAGGTCGTGCAGGGCGATACGCTGTCCGGTGCCGAGGGCGCCGAGACGCTCGTCGGCCAGGCCACCGTGGTGGTCCAGGCCCCGGCGGCCGGTGCGGTCGATACGATCCCGGTGCAAGCCGGTGATCGCTATGTGATCAACTTCGATCCCAACACGGCGCAGATCCGGGTGGCGGGCGACGATCTGGTCCTCACCTTCGCCAATGGCGGACAGATTGTCTTCCAGGGCGTCGGTGCCGTCGATCCGGCGCTGGAAGCCCCGATCTTCGAGATCGCCGGGGCGGACGTCCCGGCTTCGGTCCTGTATCAGCAGGCGGTGGCCCTGGCCGGTCCCGCGGTCACCCCGGAAGGCGCGCCGACCCTGGAAACCGCGGCTGGCCCAGCCGCCGGTCCGGCGGGCGAGCAAGGCACCGGCGAGACCCGCTATAGCGACGACACCGGCCAGATCATCCCGCTGCTGAACAAGGAAGGCGTCATTCCGGGCGTCGAGGGCGAGTTCGGCCTGATCACCCTGGAGAATCTGACGCCCCTGGAGGA
>DASWJP010000122.1:0-26396 GCA_036397065.1 Kiloniellales bacterium | reverse complement strand
CTCGAGGATATGCGTCTCGTCGACTACAAGGTGCGCATCCTGACGCCCCAGGCGGGCACCGGTGCCGTGACCCGGGTGATGATCGAAAGCGCCGACGGCGCCGGGCGCCGGTGGACCACGGTGGGGGTCTCCCCCAACGTTATCGACGCGTCCTTCAACGCCCTGCACGACGGCATCACCTGGAAGCTGATGCAGGAAGGCGCGCGCGTGCCGGGCACCGCTGACTAGAACCAGGATTCGAATATGTGCACCGTACCCCCCACCCTAACCCTCCCCAACAAGGGGGGAGGGAATGTTTGGGCAACGCGCACCATTACCCCCTCCCCCTCGATGGGGAAGGGCCGGGGTGGGGGTGTTTCACGAGTTTCCGGTCGCCGGACCTAGGCGGCGCGGTTCGCATCGCCATGTCCGGAACCGACAGCTCGAAGCCCGCCATTCTCGGCGGCCCGGCGGTGATCCTGGTGCGGCCGCAACTGGGCATGAACATCGGCATGGTGGCCCGCGCCATGCTCAACTGCGGCCTCAACGATCTGCGCCTGGTCGAACCGCGCGATGGCTGGCCGAACCCGGCGGCGGAAAGCGCCGCCTCCGGCGCCGTGTCGGTACTGGAGGGCGCGCGGCTCTACGACTCCACCGCCGCCGCCATCGCCGGTCTGCACCGGGTCTATGCCACCTCGGCCCGGTGGCGCGACATCGTCAAGCCCATCGTCACCCCGCGCCAGGCGGCGGCCGAATTGCGCGCCGCCGCGGCCGAGGGGAATGCCATCGGGCTGTTGTTCGGGCCGGAGCGCGCCGGCTTGCTCAACGAGGACGTCGCCGTGGCCGATGCGGTGATCGCCGTGCCGCTCAATCCCGCCTTCGCCTCCCTGAACCTGGCGCAGGCGGTGTTCATCGTCGGCTATGAATGGTTTCAGGCGGCCACCGATGTGCCGCCGCGTCAGCTCCCGTTCACCGGCAGCCGGTCGGCGACCAAGGCGGAGCTGATCAATTTCTTCGAGCGGCTGGAACGCGCTCTCGATACCACGAATTTCTTCCGGCCGCCGGAGAAGCGGCCCAGCATGGTGTTGAACCTGCGCGATATCTTCGCCCGCGCCGATCTCAGCGAGCAGGAAATCCGCACCCTGCATGGAGTGCTCAGCGCCCTGATCGATCGCCGCGAGTGGGACGAGCCGGAAAGCTGATGCCGCACCCGAGGAGATCCGCCCGAATTGTGAATTGCGTCGCCGCTGGAAACGGTGCCGAATGAGCGACGGCTGAATGCGGGAGGTTTCTATGCAGGACATATCGGTTGCCATCATTGTCGGCGGCGGAAGCGGCATGGGGGCGGGTGCGGCGCGTTATCTGGCGAAGAACGGCTGGCGCGTGGCGATCCTGTCCTCGTCCGGAAAAGGCGAGGCGCTGGCCAAGGATCTGGGCGGCATCTGTGTGAACGGCTCGAACCAGTCGACCGAGGATCTGCAAAGGCTGGTGGAGGCAACCACCGCCAAGTGGCAGCGCGTGGATGCGGTCGTGAGCAGCGCCGGCCACGGCCCGAAAGGCCCCGTCCTGGAGATATCCGACGAGGATTGGCACAAGGGCATGGATTTCTATCTGATGAACGTGGTGCGAATCGCCCGGCTGGTGACCCCGATCATGCAGCGGCAGGGCAGCGGATCGTTCGTCAATATCTCGACCTACGCTGCCTTCGAGCCGGAAGCCAGCTTTCCCACATCGGGTGTCTTCCGCGCCGGACTGGCGGCGTTCACCAAGCTGTTCGCCGACAAGTATGCCGCCGAGAATATCCGCATGAACAATGTTCTGCCGGGCTTTATCGATAGCCTGCCGGAGTCGCCGGATCGGCGCCAACGGATTCCCATGGGCCGCTATGGCCGGGTCGACGAAGTCTCCGAGCTGATCGGATTCCTGGCTTCGACTCGCTCCAGCTACATCACCGGCCAGAACATTCGCATCGACGGCGGGATCACGCGCTCGGTCTAGAACGGCCAGACGATTACGATCAATGGCACCGCCACGGCGACGATGAGAATGTCGAGCGGCAAGCCCATGCGCCAATAGTCGCTGAAGTGATAGCCGCCCGGCCCCATGACCAGCAAGTTCGACTGGTGCCCGATCGGGGTCAGATAGGTAGACGAGGCACCCACCGCCACCGCCATCAGGAACGGATCGGCATTGACCCCGAGGCCCTGGGCGATGCTGATGCCGATGGGCGCCATGACCACCGCCGTGGCGGCGTTGTTCATGACATCGGAGAGCAGCATGGTGGCCACCATCAGCAGCGCCAACAGGGTCCACAGCGGCACCTGGCCTTGCAGGGCGATGATTGGCTGGCTGACCACGCCGGTGGCGCCGGTGGTCTCCAAAGCAACGCCGATGGGAATCATGGCGGCGAGCAAAACGATCACCGGCCAGTCCACGGAGTCGTACATGTCGCGCAGGTTGATCTCGCCGACGACTACCAGGGCCACCACGGCGGCGACAAAGGCAATGTGCGGCGGCAGGATGCCGGTGACCACCCCGAAAATGGCGACGATGAAGACGGCCGGGGTCAACGGTGCCACGCGCTGCCGGTGCAGGGCGATCTCGCGCGACGCAAGAGGCAGGCAGCCCAACGTCGCAATCGCTTCGGAGATACCGCCGCGATCGCCTTGCAGCAGCAAGACATCGCCGGCGGCAAAGCGGACGCGGCCCAGCCGCTCGGCCACGCGCTGTCCCTGCCGGGCAAAGCCAAGCATGTTCAGGCCGAACCGGCTATGCAGGCGCAACGAGCGCGCCGTCCGGCCTTCCATCTGCGATCCGGGGGCAATCACCGCCTCGATCACTGCCACCCGGTCCGACCGCAAGTTATCGAGGGACATGTGCGTGGCGCCGATGGCATCGAGCTTGGCCTCCTCGACGATTTTTTGCAGAGCCGCCGTGTCGGCTTCCAGGATCAAAATATCGCCGGCTTGCAGGCGCAGATACCCGGAGGGCGCCAGCATGCGATCCTTGCGCCGCACCAGGGCCACCACAACCACATCGCCTTGACCCAGCGATTCCAAATCGATCAGGCGCAAGCCGACATAGGGCGACTCTTCAGGCAGGCGCACCTCGGTGATGTAGTCCTCGACGTGATAGAGCGCTTCGTTCTCGTCGACGGCCTTCTCGCGGGCCGGCAACAGGCGCCATCCGATCAGGGCGATGAAGGCCACGCCGGCGGCGGCCACGCCCACGCCCACGGGGGCAAAATCGAACATGCCGAAGGGCTGGCCGTTGTGGCTGGCGCGGATGCTGGCGATGATGATGTTGGGCGGTGTGCCGATCAAGGTGGTCAAGCCGCCGAGCAACGTGCCGAAGCTGAGCGGCATCAGCAGCTGGCTCGGCGAGCGGCCGGCGGCATAGGCGCTTTGCACGGCGATCGGCAGGATCAGGGCCAGCGCCCCGACGTTGTTCATGAACGCCGAGCACGCGGCGCCCAGGCCGACGATGGCCAGGACCTGAAGGTGCGGGTGCCCGCCCAAGGGCTTGAGCCAGCGTACGATCGGATTGACGATGCCGGAGCCCTGCAAGGCGCCGGAGAGGATCAGAATCGCCGCGACGGTGATCACCGCCGGATGGCCGAATCCGCTGAAGGCAAGGCCGGCCGGCACGATTCCCGCGAAGACCGCGACCAGCAATGCCAGAACAGCCACCGCGTCATAGCGGATGCGCCCCCAAACGAAGAAGACGAGCGCAGCACCCATGATGGCGAATAAGAGTATTTGTTCGTTGGTCATGCCCCCGCCGCGTTCCCGCACAGATTGCACTTGCGAATCGGAAGCTCGCGCCGCTTCGGCGCTATTTTACCTGTATGGTCCGGCCGCAGCCAGGAAACATGCCCGCTCGCTGCGGTTGCGTTGACGCAGTGCAGCATCGCACTTAGTATCCGCGCCGGTACCGCCCGCGCCCGTGCGCCCATGGTGTCGTGGCGAGGTTGCTTTTAGGTTGCATCTAGGGATTTTGCCATGCCCCTTCCTCCGCCCGCCGCGCGGCCGAAAAACCCCTGCTTTTCCTCCGGGCCGTGCGCCAAGCGGCCGGGGTGGAGCCTCGATGCTCTCGATGGCGCCTGGCTCGGCCGCTCGCATCGGGCCAAGGGCGGCAAGGCCAAGCTGGCCGATGTGATCGCCCGCTCGCGGGCGATCCTGGGGCTGCCCGATGACTACCGCCTGGGGATCGTTCCGGCCTCCGACACAGGCGCCGTGGAGATGGCGCTGTGGTCGCTGCTCGGCGCCCGCGGCGTCGATTTGCTGGCCTGGGAAAGCTTTGGCAGCGCCTGGGTGACCGATGCGGCCAAGCAGCTGAAGTTGAACGACATGCGGATCATGCAGGCGGACTACGGCGCCCTGCCGGATTTGAGCAAGGTCGACCGCATGCGCGATGCGGTCTTCACCTGGAACGGCACCACCTCGGGCGTGCGTGTGCCTAACGGCGATTGGATCGCCGACAACCGGGGCGGATTGACCATCTGCGATGCAACCTCGGCGGCCTTCGCCATGGACCTGCCGTGGCCGAAGCTGGATGTGGTGACCTGGTCCTGGCAAAAGGTTCTGGGCGGCGAGGCGGCACATGGCATGCTGGCCCTGTCGCCGCGCGCCGTGGAACGCCTGGAGACATACAAGCCGGCCTGGCCGTTGCCGAAAATCTTTCGCCTGACCAAGAACGGCAAGCTCAACGAAGAGATCTTCACCGGCGCCACCATCAACACGCCGTCCATGCTGTGTGTCGAGGATGCCCTGGATTCCCTGCGCTGGGCGAAGAAGATCGGCGGCCTGCCCGCGCTCATCGACCGCGCCGAGGCGAATCTGGCGATGGTGGCGGGCTGGGTCGGGGACCGGGATTGGGTCGACTTCCTGGCCGAGGATCCGGTAACCCGCTCATGCACGTCGATGTGCCTGAAGATCGTCGATCCCTGGTTTCAGGCCTTGCCGGCGCCGGACCAGGCGGCCGCCGCCAAGGCCATCGCGGCACACATCGAAAAGGCGGATGCCGGCTACGACCTAGCCGCCCACCGCGACGCGCCACCGGGTTTGCGCATTTGGGGCGGTGCCACCGTCGCCCGCGAGGATCTGGAGGCCTTGCTGCCGTGGCTGGACTGGGCTTTTGAGAAAGTCAAAGCGACCCAGGGCAAATAGGACGGGGTGAATTAGATGGCAAAGGTTCTCATCGCCGACAAGTTGAGCGACAGCGCGGTCGATGTTTTCCGTGCCCGCGGCATCGACGCGGATGTGGCGACCGGTCTGAAGCCGGAGCAGCTGCTCGAACGCATCGCTGGCTACGATGGGTTGGCCATCCGCTCGGCCACCAAGGTCTCCGCCGCGGTCCTTGCCGCCGCCAAGAACCTGCGGGTCATCGGCCGTGCCGGCATCGGCGTCGACAACATCGACGTGCCCGCCGCCACCCAGCGCGGCATCGTGGTGATGAACACTCCCGGCGGCAATTCGGTCACCACCGCCGAGCATACCATTGCCCTGATGTTTGCCCTGGCCCGGCAGATCCCCGCCGCTGACCGCTCGACCCAAGCCGGCAAGTGGGAGAAGTCGCGCTTCATGGGTGTCGAGCTGACCGGCAAGACCATCGGCGTGATCGGCTGCGGCAACATCGGCTCGATCGTCGCCGAGCGGGCCTTGGGCCTGCGCATGCGGGTCGTCGCCTACGATCCGTTCCTCTCCGCCGACCGGGCGCGCGATCTGGGGGTGGAGAAGGTCGATCTCGACGATCTGCTGGCGCGCGCCGATTTTATCACCCTGCACGTGCCCATGACCGACCAGACACGCGGCATCATCGACGCCGCCGCCTTGCGCAAGACCAAGCGAGGGGTGCGCATCATCAATTGCGCCCGCGGCGGACTGGTTGTCGAAGCCGACCTGAAGGCGGCTCTCGACTCCGGCCAGGTGGCCGGTGCGGCCTTCGATGTTTTCAGCGTCGAGCCGGCCAAGGAGAATCCGCTGTTCGGCATGGAGCAGGTGGTGGCAACCCCGCATCTCGGCGCCGCCACCACCGAGGCCCAGGAAAAGGTGGCGGTGGAGATCGCCGAACAGATTTCCGACTATCTGCTGACCGGCGCCATCACCAATGCCCTCAACATGCCGTCGTTGAGCGCCGAGGAGTCGCAGCGCCTGAAGCCTTACATGCAGCTGGTCGGGCAACTTGGCGGCTTCGCCGGCCAGCTCACCCGGACCGGCCTGCGCGACGTGACCATCGAATACGAAGGTCAGGTCGCCCATCTGAATTGCCGCCCGCTGACTCAGGCGGCCTTGGCCGGCTTGCTGTCGCCCATCCTCGATAGCGTCAACATGGTCAACGCCCCGGTGGTCGCTCGCGAGCGCAACATCGACGTGACCGAGGTCAAGCACGAACGCGACTGCGACTATCAGACCCTGATCCGCCTCACGGTGACGACCGAACGCGGGCCGCGCAGCATCGCCGGTACCCTGTTCGGCGGCGACAAGCCACGCCTGGTGGAGATCAAAGGCATCCCCATCGAGGCGGTGCTGGGCCCGCACATGCTCTACATCACCAACGAGGACAAGCCGGGCCTGATCGGCGCCTTGGGACTGACCCTGGGCGAGGCGGGCGTGAACATCGCCACCTTCCATCTCGGCCGCGCCGGCCGGGGCGAGGAGGCGATTGCCTTGCTCGAACTGGACGAGGCCATTGCGCCGGCGGTGCTGGAAAAGGTGCGCTCTTTGCCGCACATCAAGCAGGCCACCGCGCTGCGCTTCTGACCGATCGGCCGGTTTCCGTTTGCCGGGCGGCGGCAATTCGCGCTAGTAACGCGGCCGGCGGATGGGCCGATGGCGGCCCGATGCATGGCATTCCCCGGCACGGCGGGCGAGGCATATGAACACCCTGGGCGATAAAGCGCTTTTACCACCCGGCCTGGAGGATGTCCTGCCGCCTCATGCGGCGCAGGAAGCCGCTGTGGTGGAGCGGCTGATCGCCAGCTTTGCCGGCCATGGCTATCAGCGGGTCAAACCCCCCCTGCTCGAATTCGAGGAAACGCTGTTGGCTGGCGCCGGGGCGACGCTGACCCAGCAGACCTTCCGCCTCATGGACCCGGTCAGCCAGCGCATGCTGGGCCTGCGCGCCGACATGACGCCCCAGGTGGCGCGCATCGCCGCGACCCGCCTGCGCAAGGCGGCGCGGCCCCTGCGCCTGTGCTATGGCGGACAAATCCTGCAGGTCAAGGGCAGCCAGCTTCGCTCCGAGCGGCAGTTCGGCCAGGTGGGCGTGGAGTTGATCGGCGCTGCCCAGGATACGGCCGATGCGGAAGTGGTGCTGCTCGCCGCCGAGGCCCTGAGCGCCGTCGGCGCCGCCCATCTGTCCATCGATCTCAACCTGCCGCCCCTGGTCGGGGCTCTGGCCGATGGGCTGGGCCTGGATGCGGAGCGCAGCACCGCCCTGCGCACCGCCCTCGACCGCAAGGATGACGCGGCCGTGGCGGCGATCGCCGGAGATCGGGCGCCGGTGTTCACCGCCTTGCTGCGCGCCGCCGGTCCGGCTGATACGGCCCTGGCGGCCTTGGCCAAGCTGTCCCTGCCCAAGGCGGCCAAGGCGGATGTGGCCCGTTTGCGCCGGGTGGTAAAACTTATTCGCGATTCAGCGCCGGACCTCACGCTGACCATCGATCCGGTGGAACACCGCGGCTTCGAGTACCAGACCGGAATCAGTTTCATCATTTTTGCCCGCGGCGTGCGCGGTGAGCTGGGCCGCGGCGGCCGCTATGCGACCGATCTGCCCGATGGCGGCAGCGAGTCGTCCACCGGGTTTACACTCTATATGGACACGGTGCTGCGTGCCGTGCCGCCGCCATCGCCGCCACGGACACTTTACCTGCCAGCGGAAAGTGTGCCGGCGGACCGGGGCCGTGCCTGGCGGGACGACGGCTGGGCGACCGTGGCCGGCCTCGAGGCGGTGAAGGATATCGCGGAGGCGGCGCGGCGCCTGGGCTGCAGCCACGCGCTGATCGACGGCCGGATCGTCGCTTTGGAGGGTTAAGAACAAAATGGCGAATGTAGTGGTCGTCGGTTCGCAATGGGGCGACGAGGGCAAAGGCAAGATCGTCGACTGGCTGTCCGAGCGCGCCGACGTGGTGGTGCGCTTTCAGGGCGGCCACAACGCCGGGCATACCCTCGTGGTCGGCGACGTGGTCTACAAGTTGTCGTTGCTGCCTTCGGGCGTGGTGCGGCCGGGTAAGCTGTCCGTCATCGGCAATGGGGTGGTCATCGACCCCTGGGCGCTGATCGACGAGATCAAGCGCATCGGCGATCTCGGTGTGAAGGTCACGCCGGCGACCCTGCGGATCGCCGACAACGCCGCCCTGATCCTGCCGTCGCACGGCGCCGTGGACCGGGCGCGCGAGGAGGCCGGCGGCGCCGCCAAGCTGGGCACCACCGGGCGCGGTATCGGCCCGGCCTACGAGGACAAGGTGGGACGGCGGGCGGTGCGCGTATGCGACCTGGCCGACGAAAAATTGCTGGCCGGCCGGCTGGACGGCTTGCTCCTACACCACAACGCCATACTGCGCGGCCTGGGCAGTCCGGAAGTCGACCGCGGCGACGTGTTGGCCAAGTTGCTGGCGGTGGCCCCGGCGATTCTGCCCTTTGCCGATCGGGTGTGGCATACCCTCGATACGGCGCGGCGGCGTGGCAGCCGCATCCTGTTCGAAGGGGCGCAAGGCGCCATGCTGGACGTGGACCACGGCACCTATCCCTTCGTCACCTCGTCCAACACCGTGGCCGGGCAGGCGATGGCCGGGGCCGGCATCGGTGTCGCCGCCATCGGCTATGTGCTGGGGATCACCAAGGCCTATACCACCCGCGTCGGCCAAGGGCCGTTTCCCAGCGAATTGCACGACGACACCGGAAAACTGCTCGGCGAACGGGGCCACGAATTCGGGACGGTGACCGGCCGCCGCCGCCGCTGCGGCTGGTTCGACGCGGTGCTGGTGCGCCAAGCGGTTAAGGTCGGCGGCATCCATGGCATCGCCCTGACCAAGCTGGATGTCCTGGATGGCCTGCCGGAGCTGAATGTCTGCATCGGCTACCAGATCGATGGGCACCAATACGACCATCTGCCGGCCTTGCCCTCGCTGCAGGCGCGGGCGAAGCCTGTCTACGAGACCCTGGAGGGTTGGAACGAAAGCACGCAAGGGGCCCGGTCCTGGGCCGAATTGCCGGCCACCGCGATCAAATACATCCGCCGCATCGAGGAATTGATCGAGGCGCCGGTTTCCCTGCTCTCCACCAGCCCCAAGCGCGAGGATACCATCCTGGTTCGCGACCCGTTCGCGGACTAGACACGCCGTTTCCTGCCGCCCGGCGGGGACCTGTTAACCAACTGTTTGCAAACATTTGTTAACTTTTTCCGGTCCAGCCGACCTGCGCGGCGCCGGGCGCATTCGCGCGCCCGCCGGCGGGCCGGCTCAGAGGGGTTCATGAGCGAGGAACGCAGCCAGAGATCCGGCCGCCAAGAAATGACGGCACTTGGCGGCCGCTACGAAATCCAGATGGACAAGCCGTTGCCGCATCTGGATTCGCCCCTGGCCAAGGCCTATTCTGTGACTGATTCCCGCGCCGCCTCGCGCGGCATGTTCGGACTGGTTTGTCAGCCCGATCTGCTGCCCCGCATCGATGTTATCCCGCAATTCACGCGTATGCGCCGGATCCCGGTGCTCACGCCGGTCGATGCCGGTTCCGTGGAATTGCCGGGTGTGGCGGGGCGGCGCTTCATCATCGTCTTCGATCTGCCTACGGGTGAGCGCATCCTTCAATCGCCCGATAGCAAGATGGAGCCGTTGCACGAAGATCAGATTGTGCGTCGAATCATCAAACCTTTGATGCCGGCGTTGAAGGAGATGGCGAGCCGCTCCATTCGAAATCGATCGATCCGGGCGGATAACATGTTCTATACGAATGTCGGTAAGACGGCATCGATTCTAGGCGAGTGCGTCAGCAACCCGCCAGGCATGTCGCAGCCAGTCCTGTACGAGCCCATCCAGGCCGCGATGTCGCTGCCATCCGGCCGCGGCTCTGGCGCGATCAGCGATGACCTCTATGCGTTCGGCGTCACGCTTGTTGTACTCATACACGGTGGGAACCCCGTTGCCGATCTGAACGATGACCTGATCGTGGCACGCAAGATTCAGCATGGCAGTTATTCGACCCTGGTCGGGAATATGCGTATTTCCCTGTCGATGATGGAGCCGCTGCGCGGCCTGCTGTGCGACGATGCCAGCGAACGCTGGACGGTCGAGGATATTGAGTTGTGGCTGGGCGGGCGGCAACTCAGCCCGAAGCAACCCATGCTGCCGACCCGTGCGTCGCGCTCCATCTCCTTTGCCGGCAAGGAGTATTGGAACAGATACGCCTTGTCCTTCGCGCTGGGGAAGAACTGGAGCCAGGCTGGGGAAATCCTCAAGAACCGCGAGCTCGAGGGCTGGATTCGGCGGACCTACTCGGACGAGGATACGGCCAATGCCATCGCCACCGCCGCCGGCGGTACGGATGAGAATCTGGAGCAGGCCGTCTGCCGGGCTCTGATGGTTCTGCAACCGGATCTGCCGATCCGTTACAAGTCGTTTTCGGCTCGGATCGAAGGTATCGCCCAGTGCTTCGCCGCCGAGTATCACAATCATGATATGCGCAAGAACTTTATCGCCATGATGCTCGCCAAGTTGCCGCAGAGCTACTTGCAATCGAGCCGTGGGAGTCGGACCGAGCAGGCTGCTCTGATGAAGGTCTTCGACATGATCAATCACTTTCTTGAGCGGCCCAAGATAGGTTTCGGGGTGGAACGGGCACTCTACGAGAGCAACCGGGGCTGGCCTTGCCAAAGCCCGCTGATCAAGCAGGATTATGTTTGTGAGATCGAGGATTTGCTGCCGGCCCTCGACCGGGTTGCCGAGAGCGGGGCCACCGGCGAGCCCATGGACCGCCACATCGCCGCTTTTGCCGCTACGCGCCTGCGAAACATGCCGGAACGCACTTTGGCCATGCTCGCCAATGTGAACGATCTGCCGAACTACCGCCTCGGCATTCTGCACGTTCTGGCCGAGGCCCATCGTGTCGCGGGCACGCAGCATCGGTTTCCGAATGTCAGCAGATGGATGGGAAAGCTGTTGGAGCCGGTCGTGGAGCAGTTCCACAACCGGGTGTACAGGGCGCAACTGCACACGGAAATCGAGCGGGCCAGCAGCAATGGCGATCTGATGCAGCTGGAGTTCCTGGTCGATAACATGGATGCTCAGGAGCAGGACATCCATGGCTATGAAAAGGCCAGGACCGAGCACGCCAATCTGCTGCAAGGCATTGCGTGGCTGGAAGACGGCGGTCTTACGGCGCCGTCGCGGGTTCTCGAGAAGGGCCAGCAGGTCGCCACGGTGATCTCGGCGATGATCTCCGGCGTGCTGATCGTCGCCTTGACCGTCCTCCACGTGGTGAAGTAAGCCAGGCCATGGCCGGAAAATCAAATCCACCGAACACGGCCGCCCCGAAGGGCGCGGGCAAGGGCAAACTTTCCGGGCGTACCATTGGGACGTTCATCATCCTGATGCCGGTCATCGCGGTGTTGATGCCGTCGTGCATCCTGCTGGCGTTGAATCTGGCACCGACGCTTGTTGCGTTTGCTGTTGACCGAACGCGTGAAAAATATCTGACGATCACGGTTGGCCTGCTGAACTTGAGCGGCTCCCTGCCGGCGATCTTGCGTTTATGGACCGAGGGGCAGACCTACGAGGTCGCCCTGCGAGTGGCGGGCGACCCATTCAACTTGCTGATTGCCTATGGGACCGCTGCGATCGGCTGTTCCATCTATCTGACCTTGCCGATCATTCTATCATCTTACTACGCCCGGATGACGACGATGCGCCTGCGGATATTGCAGGATCGCCAGGATACCCTGAACGAAGCGTGGGGTGACGAAATCGCTGGTGAACGGCCGCCGCGGATCGACTGAGCAGGACGCCGGCGGCGCACTCAGGCGCTCGCCAGACGATCCTCGATGGCCGCGTTGCGGATGGCCTTCTGCAGCTTTTCGAAGGCCCGAACCTCGATTTGCCGCACACGCTCGCGGCTGATGCCGTACTCCTGCGACAGTTCCTCAAGGGTCGTCGGATTCTCCTTCAGACGCCGCTCCTCCAGGATGTGCCGTTCGCGCTCGTTGAGCGCTTCCATGGCCACCGCCAGCAACTCGCGCCGCTTGCCCAACTCTTCCGAGTCAGCGAGCGTATTTTCCTGAGTCTCTGTATCATCGACCAACCAATCCTGCCACTCGCCGTCGCCGTCGATGCGCAGCGGCGCGTTCAGCGAATGGTCCGGGGCGGCGAGACGGCGGTTCATGCTCACCACATCCGCTTCGGGGACGTTCAAGGTTACGGCGATCTTGGTGACCTGTTCGGGGGCCAAGTCGCCTTCGTCGATCGCCTGCATCTGCCCTTTCAACTTGCGCAGATTGAAGAACAGCTTCTTCTGCGCCGCCGTGGTACCCATCTTCACCAGCGACCAGGAATGCAGGATGTATTCCTGAATCGCCGCGCGAATCCACCACATGGCATAGGTGGCCAGGCGGAAGCCGCGCTCCGGATCGAAGCGCTTGACCGCCTGCATCATGCCGACGTTGCCTTCCGAGATCAGCTCCGAGACCGGCAGGCCATAGCCGCGATAGCCCATGGCGATCTTCGCCACCAGGCGCAGATGCGAGGTAACCAGACGGTGGGCTGCTTCGATGTCGCCGGCCTCGCGCCAAGCCTTGGCCAGCATGTATTCCTCGTTCAGCTCCAGCATCGGGAACTTCCGGATGTCCTGGAGGTAACGGGATAGGTTCCCTTCGGAAACCGAGACCGGCAGCTTGGGTGATCGCATAGACTTTGTCCTTACAATTTTCGTTTCGTTGGGCCGGGGTTGATCCAGGTTTGATCCGGTGACCCGCCGCCCTTTACCAAAAGTCTTTCACACAGAACGAACTCATAGCGAACGGTTGCCTGTGAATCAAGTAAATCATACCAATTTAGTCATGTATGGTATCTTATAGCGTTTCTAAAGTAGAAATCAAGGTCTTTATATCCAGGGGCAAATCGCTTTCGAATCTGAAGGTCTCGGCGCTGACCGGGTGCCGGAACCCCAAGGTCTTGGCATGCAGGGCCTGGCGGCCGAGGCTCGCCAGGGCGGCTTGAGCCGCCGCCGGCAGGCGTGCCGCTCGGCTCCCCCCGGCCCGGCCATACAGGGGATCGCCGAGCAACGGGTGGCCTTTCTCGCTCAAATGCACCCGGATCTGGTGCGTGCGCCCGGACAGAAGGCGGCATTCGACCAGGCTGACCAGCCCGCCGGCGAGGGTGCGCAGCACTCGGTAGCGGGTGGCCGCGGCCTTGCCGCCTCGGCGCAGAACCGCCATTTTCTTGCGGTTTTTGGGACTGCGGCCGATGTTGCCGGTGATCTCGCCGGAGCGCGGCTCGGGGACCCCCCAGACCAGCGCCAGGTAGGCGCGCTCGATCTCGCGCGCTGCGAACTGCCGGGACAGCTCGTGGTGCGCAGCCTCGGTCTTGGCCGCGACCATCAGGCCGCTGGTGTCCTTGTCCAGGCGGTGCACGATGCCCGGCCGGCGCACTCCGCCGATGCCCCGCAATCCCGGCCCGCAATGGGCGATCAAGGCGTTGACCAGGGTCCGGTCCGGGTTCCCCGGGGCCGGGTGCACCACCAAGCCCGCCGGTTTGTCGAGTACCAGCAAATCCGCATCCTCATGGACGATATCCAGGGCAATGTCCTGCCCTTCGAGATGTGCCGGGATAACCTCGGGGATGATGATGGCGAAAGTTTGACCGGGTTTGACCCGGTACGAGGGCTCAACTATCGTCTGGCCCGCGGCCGTGACCTGGCCGGCGATGATGAGAGCCTTGAGGCGGCTGCGCGACAACTCGGGCAGCCGGGCCGCCAGCAGGCGGTCCAGGCGCTCTCCCGCCGCTGCGTCGTCGGCGGCGATCCGGTGGGTTTTGGCCGCGTCCGTGGGCACGCGCTTGTGGTCCTTTCGCCGGACTCTGAAACGACAGGATGCATAACATGGCCGCGCTCAAGGCTCTCGTGGTTTTCATGGGTATTCTCATCGCCGCCGGCATTGGCTTGCTGGCCTATGCGGTGATTGGCGGCCTGCCGGACCGCGCCGCCGGCGGCTTCGGCAATGCGGAGGTGCTGCTGCCGCCGGGCTGCGTGGTTGCCCAAGCGCAGGTCAGCGAGGGCATCCTGGTGCTGCGCGTCGAGGGACCGGCTGAGCGGGGCTGCCAGCAGGTGATCCTGGTGGACTCGGAGAGCGGCCAGGAACGCGGCCGCGTGAGCATAAAAGAAGCGCCATGATCGCAACCCGATTGACCCGGATAAGGACCCGCCGATGGTAAGCTTCACGTCCGACAATGCCAGCGGCGTGGCGCCGGAGATCCTGCAGGCCCTGGTCGAGGCCAACAGCGGCCCGGCCATGCCCTATGGCGCGGATGCGATCACACAGCGCGTCTCGGCGCGGCTGGCCGAGGTGTTCGAGACCGAAGTGACGGTGTTTCCCGTGGCCACCGGCACGGCGGCCAATTCACTATCTCTGTCGGTCATGGTGCCGCCGTATGGGGCCGTCTATTGCCATGAGCTGGCGCACATTCACGTGGACGAATGCGGCGCGCCGGAGTTCTACACCGGCGGTGCCAAGCTGGTGCCGCTGGCCGGGGCGCATGGCAAGTTCGATGCGCAAACCCTGAGCGCCGCCATCGAGGGCGCCGGCAATGTGCATGCCGTGCAGCCGGCGGCGGTGAGCATCACCCAGGCCAGCGAGGCGGGCACCATCTACTCGCCGGCGGAGATCGCCGCCCTGTCGGAGGTGGCGCGGGCCAACGGCCTGGGCTTGCACATGGACGGTGCGCGCTTCGCCAATGCGCTGGTCGCCGGCAATCACAGCCCGGCGGAGCTGACCTGGAAATCCGGTGTCGATGCCTTGTCCTTCGGCGCCACCAAGAACGGTGCCCTGGGCGCCGAAGCGGTGGTCCTGTTCAAGCCGGCGCTGGCGGACACGTTCGCCTACCGGCGTAAGCGTGGCGGCCATCTGTTCTCGAAGATGCGGTTTCTGTCGGCGCAGATCGAGGCGTACCTGCGCGACGACCTGTGGCTGCGCAATGCCCGTCATGCCAACGCCATGGCGGGGCAATTGGCGTCCGGCCTCGGCAAAATATCCGGCGTCGGCTTGTGCCATCCGGTCGAGGCCAACGAGATTTTCGCCCGCATGCCCGAGGCGATGATCGCCGGCCTGCAGGCGAAGGGATTTGTCTTCTATCGCTGGGGCGCGCCGGCGGCGTGCGAGGTGCGCCTGGTGACCTCCTTCGAAACCGACCCCAAGGACGTGGCGGCCTTCGTCTCGGCGGCAGCCAGTTTGGCCGGGTAGGGGCCGAGGGCGCACCGTAAAACAGCCGCGTATCGGCAACATGCCTCCACCAGCCATCGGGTAGTTAGCCGCCCGCTCCACCTGAACCCCTTGCCAGGACCCCGGGGTTTGGCTATGTCATGGTCGCTCTGGCTACCGCGAGGTCCCCTTCGTCTAGTGGCCCAGGACGCCGCCCTCTCACGGCGGAAACAGGGGTTCGACTCCCCTAGGGGACGCCAAGGCAAACCGGCGGTTGGACCGGGCGCGTATCACCGACCGCCATAGTTTCCCCTCATTTGCTTCTTAAACAAGGTTGGGTGCCCGCGTCACATTTGGGTCCGGTTGCACGCGTTATTTATTTCGTGGGAGAGGCCCTTATGAAACTGGCCTATAGGGCCGCCGTGATTCTTGGCATGGCGATGCTGTCATGCCGCCTCGCCCTGGCGGCGACCGCGCCGGTCCCCGACGATGCCTACATCGCCGGATATGTCGCCGCCGTCCTGGAGCGCGAGTTCCAGATTTCCGACCCGGCCTTTGACGTCAATGTCGGCGTGGTGACTGTCTATGCGGGCACGTTGAGCGAGGCGCAGCAGGATAAGATCGCCTCGATCCTGGCCCGCATCCGCGGTGTCCGGGTGGTCCGGGTCACCGATGGCGGGCCGCCAAGCGTCGCGCCGGAGGGGCCTGCCGATACGGTCGTTGAATCGGTTCCCGACGAACCGCCGCCGGCCCAGGCGGAAAAACTAGTGGTGGCCGCCGACGATGCCGGCAGAAGCGGGATCGAGGTATTGCCGCGCGGCGGCCTGTTCGCGCCCTTGATCGCCGATCCGCGCTGGGCCCATTTCTCGGCGGCGTATCAGTATTTCATCGACGATGAAGAAATCAGCAACGGCGGCTCGGTCAGCTTCGGCGAGACGTTCGGCCTGCTGCGCGGCCCGGCGCCGTTCGAGGGGCGCTGGCAGATCGATTTCCAAGCGGCCGTCTTCGGCCTGTTCGACCTGGAGGCGGAGTCGTTGGACTTGGTCAATGCCGACTATTGGGTCGGCATACCGCTGAGCTATCGGCGCGGCGATTTTTCGGCCATGCTCCGGGTCTATCATCAAAGCTCGCACCTGGGCGACGAGTTCCTGCTGCGCAACCGGATCGATCGGGTGAACCTCAGCTACGAAGCCACCGATCTGAAGCTGTCCTATGACATCGGCTATGGCCTGCGGGTTTATGGGGGTGGCGGTGTCCTGTTGCACCGGGAACCGGCGGATCTGGACCGGCTGTCCACGCAGATCGGGCTGGAGTACCTGGCCCCCTACACGATCGGCGACGGCTTGCTGCGGCCGGTGGCCGCGATCGACTGGCAGAATCGCGAGGAAAGCGACTGGCAGTCAGACGTGTCCCTGCGCGCCGGCTTCCAATTCGAAAGTCCGGACGAGGTCAGCCAGCGGGTTCAGCTCATGCTCGAATACTTCAACGGGCGCAATCCGAACGGCCAGTTTTACGACCGGACGCTGGAGTACATCGGCCTCGGCACGCACGTCTATTTCTGAGAAATTCAGAGCCAGAACTTTCGAGCAGCGGCGTGCCCCGGCGGAACGATCGGCGCGGAACGATCGGCGCACGGGGGCTCCCGGCGCCTAACAGGCTTTCATTGGTCCCCGGTCGGATTAGTCGGCGGCCGGGTGGCAGACCGGTCCATGACCCCGGGCTTATGCCATTCGCCCTCCGGCCGGATGATGACCATCGGGCCGCTTTGAATGGAGATGTGGTCCGGATCGGGTTCGAGATTGCGCTCGATCTCGACATAGCGGTGGTCGGAGAATATGAACTCCGGCCGGTTCATCGACTTGAAGCCGTGCCGTTCCCAGTACGGAACTAGGCGCTCCTGCGAGTGGCCATAGATCTTGCGGTAGCCCTTCCGGCGGCACAGGTCGATCGTGAAATTGATCACGTCCGGGGTGATGCCGGACTTCCGGTAGGTCTTCAGGACGGCCATGCGCTCGATCTTAACGAAGTCGGCAAAATAGCGGATGCGCATGGCGGCGGCGGGCTCGTCACCCACCATGCCGAGAACATGGGTCGCCGTATAGTCGTTGCCGTCGAATTCTTCCGCATAGGGGCTGCCTTGCTCGCCCATGTACACGGCTGCGCGCACCGCGAAGACCTTCATTAGCTCTTCCGAATCCTGGGCCACTTTGACCACCATGGCCGGCTGGTTCGATATCTTGGGCCACCGGCCCAATGAGCTTTTGGTCCCGTTCATGCGCCTCCGAGTATCGGAGATCATGGCGCTTCCCTTCCTCCCCCAAGTCCACCTAACCTGATGATCTTTACCACGCTTATGGTGCCATAACAGAGTCTTAATTGTGCCGGCTGCCAGATTCGGGATGCGGCCTTGGGCGCCCGATCACGTCTGTATTCCATCCGATCCACGGGATCGGCCGCCCAAAACGCGGCATATATGGCCACTATTGGGCGATCTGGTCCTGAATGGCGGCCAGTTCCTCGTCCGGGATGGCTTGGAATTCGGCGGTCTGGCTATCGCGGGTCGAAAATGACTTGAGCCGCTTCTTGTCGCCATAGCCGGCGAACCAGCACTTGTCCCAGACTTGACCGGACGCCCCGCCATTCTTGAATTCGACCTCCAGGAAGACTTCGTCGCCCTCACTGGTTTCCTCCAATCTTTCGCTGAGGAAGGTCAGGGTTTCCGGATTGTGCAGGGCCAGCTGGGCCACCTTCTTGCAGGTGACGATCTCAGCTTTTTCGGATTTGGTCTCGCCGCACGCCGCCAGAACCAGGGCCGTCGCCAATCCGGCGGCGGCGATCTTTATTGGATTCATATCAAGCCTCTTCTTGATTACAGCCAGCCTCGATGGCGGGCCCAGTGCCTTCAAGTGTACGGACGACGGGCTGAGGGGACAAGCTAACAAGGCCAGCGACTCCTGACATCCAGCGATCGACTCAAGCGTTAGACCTCGACCGGTGGGGACGGTGCGGCCGCGGGCAAAGGCTCGTCCGCGATGGGTGCTGTTGTCGCACAGGTTGGCATGGAAGACGGTGGGCATGAACCAGGGCGGGTATGGATGAAGATGGAGTCGTTACTGCCTGCGTAGTCAATCCGAGCCGTCCCGAGTCTTCGCCTTTGGCTGTTTGTTGCCGGCGGTTTCGCCTGCGCCTTTGGTCGCGTTACCTGCGTCGGTGATGAATCGAATCGGAAGCAAAATAGGCTGTTGAATCGTCATGCCGGTACGTCCGCACAGATGCAGGAATATCACGCGAAGCGAATCCCATGCGCGCGCCGAACAAAAGAATTACATTTTCCGCTTGCGCGATTCTGCAATGCCTGTATAAGCGAATCGCTACGCACGATATATGGTAGCCGGTGTCTGATGAGTTACTACAGTGTGATGTAACTCATGCTGGTCCGTGGATGGACCGTTAACAACCAGGTGATTCTCCAATCCATGCGGAGGCACCCACTTAAGAGGATGGCAATGTCAGAAGCCAAGATGACTACAGAAAATCAAGCGACGACCGATTCGAAAAAGGCGAAGGCGATGCCCGCCGCCGCCCGCAAGAAGACAACCGCGAAAAAAACCAAGGCTAAGAAACCGGCGAAGCGCAAGGCCGCGAAGCGGCGGAAGCCCGCGAAGAAAGCAGCGGCGAAGCGTAAGGTCGCGAAGAAGCGGAAGCCCGCAAAGCGGAAGGCCGCGAAGAAGCGGAAGCCAGCGAAGCGGAAGGCCGCGAAGAAGGCAGCCCGCAAGCCGGCACGGCGCAGGGCCGCCAAGAAGAAGTAGGCTGTCGCACAGCCGACGCGCCAGCCGATCGGCGCGCGAACGACCATTCGCCATTTGCCGCGGCCATCCGGCAGGATGCCCGAAACCGGCGGCGAAGCGAACGGAAGCGGGGGCTCTCAAGCCCCCGTTTTCGTTTTCTCCCTCAGGGATTTACCGGCACATACCAGGCGTGCGAACCGGGCCTGAGCCTACGGCCGTTTCGGTGCCGCTCTACTGGGCCGGACCCATCTCCCGAAAGATCTCCCGGTAGGCATCGATCGATTTTTCGATCATCGCCGTCGCTTCTTCGTGGGAGCGAAAGCTGGGGATCAGGTGCATGGCCCGCTGGCGGTTGAACGCTTGAAATTCTTCGGACAGCCACGCGACGTGCAAGGCCGTTTCCAAATACCGCCGCCGCGGTTCGGGTACGCCCGGCAGGATCCAGAATCCCCGGTACCGCAGCAAGGGTTCGAATCCGGCACCGATGTCGTTCAGCGTCGGCACCTTCTCATGACCCGCCGGGCGTTCCCCCAGCAGAGTCAGGATCGGCTTCATCTGGCCGCTTTCCAGGAAGCTGGCGACATCCCCGGGCTGCTCAAACAAGGCATCGACGGCGCCGCCGATCAGCGCGGCATACCGTTCCGCCGGGTTGTCGAATCCAATCTGATTGATCTTGAACCCGACCGCTTGTTCGAGCTTGAAGAGGTTGGCCCGCTCCATCGCCCCGGAGTTCGCGACGTTGGCAATCTTGACATCGCCCGGGCTGGTCCGGGCATAGGCGGCGAAGGATTGCCAATCGGCAAACCGCACATCCCCGGGGCGAACGTAGATCTGGCTGAAGGTGACCTGCGCCATGCCCAGCGGCCACCAATCGACCGCCGGATTCTCCGGCAGCTTTCCCGCCGCGTAGTTCGCCGGCGCCTCTTCGATCGACTCCAACAGCGTGTATCCATCCGTCGGTGCCGCCATGAACTGCGGCACCGCCGCCATGCCGGCTTCGCCAGGCTGGTTGACCACCAGAACCTTGGCGCCCATCACCTTCTCCAATGCCGCGGCCATGGCCCGGCTGAGCAGGTCGGATTCGCCGCCCTCGGCATAGGGCACGATGATGGTCAGCGGGCGATCCGGGAACCCTTCGGGTTTGACCAGATCCTGGGAACCGGCGGCCAGTGGCACCCAGGCGACCAGCATGGCCAGGACCGCCGCCGCCAAGCGGGCAACCGGTCTTGCGGTCGGCCAGTGAAACGGTGATCCGGTCGGCATCCCGCGTCCTCTCGAATGAAGGCGCACCGTCGCCGTGGCGCTCCCCGGGGTCTGAATATCCTCGGCCGCCATCATGCGGTGCCCGCAGGCGTTTGTGCAACAAACAGCCGAAAAAAAATGTGACCGGTAAGGCTTTAGCCCCCGGGCCCCCGATGGCCGGGGTCAGGGGATAGCCGCACTTTCAAGCGAACAGGATGGTGCAAATCACCACCGCTGCGACCACGCCGGCGAAGTCGGCGGTCAGCCCGGCGGCCAGGGTATGGCGAATACGGCGGATCTGGATGGCGCCGAAATAGACCGCGATCACATAGAACGTGGTCTCGGTCGAGCCTTGCAGGGTGCTGACCAGATAGCCGGTATAGCTGTCCGGCCCGATCAGTGGATCCTCGATCACCGAGGCGACGATGCCATAGGCGCCGGAGCCGGAGAGCGGCCGCAGCAAGGCCATGGACAGGGCCTCGGGCGGCAAGCCGAACAAGTTGGTGATCCGGCTCAGGGGCTCGACCAGCCATTCCATGGCGCCGCTGGCACGGAACATGCCCACGGCCACCAGGATGGCGACCAGATAGGGAATGATGCGCAGGGCCACCTGGAAGCCGTCCTTGGCGCCGTCCACGAAAACCTCGTAGATCGGAACCTTGCGCCATACACCGAAGGCCAGCAGGGCGACCATCAGCCCGGGAATGATCCAGGGCGAAATCACCTTGCCGTAGAGAATGGTCAGCGGCACCAGTGCCGCAATCCCGGCCAGGACCAGCAGCGATACCCAACCGGGGTAGGCCTCCGATGCGCCTGCGTGCAGGTCCGCCGCGCTCGCCGGCGCGGCTGGTTCCGAGTCGTCGGCGCCCGCATCACCGGGCCGCGTGAAGGTGACGGCCGGGACCAGCCAGAACCGTTGATAGAGTTTAACGGAGGTGATGGCGACTGTTGTCGAGACGATGGTGGCGAACAAGGTGCTGGGCAGGATGCCCGCCGGGTCGAGCGATCCGGCGGAAGCGCGCAAGGCGATGATCCCGGTGGGCAGCAAGGTGACGCTGGAGGTGTTGATGGCCAGGAACAAGGCCATGGCGTTGGTCGCCGTGCCCTTGTGCGGGTTGAGCTTGTCCAACTCCTGCATGGCGCGAATGCCGAACGGCGTGGCGGCGTTGCCCAGGCCCAGCACGTTGGCCGACATGTTCAGGATCATCGCCCCCATGGCCGGATGATCGGCCGGCACATCGGGAAACAGGCGCACCATCAGCGGCCGCACCGTGCGGGCGATGATGACCAGCAGGCCGCCGGCTTCCGCCACTTTCATCAGGCCGAGGAACAGGGCCATGACGCCGACCAGGCCGATGGCCAGGGTCACCGCGCCGCTGGCGCTGTCCACCATGGCCAGGGACAGGACTTCCATCGGCGTATTTTCGTCCAGGCTGTCCGGCGACCAGACGATCTGGCGAAATCCGGCGATGGCGAAGGCGATCGCCACGATGGCGAAGAAGATTCCATTCACGCGCCAACACTCCCGCAACACCGCCCGCGCGACTCGGGCGTGGCGGCAAAGTTTAGCCGAGTCGTTGGATCGGTGTTGAAAAGGTTTTTTTTACCGACAGCGCGTGGCGTCAGTCGGCCCACATGCGCAGCAGGTTGGAATATGCCTTGAAGGCCAGGTCCGTCTCCGCGCCGTCGGGATCAATCTGCGCCAACTTCTCCCGCGTCTGATAGACCTCGTAGAGCAGTTCCCGCTGGGCGGCATCGCGGACATGGCTTTGCGCCCAGGTGACCGCCGCCAGACGCGCGCCGCGGGTGACCGGCGCGACTTGATGCAAGGTGGAGGACGGGTAGACCACGGCCGCACCGGCGGGCAACTTCACCTCCTGGTCGCCAAACGGACTGGACATGATCAGCTCGCCGCCATCGTAGTCGGCTGGATCGCTGAGGAAGATGGTGAGCGCGATATCGCTGCGCGCCCGCTGGCCGCTACCCATCAGGGCATCATCCACATGCAGGCCATAGCTCATGCCCACCTCGTAGCGGCTGATGAGCGGCGGCCGGATGGATTTCGGCAGGAACGCCCGCTGAAACTCTTGGTTCCGCCTGAGGCCGCCGAGAACGAGGTTGACGAGCTCCTTGGCGGCCGGCGCAGTGCGCTCCATCTGCAGGTTGTTCTTGACCCGCTTGGCCCGATACCCGGCGGTTTGGCGGCCATCGCCGAATGGGGTCTCGCCGACCGCGGCGCGGATTTTCTTGATCTCGGCTAAGTCCAGAACGTCGGGAATACACATCAGCATGCTGTTACCGCTCCACGAGACTCCAAACCCCGTCCGCACCCCGGCGTGCGGCCGAGTTCTCAGCCACTTGACTTAATTTCAGCCCGGCAGAATAGATAATGCGTTGCGATATGTACAATTTCATTGAGATAGGAATCGGACATGGCAATGCTTTCGCCTGAGCTGTACTGGTTGACGTTGACCGTACTGTTGACGGCTATCATTTGGGTTCCCTACATTCTCAACCGAATCATGGAGCTGGGCTTGTGGGGCGCCCTCAAGACCGCAGGGCCGGACGCGCATGCGAAGGCGGACTGGGCCAGGCGCCTGCAGGCGGCCCACGTCAATGCCGTCGAGAACTTGGTGATCTTTGCGCCCCTGGCAATCGGCGTTCATATCATGGGCCTGGGCACGTCGCTCACGGCACTGGCGGCGGCCGTCTATTTCTTCACCCGTCTGGTGCACGTTGTCGTCTACACGCTTGGCATTCCCGTGGCGCGGACCCTTTCGTTCGCCATCGGCTTTATCGCGCAAGTGATCTTGGGCTTCACGCTGCTTGGCTGGATGTGAACGATCCGCGCGGGCGGACGCCTATCAATCCGCCAGCCGGTCGAGTCGCAAGCGGTGCCGGTTATCGCTCAGGCGCCGCGCGCCGGCGTGCACGGCCGTGACCACGCCGATGCCGGTGCCGCCGGCGATCAGGAACATGATCAGGATTTGATACTTGATCGCCTCCAGCGGATCGACGCCGGAGAGGATCTGGCCGGTCATCATGCCGGGCAGGGAAACCACCCCCGCAGCCGACATGGCATTGACGATGGGGATCAGGCCGTTCCGCACCGCCGCGCGCATCAGCGGCCGGAACGCATAGCCGCGCGTTTCGCCCAGGGCGAGCATGGTCTCGATGGCCGCCCGCTCGCGCTTGATCTGACTGGTCAGGGTATTCATGCCGACCGCGATGCCGGTCATGGTGTTGCCCAGGATCATGCCGAGCAACGGAAGGGCATAGCGCGGGTGATACCAGGGATCGGGCTGAATCTGGGTGGCCAGGGCGAACAGAGTCACCAGGGTGCCGGCGAACAGCACCGACGAGGTGCCCAGGCCATAGGCCCAGACGCCGCGGAAGCGCCGCTCCTGCCGGCCCATCACCTCGCGCCCGGCGAACAGGATCATGACCAGCACGGCCAGCGCCGTAAGCCCGGGCGAGACCAATTCGAACAGGGCCTTGAGCACCAAGCTGACCAATCCGAGCTGCACGCACATGCGCGCCGCGGCGATCAGGAATTGCCGCTCCAGGGCCAGGCGCAGCCAGATGGACAGGCCGGCATTGAGAAACAGCAGCACCGATGCCAGTGCCAGATCGACATAATCGAGGCTGATGTAGGTGGCGGTCATGGGGCATCCGCCTCTACGCGCCCCTTGCGCACGCGCAACCGGCGATCGCCCAGGCGATTGGCCAGATCTTCGTCATGGGTGGAAAACAGCAGGGCCGCGCCGGTACCGATGCGCTCCCGCAGCAAGGCTTCGACCGCCCGCGTCGATCCTTGATCGAGGCCGGAGGTCGGTTCATCCAACAGCAGAACCTTCGGCGATTGCACCAGAACCCGCGCCAAGGCGATGCGATGTCGCTCGCCGGTGGACAATTCCACCACGGGGCGTTCCATCATGGTTGCCGGCAGCATCAATGCGGGGAACAGGGCGCGGCCCAATTCCGGTTCGGGAAAATGATCGGCCACCCGATCGCTCCACCAGCCCGGTTCGGCGGACAGGAAGGTGACCTGGCGGCGCCAGGCCGGAGCGCTCATGGACTCGCGGCCGGCGCCATCGAGGCTGACCTCGCCCTGGTTTGGGTCCAGATCGGCCAGGGCGCGCAGCAGCAGCGTCTTGCCCGAGCCGGACGGGCCAAGCACCGCCAGCGCCTCACCGGCGGCGAGATCGAGATCGACCGGCTCAAGGCCGGGGCGGGTGAGGGCACGGACATGCAACATGGGCTGGTCCCCACCTTAATCTCGGAGTCGATTGGGGAAAACGCGCAATATGGCTTGCACCCCCGCGCCAATCGGACACCATGCGCTCCCGCCCGCCACAGTACGGTCTCAATGTCCCGCCAATCTTTTCCGCCGATCGCCTATGTGCTGTTGTTCGTCCTGGCGGCGATTTGGGGTGCATCGTTCCTGTTCATCAAAATCGCCGTGGCCGCCATTCCGCCCATGACCCTGGTCGCCGCGCGCCTGGTTCTGGCGGCGGCCGCCATGCTGGCATATCTGTGGGCGATCGGCGGAAGGCTGCCGCGCGATCGTGCCATCTGGCGCGATTTCGTGGTGATCGCCATTGCCGGCAATGTCCTGCCGTTCGCCCTGATCAGTTGGGGCGAAGTGGTCATCGACAGCGGCCTGGCGGCGATCCTGATGGCCATCATGCCGCTGTTCTCTCTGACCCTGGCCCACTTCTTTACCCGCGACGAGCGGCTGACGCCGGCGCGGATGGCGGGCATAGGCGTCGGCTTTGCCGGCATCCTGGTGCTCGTCGGCCCCGATGTTCTGGCGGGCCTGGGGCGCGAGGTGTTGGCGCAAGTCGCGGTCGCCGGCGGTGCCATATGTTATGCCGTGTCCAATGTGTACACCCGCGTCCGCGGTGTGGTTACCCTGCCGGCCTCGGTCACCAGCACGGGCGTGCTCATATGCGCGGCGGTCATGGCGGTGCCGTTCAGTCTGATCATCGACCGGCCTTGGCAACTGATGCCCACCGCCGATTCGATCTATGCCCTGGTGGTTTTGGCGCTGGTCTGCACGTCGCTGGCTTATTTGATTTTGTTTCGCCTGATCACGACCACCGGCGCGACGTTCGTCGCATTCATCAATTACCTGGTGCCGGTATTCGGTGTGATCTGGGGCGCCATTATCCTGCGCGAGACCGTACAGCCCGGTGCCATTGCGGGCCTGGCGCTGATCCTAGCTGGCATTGGCCTCAGCCGGCTCAGCGGGCGTAGAAAATCGCAAGGTCCGGTGGAATCGTGATAAACAAGAGCCATGAAACCGCATAGCGCGCCGATTTACTGTGCCGTGTGTTTTTCCGCGATCGCCCTGGTCCTGGCGGCGTGCACGTCCACGACGCCGATCCCGGCAACGCCATCCAAGGCCATGGTGCTCGAGGTGCAGGGGGAAGACGCCCTCGGGAAAACACCGCCTCCCGGCGAAAGGACAATGCGGGCGACGGTCGTCGCGATCTGCTACAACGGCATGGTTAACAGTGACGCCGATGTGTGGGCGGAAGCCACGTTGGCGTGCCCGGCGGGAAAGTTGACCCTGCGCGACGACGATGTGCTGTGGACCAGCTGCCCGCTATTCCAGCCGCAGCGGGCCAATTTCATCTGTGTACCGGCGAAACCGCCAGAGGCTCCGGCACCGGCGCAATAGCGGCCCACTCGGTTAATACCTGCGTATCCGTCTCGTGCCGCGCGTGTGCCGCACGCGCGCGGGCATAGCTCGCGGCGTCCGCCAACCGCCCCAGCGCCCAGACCGCCATGGCCCGGACCAGGGGCGAGCCGTCGGTCAGCCGTGCCTGCGCCACCCGTGCCAGGGCCGGCTCGCCGCTGTTGCCGATGGCAATCAGCACGTTGCGCACGAATCGGTCGCGGCCGATGCGCTTGATCGGCGAACCGGAGAACACCCGGCGGAACCCGGCATCGTCCAAATCGGCCAGATCCGCCAGGCGC
>DASWJP010000121.1:0-16408 GCA_036397065.1 Kiloniellales bacterium | reverse complement strand
GGTGCCATCGACGCCTGGGTGCAGTTGCTGGCCGATCACGGCAGCCGCGATCTGGGGGCGCTGTTGCAGCCGGCCATCGCCTATGCCCGCGACGGCTATCCCGTGCATGACCGGGTCGCCGCCGACTGGACCGCGGCAAGTGATCTGTTGGCCCGGGACGCGGCGGCGGCGCGCATCTTCCTGCCCGGCGGCGCGGCGCCGCGGGCCGGCCAGGTGCACACCCAGCCGGCGCTGGCCGCGACCCTGGAGCGCATCGCTGCCCAGGGCCGCGATGGATTCTATAGCGGGCCGGTGGCCGAGGATCTGGTGACCGCGCTGCGCGGCTTGGGCGGGCTGCACACCCTGGAGGATTTCGCGGCGGCGCGGGGCGAATATGTGACGCCCATCCAGACCACCTATGCCGGCCATGACGTCTACGAGTGCCCCCCCAACGGCCAAGGGCTGGCGGCCCTGGAGATGCTGAACATTTTGGAAGGCGCCTATGCCGGCATGGCCGATCCGCTGTCCGCCGAGCGCCTGCACCTGGAGGTGGAGGCCGCGCGCCTGGGCTACCGCGACCGGGATACCCTGATCGCCGATCCGGCCCAGGCCCGGGTGCCGGTCGACATGCTGCTCTCCAAGGACTACGCGGCCCGCTTGCGCGCCGCCATCCGCCCCGACCGGGCCATGGCCGATCTGCCGCCGAGTCCCTTTCCGGCGCACGCGGATACGGTCTATCTCTGCGTCGTCGACCGCGACCGCAATGCGGTCAGCTTCATCAACTCGGTCTACGATTCCTTCGGCAGCGGCCTGGTCGGGCCGAAGAGCGGCGTGGTCCTGCAAAATCGGGGTGAAAGCTTTTCCACCGATCCGGCGCATCCGAACTGCATCGCGCCGGGCAAGCGGCCCCTGCATACGATCATCCCAGCCATGGTGGTCAAGGACGGCCGCGCGGCGATGCCCTTCGGCGTCATGGGCGGCCAGTACCAGGCCATGGGCCACGCGCATTTCCTGGGCAACCTGTTCGACTTCGGCCTCGATCTGCAGGAGGCGATCGACCTGCCGCGGCTCTATGCCCCACCGGCCGGGCCGGTGCTGGTGGAGGGCGGCATACCCCAGGCCAGTGTCGATGGCCTCGCCGCACGCGGCCATGCGGTGGTGCGCGCGGGCAAACCCATCGGCGGCGCCCAGGCGATTGCCATCGACTGGCGGGCGGGAACGCTCACCGGCGCCTCCGACCCGCGCAAGGACGGCTGCGCCCTGGGGTACTGAACGGCGAGCGGAGGCACCATGGCGACACATCGCATCGCGTCCATTCCCGGCGACGGCATCGGCGCCGAGGTCGTTGACGCCGGTATCGAGGTCCTGGCGGCGGTGCAGGAGCGGGTGCCGGACCTGAAGCTGACATTCGAGACGTTTCTCTGGGGTTCCGACTACTACCGCGCCCATGGCCGCATGATGGCGGAGGATGGCCTCAGCCGCCTGCGCGACTTCGATGCCATATATTTCGGCGCTGTGGGCGATCCGGACTTGCCCGATCATGTCACCCTGTGGGGCTTGCGCCTGGCCATCTGCCAGGGTTTCGACCAATACGCCAACGTGCGCCCGGCGCGCGTCCTGGCCGGTGTCGCCTCGCCCCTGGCCGGTGTCAAGCCGGGCGATCTGGACTGGATCGTGGTGCGCGAGAACAGCGAGGGGGAATACTCCGGCGCCGGCGGCCGGGTGCATCGCGGCCTGTCCGAGGAGGTGGCCGTCGAGACCTCGGTCTTCACCGCCACCGGCGTGCGCCGGATCATGGGCTTTGCCTTCGAGCTGGCCCGCGCCCGGCCGCGGCGGCATCTGACCTGCGTCACCAAATCGAACGCTCAGCGGCACGGCATGGTGCTGTGGGACGAGATCTTCGCCGAGACGGCCCGCGACTTCCGCGATGTGACTTGCGACAAGATGCTGGTCGATGCCATGACCACGCGCATGGTCCTGAAGCCGCGCACCCTGGACGTGGTGGTGGCCAGCAACCTGCACGCCGATATTCTCAGCGACCTGGCCGCCGCCCTGTCCGGCAGCATGGGCTTGGCGCCGACGGCGAACCTGAACCCCGAACGCCGCTTCCCCTCCATGTTCGAGCCGATTCACGGCTCGGGCTTCGACATCGCCGGCAAGGGCATCGCCAATCCCATCGGCGCCTTCTGGAGCGCCGCCATGATGCTGGAGCACCTGGGCGAGGGGCCGGCGGCGGCGGCCTTGCTGGGCGCCATCGAGCAAGTGCTGGCCGGCGGCCGGGCCCTGCCCCCGGACCTGGGCGGCAAGGCGACGACGGTGGATGTGACGGCGGCGGTGTGCGCCGCCCTGCGCGGCGCCAACGTCTGAATGAGCTTGCTTTTCCCGGGTGGCGATGGTGAAGTCCGCGGCAACCGGCGGCTAGAACACCATCACCTTGTCCGCTTCCATGGTGGCCGTGGCGAGTTCGTCCATGGTGCTGCGCTGCGCGCCCGGCATGATCTCGGTCTCGAGCAGGCCGCGCGCATCCATGCAGGTTCCGCACAGCAGGACCTTTCCCTTGCCGGTGAGCATCCGCTTCAGCATACGCTCGACGTTGTAGTAGCCGTCAGGCGTCTTCTGGCCGGCTTTCGCGGCCACGACGGCGTCAGCCATCAGAAAAATCAAGACCTCCGCCTCCGGATCCTTTTTGAGAAGGGCGTGAGCCATGCGCAGCGCGTTGTAACAGCGTTCGGATCCATAGGGTGGGTCATTGACGATAAATAGGCTTTTCATGGCTCCATCCTGCACCGCCGTTGCGGAGTCCCAATCCGTACAGAACGGGATGATGACAGTCCTGGCCGTGGGCGCATTGATCTCGGTCAAGCCGTTCCGGCAAACGGCGGCAGACAGGTGTCCACCCCCACGCCCAAGGGGAACAGGTTGGCTGGTTGCATGGACGGCGGGCGGGCTGGGCCGAAGGCATCGCACCCAGCGTCACCGGCCTGGGCTGTTTGCGCCGATCCCTCCTGATACGCCCCGGAACGCCTCTGCTTCGCATCTCCGTTGCATGGGCACCGCGCCTTGATTACGGTGCGCCGATCGGGTCGCCCGGATGGCTCCGGGCTATCGCAGGAAGGGAGTCCAAGGCCATGTCGCTCATCGCCGAGCGCCTGTTGCGCATTAAGCCATCGCCCACCATCGCCGTCTCGCAGAAGGCGCGCGAGCTGAAGGCGGCCGGGCGGGATGTGATCGGCCTGGGCGCCGGCGAGCCGGATTTCGACACCCCCGACAATATCAAGGCGGCGGCGATTGCCGCCATCCAGCGGGGCGAGACCAAGTACACCAACCCGGAGGGCACGCCGGAGTTGAAAGCGGCGGTTGCCGCCAAATTCCGGCGCGAGAACGATCTGGACTACACGCCCGATCAGGTGATCGTCGGCACCGGCGGCAAGCAGGTCATCTACAACGCCCTGATGGCGACCCTGAACGCCGGCGACGAGGTGATCATCCCGGCGCCCTTCTGGGTCTCCTATCCGGACATGGTGCTGCTGGCCGAGGGCGAGCCGGTGATCGTGCCGTGCTCGCAAAACAACGGCTTCAAGCTGCGGCCGGAAGATCTGGAGGCGGCGATCACGCCGCGCACCCGCTGGATCATTCTCAACAGCCCGTCGAATCCGACCGGCGCCGCCTACACCCATGACGAGATGAAGGCGATCACCGACGTGCTGTTGCGGCACGAGCATGTCTGGGTACTGACCGACGACATGTACGAGCACCTGGTCTACGACGGTTTCAAGTTCGTTTCCCCGGCCCAGGTGGAGCCGGCACTGAAAAGCCGGACCCTGACCATGAATGGCGTCTCCAAGGCCTACTGCATGACCGGCTGGCGCATCGGCTATGCCGCCGGCCCGGTCGAGCTGATCAAGGCCATGACCACGATCCAGTCGCAAAGCACCTCGAACCCGTCGTCGATCAGCCAGGCGGCGGCGGTCGAGGCCTTGAACGGGCCGCAGGATTTCATCCCGGCCCATAACAAGGTCTTCAAGCAGCGCCGCGATCTGGTGGTCGGCATGCTCAACAAGTGCCCCGGGCTGCACTGCGCGACGCCGGAAGGGGCCTTTTATGTGTACCCCTCCTGCGCCGGGGTGATCGGCAAGACCACGCCCGGTGGCGATAAGATCGAATCGGATAGCGACTTCGTCACCTATCTCCTGGAATCGGTCGGCGTGGCCGCGGTGCAGGGCGAGGCTTTCGGCCTGTCACCCTATTTCCGCATCTCCTATGCCACCGCCACGGAGGTTCTGGAGGATGCCTGCGCACGCATCAAACGCGCCTGCGAGGCCCTGAAGTAAGGGTAATCCATCGTCGCGGCAGCGTCGCTAACAGCCAGTGGAGAGGCTATGAAATACGTTGTCGTGGGAGCGGGCGGTGTGGGCGGCTACTTCGGTGCGCGCCTGGCGGCCGATGGCAACGAGGTCGCCTTCCTCGCCCGCGGTGTCCATGGCGAGGCCATGCGGCGCAGCGGGTTGACCATCAAGTCACCGCTCGGCGATCTATGTATCGACAAGCCCGACGTCCCAGCCAACATCTCTGATATCGGCCTGGTGGACGTGATTCTGTTTTGCGTCAAGTTGTGGGACATCGACGCGGCGGCGGCGCAAATCAAACCGCTCCTCGCCCACGACACCGCGCTCATCCCCTTTCAGAACGGCGTGACGACTTGCGACCGTTTGACCGAGCTTCTCGGGCCGCGGCATGTCATGGGCGGAGTTGCCAAAATCAGCGCCGTGATCGAAAGCCCAGGGGTGATCCGCCACCATGGTCCGCTGGCAATGCTCATCTTCGGCGAACGCGACGGCGCGGCGTCCTGGCGCCAAGACGGCATGTCGGCGGCCTGCCAGAGCGCCGGAATCGAGCATAAGGTCTCGACGGCCATCGATCGCGACATCTGGGAAAAGTTCGTGATGCTGGCGCCACTTGCCGGGGCCGCGTGCTTTTATCGCATGCCTGTCGGCGGCATCATCTCCGAGCCGGACCGTCATGCTCTCCTCGCCGAGCTGATGCGCGAGACGGCCGCGGTCGGCCTTGCCGCCGACGTGGCGCTGGACGACGACTTGGTCGAACGCACCCTGCGGCAAGTTAGTAAATTCGACTCATCGATCAAGCCGTCCATGCTCGTCGATCTGGAGCGCGGCCGACGCCTGGAGCTCGAATGGCTGACCGGCGAGGTCGTGCGCCTGGGCCGAAACCTCGATGTGCCGACGCCTGCCAGCAGCAAGGTATTCGATGCGCTCAAACCCTACGCGAATGGTGCATCCGGAGCCGCGTGAAACGGTAGCAAAAAAAGCCCGGATGTTGCACCCGGGCGCATGGTGCCGGCACGTTTGCAGACGCTAGATTTCGTTCTTGGACATCTGTTCGCCGATGTAGTCGGCTTGGCGAATCGCCAAGGTAACAATGGTCAGCGTCGGATTCTCTGCGCCGCCGGTGGTGAACTGGCTGCCGTCCGAAATGAACAGATTTTTGACGTCGTGGGTCTGCCCGAACTTGTTGCACACGCCATCGCTCGCCTTCTCGCTCATCCGGCAGGTGCCCAGGTTGTGAGTCGACGGATAGGGTGGCACCTCGAAGTTCTTGGTTGAGCCGGCGGCGCTGTAGACCGCCGAGCCCGCCTTGAAGGCGTGATTGCGCATGGCGACGTCGTTCGGATGGTCGTCGAAGTGCACGTTCGGCACCGGCAGGCCGTATTGATCCTTCTCGCTGCCGTGCAGGGTGATCCGGTTGTTCTCCCGCGGCATATCCTCGCCGACCAGCCACATGCCGGCCATATGGTCGTACATGTCCATGGCGGCGGTGAACTCGCTGCCCCAGGCGCCAGGATCCAGGAACGCGGCCATGAAGGGAACACCGAGGGAGAGGGTCTCCATCTCATAGCCGCCGACAAACCCACGCTTCGAATCGCTGTGGCTCTCATCGGTAATGATGCCGGCCATGGTCGTGCCCCGGTACATGTTCACCGGCCGGTCGAAGGTCGCGTAGACCGACCCGGTCATGTGCCGCATGTAGTTGCGTCCGACCTGCCCTGACGAGTTGGCCAAGCCATCCGGGAATTTACCGCCGGCCGAGTTGAGCAGCAGGCGCGGTGTTTCGATCGAGTTGCCGGCGACGCAAACGGCACGGGCTTTCTGGACCTGCTGCTTGCCGTCCTTATCGGCGTAAAGCACGCCGCTCACCTTGCCGTTGCCATCGGTTTCGATCTTGAGGGCCTGCGCCTGCGGCCGCAGGTCGAGGTTGCCGGTCTCTTCCGCCGCGGGAATCTCGGTATAGAGGGTCGACCACTTGGCGCCCGACTTGCAACCCTGGAAGCAGAAGCCGATCTGCCAGCAAGCATCCCGGCCGTCGCGGGGCCGGCTATTGATCGACATGCGCCCGGTGTGCACGCCCTTGTAACCGAGGCGTTTGGCGCCGGTGTACATCACCTTGAAGTTGTTGTTGCCGGGCAACCCCGGAATGCCATGGGTCCGGGTCGTGCCCATCTTGTCCTCGGCCTTATCGTAGTAAGGCTCAAGCTCCTTGAGCGTGAGCGGCCAGTCGAGAAGGTTGGCGCCCTCAATGGCACCGTAGGTGCTCTTGGCCTTGAACTCGTGCTCCTGCAGGCGCAGCGAGGCACCGGCCCAATGGGTGGTCGAGCCGCCGACCGTCTTGCAAATCCACGCCGGCAGTCCGGAAAAATCCTTCGCGACTTGCCAGGAGCCCGAGGTGGTCCGCTTGTCGAGCCAGGAAATCTGTCCGAACGATGCCCATTCGTCGTTCTGAAAACTCTCGGTCGATTCGCGCTTGCCAGCCTCCAAAAGGACGACCTTGATGCCCTTTTGGCACAGCTCGTTGGCCAATGTGCCGCCGCCGGCGCCGGATCCGATCACGACGACCGGGGTCGAATCTGTAAGGTCTATTGTTGCCATGATATTACGCTCCCCTGATCAGCCGGCTTTGGGACTGGCGTCTTCGGATGGCTGTGGCAGCCACTTGAGATCGTCGAAGCCGCGATGGAGATAACCGCCGTATTCGTAGGACGGCCCCTCGTAACCGAAGTGCCGCCAGGCGAGCGGGTTGTTGTAGAGCGAGACCACCGCCTGACCGCGCACCTTCTGAAAGAAGGCGCCGTCTTGCATGCCGGTCAGAATTTTCAGTTGGCTGCCTTCGGAGAGGTCGACCCACTTGAGGCTCATGGCGGAATCGAGCCCGGCCACGCCCTCGGTCATCAACTTATTGAGGTCCTTGTCAGTATTTGCGGCGCTGTCCAGGGCCTCGACAACGGGTACATAGTACATGTCACCGAGCGACTCGTGCGGATAGATCCGTCGCGACATGACCAGAAGGGTTCTGGCTGTGTGCTCGTCGAACGCGTTGAGTTGCAGCGCCCAGGCTCCATCCGGCGCAATCAGCACCGCGCCGGATGCGGTTGCCGCCACCCCCGCCGCCGCGAGACTGCTGGTTTGTAGGAACTGGCGGCGGTTTAATCCTTTTTTACTCATGACGTTTCCTCCTATGCCGTAAAGCTTGTGCCCGGGTCGCCCAGCCGATTTCTTTTCCTCGCCGACGGCTTCGCCTCAGCGATAACGGCCGTGCGTTTCCAAGACTTCGATCTTGTATCCGTCCGGGTCCTGAACAAAAAAGAAGCGCGCCATCAGCGCGCCGTGACGATGAAACTCCTTGATATCGCCGGGTGTCAGGCCGCGCACCCGGAAGCGCTCGTGCTCGGCGTCCAGATCGCCGACACAGACGGCGATGTGTCCATACCCGTCGCCATGGGTGTACGGTTCGCGGCGGCCGCGATTGAGGGTCAGCTCGATCTCGAAGTCGTTTTCGGCATTGCGCAGATAGACCAGCGCGAAATCGTCGAAATCAAAGCGATCGGCGATCTTGAGCCCGAAGGCTTTGTCGTAGAATTCGATCGAGCGATCCAGGTCCAGAACCCGGATCATGCTGTGGATCGCCTTGGCCATCGAGACCCCCGCGCGCTGCCTGCCGCGTCCCGCCCATGGACCGGATGAACAAGGCTAACGCTTGGCGGCTATCGAGTGGTGGTAGTCACGTACTACATCACGCGATAACTGCTGACCGCCGCGGCTCAAGTGATTCCGCGACAGCCGGGGTCAGGGCACGCGGCAAGGCCGACGGCAGACCGGCGAACACCTCCGGGTGCTTGAGATACAGCACACAAGCCACGCGCAGCAGCGAGGAGAAATTCGCGATACTGCCATGCAGTTGAAGCACCTCGTCGTAGAGCATGGAGAGAAACCGCGGCGTCGTCAGATCCTGGCGGCTGGCGACTTCATCGAGAATGTTCCAAAACGCGACTTCGAGCCGAATGCTGGTGGCGTGACCGTCCAGACGGATCGAACGCGCAACATAGGCATAGGTAGCCGGGTCCTGCCCGGCGAAAATCCGACACATAGCAAGTCCTCCCAAGGTAAGGATCCGGCGTGCCCGATACTTTTTCTGAGATTCGCGCTTGCGGATCTGAAGGCGCCAGCCGTTCCTTTCAACCATCCTAGCACCAAAACAGGCGCGGGGTGGTAGCCCTCGCGTTCCGCCACGAGCCCAGGCCTTTGTCTCGTGCCGGCATGCCGGTAAGGCGATTGTCCCGGGCGAAGCCGAAGCGCTGGCAAATGTTCTCTCTTTGTTCTTGATGGCGTTAACCCTCTGGATGAGGGTTCCCACGATTTTGGGTCCACCCGCTTGGCCTTGGGCGTTTCCTGTTGCCGCCTCGCCCGGAGTTTGAAAACATGGTCCCCAGCGGGGCGCAGAGCCCTCACGGGTTCGGCCCTTGGATCGTCGATCGGCTGATAGACGGGAGGGACAGATGACGGCTCGGGAGGTATCTGCGGCGCGCTGCGCCGTGCTCGTTGGTCCGTACACCAGCGGCAAGACCACATTATTGGAGGCCATGCTGCTGGAGGCGGGGGCGACCCATCGCAAGGGGTCGATCACGCAAGGCAATACGGTGGGTGACGCTTCGCCGGAGGCGCGTGCCCGGCAGATGAGCGTGGAACCCAATTTCGCGAATTGCGAGTATCTGGGCGAGCGCTGGTCGCTGGTCGATTGCCCCGGCTCGGTCGAGCTGGTGCATGACCGCAACACCGCGCTGATGGCCGCCGATGTGGCCATCGTCGTGGCCGAGCCCGAGATCGCCCGCGCCGTGACCCTGGCGCCCCTGTTCAAGATGCTCGATGACTACAAGATTCCGCACATCCTGTTCGTCAACAAGATGGACAAGGCGACCACCCGCGTGCGCGAGCTGCTGGAGGCCTTGCAGGCCGTATCCTCGCGGCCGCTGGTGCTGCGGCAGGTGCCGATCCGCGAGGGCGATGAGGTCACCGGTTTTGTCGATCTGGCAAGCGAGCGCGCCTACAAGTATGGCAGCACCGCGCCGTCCGAACTGATGGAGTTGCCGGAGTCGGTGAAGGCACGCGAGGGCGAAGCGCGCCAGGAGATGCTCGAATCCCTGGCCGATTTCGACGATACGCTGCTGGAGCAACTGATCGAAGACAAGGTTCCGGCGACGAGCGAAGTCTATGACCAGCTCACCAAGGATCTGCAGCAGGATCTGATCGTACCGGTTCTCTTCGGCTCGGCGGAACAGGGCAACGGCATCACCCGACTGTGGAAGGCGCTGCGCCATGAGGCGCCGGCGCCGGCGGTTACCGCCGCGCGCCTGGGGGTGCCGGCGGACGGCGATCTGGCGGCCTCCGTGATCCGCGTGTTGCACCAACCGCACACCGGCAAGGTGGCGGTGGCGCGCGTCTGGCGCGGGACGGTCAACGACGGCATGACCATCGGCGACGAGCGACTCTCCGGCCTCTACCGCCTGATGGGCGCGGAGAATCAAAAAACCGCCGAGGCGGGCCCCGGCGATCTGGTGGCGCTTGGCCGATTGGAGTCGCTGCATTGTGGCGATTTGCTCACCGCCGCCGGCCGCAACCCGGAGTCGGGCATGCAATGGCCGGTGTCCCTCAGTCCCGTGTATGCCTTGGCCATTGTGCCGAAGAACCGGCAGGACGACGTCAAGCTGACCGGCAGCATCGCCAAGCTGATCGAGGAAGACGGCTCCCTCTCGCTCCAGCACAACGCGGATACCAAGCAGATGCTGTTGTGGGGACAGGGCGAAATCCATTTGCAGATCGCCCTGGAGAAGCTGAAAAGCCGATTTAACGTCGAGGTCGAGATTCAGCGGCCGCTGACCGCCTACAAGGAAACCATCCGCAAGAGCTGCCGCCAGCATTCCCGCTTCAAGCGGCAGAGCGGAGGCCATGGTCAGTTCGGCGATGTACACGTGGAAATCGAACCGCTGCCGCGCGGCCAGGGGTTCCGTTTCACCGACAAGATCGTCGGCGGTTCGGTGCCCAGGCAATACATCCCGGCGGTGGAACACGGCGCCAAGGATTATCTGCAGCGCGGACCTCTGGGCTTTCCCGTCGTCGATGTGGCGGTGACGCTGTATGACGGGCAGTTTCACGCGGTCGACAGCTCGGATATGGCGTTCAAGACCGTCGGCCGGCTGGCCATGTCGGAAGGAATGCCGAATTGCGATCCGGTTCTGCTCGAGCCCATCTACAACGTGACGATTTCAGTCCCATCCGAATTCACCGCCAAGACGCACGGCCTGATCAGCGGCCGCCGCGGGCATATTCTCGGCATGGCGCCGAAGGCCGGCTGGGAGGGCTGGGACGAGGTCATGTGCAACATGCCTCAGGCGGAGTTGATGGACCTGATCGTCGAATTGCGCTCGCTGACCTTCGGGGTCGGCAGCTTCGACTGGTCATTCGATCATCTGCACGAGTTGACGGGCAAACTGGCGGATCGGGTGATTCAGTCGCAGCAAGAGTCGGCGGAACACTGAACGGATGAAATCAACCGCCGGACTTACTGGCGCGAAACGAGGGTTAATAAATGTCGAGCGAATCCCTGCACGCCCCGCGCGAGCGGTTGAGCGAGGAAACACTGTCCCTGCACCAGGCCATCTCCTCGCTGATCGAGGAGCTGGAGGCGGTCGATTGGTACCGCCAGCGGGCGGACGATTGCGAAGACCCGGAACTGCGGGAGATTCTGCTGCACAACATGCGCGAGGAAATGGAGCATGCGTGCATGGTTCTCGAATGGCTGCGGCGCAATAACGAGGATTTCGCCGAACAGATCGACGATTTCCTGTATCGGGACGGGGTGATCGTCGGCCACGGCGACTGAATCGGCCGGAATCCGGCCTTTTCCGCCGCTCCTCGCGTTTCGTTGATTTGCCAAGGGCGCCGCGACTCCTTATGTGGAACCGGAAGCCTATTCCGGCCGGCAACGGGAGATGCGCCATGCTGATCAAGATCAAACGGGGTTGGGAGCTACCCGAATCCGCGGCAACCCCGGAACATGTGTTCCGCGACCGCCGGCGCCTGCTCAAGGCCGCCGCCACGGGTCCCATCCTCCTGGCCGCACCCGGGCTTCTGGCGGCTTGCGACGAGGCACCGAGCCCGAGCGCGCAGATGGCTGCCGCCGGGACCAGCGATGCGGCCGGCATGGCCGATCCCTCGGCCTCGATGTACCCGGTGATGCGCAACCCGCGCTATGTCCTGGACCGGGATATCACGCCCGAAGAACTGGCCACGACCTACAACAATTTTTACGAGTTCGGCTCGTCCAAGAATATCTGGAAGAAAGCCCAGGACCTGCCGATTCGCCCCTGGCGGGTGGCGATCGCCGGCATGGTCGAGACACCCATGGAGCTGGAGATCGACGACCTGCTGGCCAAGCTGCCGCTGGAAGAGCGGCTCTATCGCCACCGCTGTGTCGAGGCGTGGTCCATGGCGGTGCCGTGGAGCGGCTTCACCCTCAAATCCCTGGTCGATCTGGCGCGGCCCTTGGGCTCGGCCAAGTATCTGAAGATGGTGACCTTCCAGAATCCGGAGGTGGCGAGCGGGCAAAAAGCCTCGTGGTATCCCTGGCCTTATGTCGAGGGCCTGACCATGGCCGAGGCCACCAACGAGCTGGCCTTCATCGCCACCGGCCTGTACGGCAAGCCGGTGCCGAAACAGAACGGCGCTCCCTTGCGCCTGGCGGTGCCGTGGAAATACGGCTTCAAGTCGGTGAAAAGCATCGTCACCTTCGAATTCACCGATCAGCGGCCAAGGACGTTCTGGGAGGAGATTGCGCCGACGGAGTATGGCTTCTGGGCCAACGTCAATCCCAACGTCCCCCATCCCCGGTGGAGCCAAGCCAGCGAGCGTGTGCTGGGCCAGGATCAGAACCTGGAGACGCAGCTCTTCAACGGCTATGGCGAATTCGTTGCCGGTCTGTATTCCGGCATGGACGGCGAAAAACTCTACATGTGAGCGGCAGCCCAGCCCTGAAAATTCCGGCCCGATGGACCGAAAAGAAAAATGCCGGACCGCGAAGGTCCGGCAAGTTTAACAGGGAGGCTTCACGTCTGGGAGACGTGGACCCGGCGCAAAACGTAAACGCTCCGCAGCCAGGTCAGTATGCTGCAACGCAGCACCAATACATTAGATAGGAGATTCGTTGCCGGTTGCTAGTCAAAAAAGGGCAGGGAAGATATGCGCAATTTGCATATCTAGCCCGAACGGCAGGCTCCCGGCACCGTCAGAAGTTTGACTCGGCGACCTTACGCAGCAGGAAATCCCGGAAAACCTGGATTCTTTTCGAGGCGCGCAGCTCCTCCGGATAGACGAAATAGGCATCCAGCTGCGGCCCCTCAAGCTCCGGCAGCACCTGGACCAGATCGGTCAGGCCCTGGCCCATGAATTCGGGCAGGGCGCCGAGGCCGGCCCCGGATTGCACCGCCCGCATGATCGCATAGACATTGTTGACGGTCAGCGACGGCCGCCGCAATTTCCCGGATTCGCTGCCCACCCGCAGCAGCCAGTTGACGTCGGGCACCGGCGGCCGGATATCCTCGCCGTACACCACGATACGGTGGTTATCCAGATCGGCGGCGTTCAGGGGCGCCCCATGCTTCTTGATATAGCCGGGTGAGGCATAGATGTTCATGTGCACGGTCAACAAGTGCCGCTGGATCAGATCCGCCTGGCGCGGCGGCGACAGGCGCACGGCCACATCCGCCTCGCGCATGGACAGATCCAGCTCCTGGTCGGTGAGCAGCAGGTTCACCTCGACCTCGGGGTAGATATCCAGGAATTCGTGCATGCGCGGAGCCAGCCAGGTGGAGCCGAAGGCCACCGTGGTGGTGATCTTCAGCGGCCCCGACGGGCGGTCCTTGCTTTCGCTGAGCTGCGCCGCCGTCATGGCCAGCTTGCCGAACACCTCGTGCGCCGTGCGGAACAACAGCTCGCCCTGTTCGGTCAGGATCAGGCCGCGCGCATGGCGGTGGAACAGGGGCACGTTGAGGCTGTTTTCCAGGGCGCTGATCTGGCGGCTGACGGCCGACTGGCTGAGATTGAGCAGCTCGCCGGCGTGGGTGAAGCTGCCGGCCTCGGCGACCGCGTGAAAAATACGCAGCTTGTCCCAATCCATGATGCCGGCCGCCAGGGCGCGGCCTTGCGGGACAGCGGAGGTATCCTCCAAGGCCGGGTTTTTCTGGTCCGGAGGGGGCATGGTCCGAGACCTTATCACTGGGCGGCTTGCGCCCCGGCGGACTCGTGCCCGGCGAGATAACGTTCCGCCTCCAAGGCGGCCATGCAGCCCATGCCGGCGGCGGTGACCGCTTGGCGGAAGATCTTGTCCTTCACATCGCCGGCGGCGAACACGCCGGGAATATTGGTCGCGGTCGAATCCGGCCGGGTGCGGATATAGCCTTGCGCATCCATGTCGAGCTGGCCGACGAACAGCTTGGTGGCCGGGTCATGGCCGATGGCCACGAACAGGCCGTCGACGGGCAGGGTGCGCATGGCACCGGTCTTTACATTCTTGAGCTGCACGCCGGTCACACCGGGCGGCTGGGCGCTGCCCTCGATGGCCTCGACCACATGGTCCCAGACCACCTCGATCTTGGGGTTCTTGAACAGGCGGTCCTGCAAGATCTTTTCCGCGCGCAAGGAATCGCGGCGGTGGACCAGGGTCACCTTGCTGGCGAAATTGGTCAGGAACAGGGCCTCCTCCACGGCACTGTTGCCGCCGCCGGCCACGGCCACCGGCTTGCCCTTGAAAAAGAAGCCGTCGCACGTGGCACAGGCGGAAACGCCAAAGCCGCGGAATTGTGTCTCGCTCTCCAGGCCGAGCCAGCGCGCCTGGGCGCCGGTGGCGATCACCAGGGTATCGCCGGTGTAGATCGTGCCCGAATCCCCGGTGCAGCGAATCGGCCGCTGGTGCAGATCGACCGCCACGATGGTATCGCTGACGATCTTGGTGCCCACGTGTTCCGCCTGAGCCTGCATCTGCTCCATCAGCCAGGGGCCCTGGATGGCCTCGGCGAAGCCCGGGTAATTCTCCACATCCGTGGTGATCGAAAGCTGCCCGCCCGGCTGGATGCCCTGGATCAGCAGCGGCGCCAGATTGGCCCGCGCCGCATAAACCGCCGCCGTATACCCGGCCGGCCCGGAGCCGAGGATGAGAACCTTGCTATGCTGCGTCGTCGCCATGGCAAACCCGGCCCGAATCGGCCGCTTTCCTTGAGAATGGGATGCTAGAGAGATAGCGACTACCCGCTCAGGGCGCAAGGCGGGGCGGGTGCGGGTAGTGGGTCAGTTTGAATTTAGGACCTTTGGTTCGCGGGCCATACAGGAGGAAGCAGCCTTGAGGATCACTCTCAGAGAGAATTGGTATACTCGGCAAATTGACGCGTCGTTCGATACGAAGCTCGCGGGCATCTACGAGTGGAGGATCGAAGGAATAGGAATCTACGTGGGCAAAGCGCGGGAGTTGCACAGCCGTATCGGCAATTATCCGAACAATGTGCGGCGAATGATGGAGGGACTTCCGTGGCACGGCGACCCGACAAAGAAATATCGTCCGATCCATCATGCTCTACGGCGAGCATATGACGAAGGGTTGGAAGTGTCGGTCGTAGTTCTGGAAACCTGCGATAGCGACCCCAATACGCGAAAGCGACTTGAACGCGTATGGATTGATCGCAGACGCTCCGAAGAACAGGCCGGCGGGCCAAAGGTCCTAAATTCAAACTGACCCACTACCCGGGTGCGGGCTGTGCGTGTGGATGGAATAGGCCGGGGATGTGCCTCGGGCGGCGGTTTTTCGGTGGATCAGGCCGGTTTTGCGTCAAACGGCGAGCCTCGGCGCACGGCCTACCGGTTCGATGCCCGAGAAGCTGGCGTGCCCTACCGGTCCGGGGTTTTTTCGGCGTATTTTCTCACCACCGCATCGATCCCGCTGATCATTTCGCGTGCCTTGGCATCCCCGTCGCCGGTCATGCGATTCGACATGATCGTTTGCATCGCGCCCACGTGCAGATCTATGACCGCAATTTCGAGCGGGCCAAACGTGTCCGTTTTTTCGATCATGCTGCACAGCGACGATCCGATTTGAGTCATCAGCGGGTAATCGAAAGACCCAGCGACCCCTCTCAGATCATGGCTGATGCGAAAGATGCGATTGATCGCCGCGCTTTGTTCCGCACCGGCCGAGGTCTGCGCCAAATTGACACAGACGCTCAGTTCCGCCAGCTCGTCCTGCGCTTCGCCCAGGTATTCCTGCGCAAGTTCCTCGATGCCGGCCTTGACCCGGGCCAGAATCGTTTCGAGATCCGGCCCGCCATCGGGGCTGGCAACATCCGCGATCCGATTCCGCGGTGAATAGACCTTTTCTGCACTGGTGCTGCTCATTGCCATCCCCTCACTCGCCGGATGGTGGGTCACTTGGTCCTCGACCCTCAGTCAACATCGATATGCCGGTGTTCGGGGCCGTGCGCGGCGGCCTGCCTTGTTCGCCGGTCTGAATTCGCAATGTTCTCCTGCATAAGCCGCCGCTCGGGCCCGAAGTAGGAAACCGTTTCGACGAACTTCTGCGGCCGCTCTATGAGGTTGCAGATGCGCTGATAGATTCTTCTGGTGGACAAGGGCTTTGCCAGCACTTCATTGACCCCGGCATCGCGCGCCTGGATCACATGTTCCTTGTCCGTGAATCCGGTCAGGATAAAAATAGGTGTACAGCGAAGCTCATCGTCCCGGCAGAAGCGGATCGATTTCGCGAGCGACAGACCGTCAATCGAATCCATGAGTAAATCTGTAATCACGAGATGGGGCCGGGTCTCGAAGATCACCTTCAGGGCGTACACGGGATCCGTGGTGCTATACACCTTCCTGATGTCCATCGAGTTCAGCATCATGCCCAGCAGTTTCACAACGATCGGGCAGTCATCGACGACAACAACCTCGATGTGGGAAAGATCATATGCGCGTTGCTGGGGCTCGGTTCGCATGGGCGGAAACATACGGAAAAAATATGAATGAATAGTCAAAAATATCTAATA
>DASWJP010000120.1:0-28256 GCA_036397065.1 Kiloniellales bacterium | reverse complement strand
CCGGCGGCGCCGGCCCGCGCCGTGCGGCCGATGCGATGCACATAGCTTTCCGGCTCGTTCGGCAGCTCGAAGTTGATGACATGGGTGATGCCGTCCACGTCGATGCCGCGGGCCGCGATATCGGTGGCGACCAGGACGCGGGCGTGGCCGGCGCGGAACCGATCCAACGCGCGCTGGCGGGCGCCCTGGGATTTGTTGCCATGCAAGGCTTCGGTGCTGATGCCGGCCTTGTCCACCTGCTCGGAAACCCGGTTGGCACCGTGCTTGGTCCGGGTGAAAACGATCACCCGGGCCAGCGCCGGATCGCGCAACAGGTCGATCAGAAGAGCGCGCTTGCTGGGCGCATCGACGAAATAGACGTGCTGCTCGACCTTGTCGACCGTGACTTCCTTGGGGGAAATCTCGACGCGGACCGGATTGCGCAGGATCGTATCCGCCAACAGCGCCACATCGGCGGGCATGGTGGCGGAGAACAACAGCGACTGCCGTTCGCGGGGCAGGGCGGCGACGATCTTGCGCACGTCGCGAATGAAGCCCATGTCGAGCATGCGGTCGGCCTCGTCAAGAACCAGGATCGATGCCGTCTTGAGGCGGACATGGCCCTGGTTCATCAGATCGAGCAGGCGGCCCGGCGTGGCAATCAGGATATCGACGCCGCGGGACATGGCGCGCACCTGCGGCTGCTGGCCGACGCCGCCGACGATGACCGTATGGCGCAGGCTGTAGTGCCGCCCATAAACCTTGATCGCATCGCCGATTTGAATGGCCAGCTCGCGCGTCGGCGCCAGGATCAATGCCCGGGCCGCGCCGCGGCTGGCGTGGTCATGCCGGGCGGCCAGGTGTTGCAGGATGGGCAGGGCGAAGGCCGCCGTCTTGCCGGTGCCGGTCTGGGCAATGCCCAGCAGGTCCTTGCCGGCCAGCAGGGCGGGAATCGCCTGCACCTGGATCGGCGTCGGGGCGGTGTAGTTTTCGGCCTTTAAGGCTCGTTGCAGCGGTTCGGCGATGCCGAGATCCGCGAAAGTTGAATTCGTCACGATTAAAAAGTGTCCTTCTGCGCCAAGCGGCGCGGGCCCATCCGGGCACACGAACGCCGCACTGCGCGTTACCGCCTTCCACGCGCACCTGGAGCAAACGGAAAATTTCGGGGAATGGTCTCGAGATGAGGTGCGCCCGGTAGGCTGGCCGCAAATCGCGCGATCAAGAGTATTCTTATGCGGTTAAATGCCCATTCGCCGGGCTAATGTCAAGGCTTTAATTCTTAAGGATATTTTACGTTTGTGATGGGGCTGGTGCGCTATACTGGCCGGTCGCCGCCGAGGACAACCTGTTGAAAAGTCACATCTGAGCCGCCTCGCCGACGGTCGGGACCACCATCCACCCGGCGTGGCCTCGCCGCTGGCACTATGGCTGCGTGGCCGCCGAACCGAGCCAAGTGCGAAGTACCCGCCGAGCCCGCTCAGAAGATACCGCCACCCAGGGAATACACGTCCACGGGCGCGACCGTCAGATCGACAAAGACCTTGGCGCTCATCAGCAGCACCATCACCGCCAATAGAATACGCAACTCGTCGACCTTCAGCTTGGCCCCCATGCGGGTGCCGATTTGCGCGCCGATGGTGCCGCCAATCAGCAGAAGCAGCGCCAAGGGCGCATCCACGGTCTGGTTGGTGACGGCCTGAAGGAAGGTCACGTTGGCGCTGACAAAGATGATCTGAAACAGCGAGGTGCCGATGACCACCGAGGTTGGCATGCCGATCAGATAGATCATTGCCGGTATCATGATGAAGCCGCCGCCGACACCCATGATGGCCGAGAGCATACCCACCAGAAAGCCGGCCCCGGCCGGAACCAAAGAGCTGATATACAGCCCCGATCGGCGGAAGCGCATTTTCAACGGCAGCCGGTGGATCCAGGTGTGGTGATGGACACCGCGGCGGCGCGCCGGTGCCCGGCCGCCGCGCCGCCGGAAATAGAGGCGCAGACCGTCGACCAGCATGAACGTGCCCATGGTGCCCAACAGCAGCACGTAGGACAGAGAAATGGTCAGATCGATCTGACCGGCCGCGCGCAGCACCTGAAACAGGAAGACACCGGCGGACGAGCCCGCCAACCCGCCGATCAGCAGGATCACGCCCATCTTCACGTCCACGTTGCGCCGCTGCAAATGCGCCAGGCAACCGGACACGCTGGCGCCGACCACCTGGTTGGCGGCAGAGGCAACGGCGACCGGGGGCGGAATGCCGATGTGCATGAGCAGCGGCGTCAGCAGGAATCCGCCGCCGACCCCGAACATGCCCGAAAGCAGGCCCACCACCCCGCCAAGGCCGAGAATCAGCAGAAGATTCTCGGAAATGCCGGCGACCGGCAGGTAAATGTCCATGCGGAATGATCTCGATTGTGAGGAAACGGGGCGGTGCCCGCGATCCTGCAAAATTTCCGGCAATCTAGCTCGGCAGAGCCGGCGCCGCTAGTAGTCCCACTTGAATTTGATGCCGATGTCGCTTTGCCCGGTGGAATCGGTCTCGCTTTCCACCGAGATGTTCGGGGTCAGCTCGATTTCGACACCGACGGAGCCGCTTTCGTCGGTCACGCCCTTCTTGACGCTGACATAGACATCGTCGCGCAAGTACTTGCCGGCCTCGACACCCGGACCAGCGGCATCATCGGCGGTGGCCGTATCCACGCGCAGCACGTCCACGCCCAGAAAGGTACGGGCGAAATCGAGAATCTGCCCGGCGCCGCCGCCGGTGCCGGACAGCTCGGCCACCGCGGCGCCGAGCTGTGCCGCTTCCAGTGCGCTCAACTGTGTCGCCGCCTTGCCGAAGAGCACGCGGGAGACGATCTCGTCCCGCGGCAACGGCGGCAGCGAGGCCAAGGTGACCGTCGGATTGGTGGCCGGGCCGCTGATCCGCGCGGTGACCGTCAGGTCCTTGGCTTTGTGTTCCGCGGTCACATCCAGGGCCGGTACGATCTGCTCCCCGCCGGGAAAGCTTACGGTCCCCTTGGTCAGGCGAAAGGTCTTGGAGAGCACGGTCATCTGGCCGCGCACCAGACGCAACTCCCCTTCGATGAGAGGTGTGCCCGCGGTGCCGATGACTTTGGCCGCGCCGGCCCACTCCGACTCCAGGCCGCGGCCGCGCACGTAAACTCGGCGCGGCATGGAAAGACCCATGTCCAGAGTCACAGGCAGCCCGCCGCCGGCTTTGTCTTCGGCCGGTTTGGCCGCCGCGATCTTGCCGGTCGTACCGGTTTCAACCACGTCGAGGACCACCACCTCGGCGGGCAGGCGATCGATGATTCGAACCTCGATGGTATCGGTGGTGATGGCACCGCGCAGCAACGCCTGGTCCAGATCGCCGGCGAACGTCGCCGTGCCGGAGGCCACCGCCGTGACATCGTCCCGGTGCACGACGGCCAGCGTGGCCGCCTCGGTCTCCAAGTTGAAGGGATACATGCGCGCCGGATCCAGCGCCACCTGGCCGCTGGCCGAAAGCCGTCCGCCGCGGCCGTCGGTGGCCTGAAACTCGGACAACACGGCGCGGTCATCGTCCAGATCGATGCGCAGCGCCACATCCTTCAAGATGGTGCCGGTGTCGAAGTTCTCATAGGCGCCGCCGGTCAGCTTGATCTGGCCGGAAACCTGCGGTGCCGCCAGGCTGCCGGCAAGCTTGACATCCAATGCGGCGGCGCCGGTGAGGCTATGCCCATCCAGCGGCAACAGCGGCAAAATCGACGCCATCTCTCCATGCCACGCCGCGTGGCCGGTGATCGGTGCATCGGCCGGCAGGTGGAGGGCCAAGGTTTCGGCATCGAGCTGCAACGGCACATCTGCCGCCAGTTCCGCATCGCGCTCGGGCGTGCCGGTGATGCGGCCGGCGACCTGCAACCGGCCATCGCGCCAGTCGGCGGTGACGTCGACGCCCACCGGTGGCGCCTGCGCCGCCGCTTCCGTCTTCACGTTAGTGGCGCTCAGGCGCCCGGTGCCGGCGGGATTGTCGCGCGACCCGGCGATGGAAACCGTGCCGCTCACATCGCCGGCCAGCGCCGCCTCCGGCCACAAGTCGGCGAGGGTGTTCAAGTCCAGATCGTCGAGCCGCGCCTCGGCGGCGATGCGCGTGGCATCCACATGCGCTTCGAGGCGCAAGCGGGCGTTACCGAATGCCAGTTCAAGCGGGCTTAAGGTCGTGGCCTTGCCTTGGCTGGCGACCGTGGCCGGGGCCTGCAAGGCGACCGGTTGACCCAGGACGCGGCCTTCGGCGCCGGTCAGATCGACGGACCATCCATTCTCCTCCAACCGCACCCGGCCACCCGCTTGCAGGGACAGTGGGCCGCGCCACGTGCCCTCGGCGGTCAAGCGCACGTCCGCCTGGCGAAGATCGCCGGTGGCCTCGGCGGAAAGGCTGGCCAGGCGCGCATCGCCCGCGGCCACATGCGCGGCATGAACGGACAGTCGCCCGGCGCGGGTGCCCAGCAGATCGTCGATGCGGCCGGTGACGGCGGCCTGTTCGGCGGTCACGGCGGTGCCGTTGGCCTGGCGCCAGACCGGGTTCGTGATCGTGCCATCCACATCCGCGACCTGCCGCGCTCCGCTGGCGGACAGCCGAACCTTCGCCGTCCCGGCGCCGCCCGCGTCGATCCCGGCGGGGATCAGCCAAGGTGCCAGATCGGCGATGTCGATGGCGGCAGTCCCGGTCATCGGCGCGCCGCTGAACGGGATGGTCAATTCGCCGTTGGCTGAGGTGCCTTGCCCGCCCAGGCGCAGAGCGGTCAGGCGAACCGCCCGGCCGGCCACCACAAAATCGGCGCTGCCGGCCAGATCGCGAACCGGTGCGGTGGCGGTGAAGGCGACCGCACCGCGCGGATCGCCGGTGAGATCTTCCGCGCGCACGTCCGCCTCCAAACGGCCCAGATCAACTCCTTCGATGCGCGCCGTGTCGACTTCGATCCGGCCGGCGAACGCCGGATTGCGGGCCAGTCCCTCCGCTGTGCCGGTCACTACGGCCTGACCGGCCATGCGCGCGCCCAGGGCCGACGACAGCACGTTGGCATCGGCGATGCGCACTTCGTAGGTCGCTTGCACCTGGCGATACCGGCTGGTCAGATCGGCCGCGCCGGTCAGCTTGGCGGCGGGTGACTCGAGGACGATGTTGCGCATTTCCAAGCGGCCGTTCCCCGGCAGCGTCAGATCGCCTGACACCTCGGCCCGGCCGGCGAGCAGGGCATCGGCGATCGGATCGTCGACCCGCAGGTCCGCAAGATGGCCGCGCACCGAGATGGCGATCGTTGAGCCATAATCGAGGACCGATAGGCGGGCGTCCCCCTCGGCGCGTCCCTGCACCCCCATGTCCAGGAGGGGACCGAGGCCGGCCAGATCGGAGACGACGATGCGCAGGGCCGTCTCGATCTCACCGCTTAGCAAGTGTGCCGTGGCAGGTCCGTTGGCCGTAACCGGGCCTGCATGCACGGCCAGATCGCTGGCCGTGAAAGTGCTTGTACTCACATCCAGATCGCCAGCCACATCCCAGGCATAGCGGCGTCCGAGCAGCGGCTCCACGTCCGCCAGATCGGCGGCGGCCAGATCCTCGATGGTGCCAGCCAGGGTGATGGCGGCGCGTGCACCGGGGCGGTTCATGGGTCCATCGGGCGCTGCGGTCAGCCTGGCGCCCAGGCCGCGCGCGTCCCAGCCGGGTATCGTCAAGCGGTCCGCCGCCAGGGCCACGGTGAGCTTCGGATGCCACAGCGGCCCGCTGGCCTCGGCCTCGATGGTCAGTTCCTCGGCGCGCGAGTCGGGCAGGAGGACGGCCAGCAGCGTCGGGTCCTTCACTTGGACGCCCATGCGGCCATCGAGGCCGAGATCGGCGGCGGCCAGACGGCCGTCGAGGCGCACGTCGACGGCATCGCTTTCCATGCGCGCCTGGGCCAGGGTCAGGACCCTCCGGTCCGACCAGGCGCCGTCCGCCGCGAAGGAAACGTCGCCCGCCATCAGCCGCCAGGGCAGCCCGGCTGCGGGCCGTGTCGAGGCGGCGGTGCCGGACACCCGGAAGCGCAGGCCATCGTCGCGGGCCAAAGCCAACGCTGCCTTGACCGAGGCCAGGTCTTCCAGGGTGACCGCCAGATCGCCGTGCCAGTCCGTCAACGGCCCGACGCCCGCCAGATAGACGGTCAGGGCCGGCAGATCGGGCGCGTCGAGGGCGCGGGCGATCAGGCCGCCGGCCGGCTCGTTGACCGCCACATCCAGCTCCAGGCGCTCGGCGTGCGGGTCGAACAGGGCATCGATGCGGGCCCCGCCGGTGCCGCCGTCTGTGCGATCGACCTGCAGGGTGGTGGCGATTTGTCCGTTCTCCCGAGCCGCGGCTTCGCCGGCGATGCGGAAAGCGGCGGCTTCGCCCAGCACACTCTCATCCAAGACCACATCGGCGACGGACAGCCGCTCCACCGTCACGTTCAAGGGCAGGATCGGAAGGCCGCCCGGCGTTTCGGCGGTGGTATCCGCCGGCCGGGGCGCGCGGGCCACGCGCACATCGTCAACGCGCACATCGGTCAGGTGCAGATCGCCGGAGAGCAACGCCCAGGGCCGCCAGTCGACCGCCACCCGGCCCACCGACAGCCACGTGCCCTCGCCATCGGCGACGGACAGGCCGGCCAGGCGAATCTCGCCGGGCAGTCCCGGCTCCAGCCGCGCGATGGAAATCTCGCTCTCGCCGGGGGTGGACAGCGCCGCGGCCAGGCGCTGCGCGATCCAGGCGCGGCCGCCGTCGCTTTGCGCCAAGCCGTAGGCCGCCGCCAGGGCCAGCCCGGAGACCACGGCCACGGCCGCAAGGCCGATGGCCCCGCCGCGGATCAGACGGTGCGCAATGGGTCGCGGAACCGCCATATCAAAAGGCCTGCCCCAGGCTGATGTAGAATTGGAAAGAATCGTCGCTGGTTCGTTTATTGATGGGGACGGCCACATCCAGGCGCAAGGGGCCGATGCCGCTGAAATAGCGCACGCCCAGGCCGCCGGCCCAGAGGAACGACTCGCTGAAATCCGGATAGGACGTATCGAACACCGAGCCGCCATCGATGAACGGGACGATGCCCACGGACTCGGTGAGCCGGATGCGCACCTCGCCGTTCACCTCCACCAGCGAGCGGCCGCCCAGGGGATCGTTCTGCGCGTCCAAAGGCCCGACGCTTTGAAAGGCATAGCCGCGGACCGAGCCGCCGCCACCGGCATAGAACCGCTTGTTGGCGGGCACACTGGCGGTTTCCTCGCCGAACAGAGAGCCGAACTTGAGGCGGCCGGCGAGAACAAACCGCTTGTCCGCGTCCAGGGCGGTGTAGGCGGTGCCACCGGCGGTGGCCACGGCGAACAGCAACGGACCATCGCCTTTACCGCCATAGGGAGTCAGCGACAGATTGAGCCGTGTGCCCCTCGTCGGATCGAGCAGGCTATCGGTGGTATCGCGGCGGCCGCTGACGGGCAGGCCGAACAGTTGAAAGGTATCCTTGCCCTCTTCATCGGTGAGAATGCTGTACTCGGCCGAAACACCGGCGGTCGCCCGCCAGACATCGCCCAGCGGGCGCTCCACGCCGATGCTGCCGGCGATACTTTGCTCATCGAAGGCTTCGGTGTTGCGATTGGTCAGGGCCGCATCGGCCAGCAGGGATTGATCCGGCCGCAGGAAGCCGGGCTTGCGGCCTTGCGCCTTGATCGACTGCTCAATCTCCGCGGCGGTCAGACTCACGCGCAGGGTTTCGTTGCGCCCCAGAAGATTGCGGTGCTCCCAAAAGATCTCGCCGCCGATGCCCTCGCTGGTGGAATAATTGGCGCCAAAGCCGAGGGAGCGGTGCTTGCCTTCAGCCACGGTGATGGTCATGGGCAACGTACCGCCCGCATCGACGGTTGCGGCGGGCGCGATCTCGACGGTGTTGAACAGGCCGGTGGCCAATATCGCGGTGCGGCTTTTCTCGACCGCATCCCGGTCGTACGGCGCGCCGTCTTGCCAGGCCAGCAGGTCGCGCACATAGCTCTCCTGAACCCTGTCCAACCCCTCGATCGATGCCGCGCCGAAGCGGGCCGCCGGACCGGCATCCACGGTCAAGGCCACGGTCATGGTGGTCTGCGCATGGACAATCATCGTCTTGCGGTCGACGACGCGGGCCAGGGGATAGCCACGCCGCGCCAGCTCGTCGAGCAGCCGCCGTTGTGCCGCGACGATGTCGGGCGCCCGCGCGGCGATGCCGATGTGCAGGCCCAAATCCTCCAACGTCGGCAGCGCATCCTCCGGCGGCGACGCGCCGGTAAAGGTGATTTCGTAGTCGGCCAACAGATACTGCGGCCCGGGCGTCACCTCGATGGTGGCCTGCATCGGGTCCGCCTCGCTGTCGAGATCGGTGCGAACCTCGGCGGCATAGAATCCTTCCGAACGCAGGGCCGTCTGCAAACGCTCCACATCGTCCTCGGCGCGGCGGCGCAAAGTGCCGGGTGCTGCCACCGGCCGGTGTTGCAAGGCAACGATCTGGGATGTGCCATCGAGCAACGCCTTAAGGCCGGCATCGGTGACGCCCGTGATCTTGGCGGTGTAGGCCAGCGTGCCGATGCTCTCCGGTTCCGGCGCGGCACTCGCCTCGGGGCCTGCCGCCGCATCCTCGGGCGGCAGCAGGCCGGTATCGCGCAAGGTGCTGCACGCGGCAAGAACAACGGCCATGCCAAGCGCCGCCCATGGCGGGCAAGCGGGAGTGTGACGGCCGACCGTGCGGTGTTGAGCGCCGCGCCGATGCAATCCGCTCAATCGACCCGCCGCGTAAGTCGGGCGATTGCCGCCTCGAGGATCAAGCGCAACATGTCGCGGTACTCGAGGCCAGCAAATCCAGCCATGAAGCATAGTTTGCCATCGTTCGCCCACGCCGGATTGGGATTGACTTCCATAAGCTTGGGTTCGCCATCGGCGGCGATGCGGAAGTCGAAACGCGCAGTGTCGCGCAATCCAAGCCGGCGGAACATGGATCGCGCACTGCTCACCATCGCAGTCTCGGTGGCCTGGGGCAACCTGGCGCGCTTGAACTTGATGTTGGTCCAATAGGGCGAATCAGGAATCGCCTTGGATTCAAACGATAGAATCGGGTTGAGCCCGGTCGGCAGTTTGGAAAAATCCACCTCCAGCGGCGGCAGGGACATGATCTCGGTTTCCGGGTTGCCGATCAGGCCCAGGCCGTATTCGGGGCCGGGCAGGTATTCCTGCATCAGCGCATCGCGGCCGGGAAGGGTGGCGCGCAGCCACTCGAGATAGCGAATGGCGGCCGGCCGGTCGCGGACCACCGCGTCCTTGGTGATGCCGACGCTGCCGTCGGCGGCATTCGGCTTGATCAAGGCCGGATACAGATCGGGCAGGTCCGCCAGCGGCATATCGGCCCCGATAAAGACTTCGCGCGGCACCGGCACGCCGTGCGCCTGCGCCAACAGGCGCACGATCGCCTTGTCGTAGCACATCACCATGGCCGCCGGCGGGGCGCCGGTGTAGGGGATATCGAGCAGCTCCAACAGGACCGGGATATGCAGCTCCTTTGTCGGCACATTGGTGAAACCGGTGTCGCAGAAATTGACCGCCAGATCCGGCGGATCGGCACGCAACCGGTCCAATAGCCCGCCATGGTCGGTGATAAAGTCGAACGCGTAGCCGTCCAGGCTTTCGAAGGCCGCCACCATGGCCGCGTGGGTAACGAAATCTTCCTCGTTGTAGCGCGCATCGCGCTTGGTCGGATCGGGCAGGGCATGGTCGCCGGTGATGACGGCGATGCGGCGGAATGTGCGGTTCATCGATCGCGCGTCCCGGCGGTTGCATGAACAGTCATTATCGCCGCGGCAGCAGCTTCACGCCACCCGGTTGTCGGTTTCGATGCGTCAGGGATGCGGGTTCAGCGACTGGTGCCCGCAATCGATGCGGATGGCGGGCAGGGCACGGTAGAATTTATTTCCGCCGCACGCACGTGTCCCAATAGTCATAGATAATCAGCGACAGGATGCTCACGCTGATCACCCAAAATGGCAACCCTCTCCAAAAACCGGCAAAACCGGTAGAGATGCTATGGGCCAAGCCCAGAACGAACGTGGCGACCAATATGAATCCCAGGAGCCCGAAAATCTTATCGACCATATTTGCGAGCCTTACAGTTGCCTTGCGTTGTATTCATCGTCTTGTTTCCCGGATCGGCCGCACAATATCGGGCATCAAACCGATCAGGGGATATACTTGCCGAACAGGGCGTCGGGCAGCCACAGCGTAATCTCCGGGAACTGGTACATCAGGAACATGACGGCGATCACGATGCCGAGGAAAGGCATGATACCCCTGAAAATCTGCATCAGCTCGATCGCTTTTCCCAACACCCCCTTCAGGTAATAGGCCGACATGGCCATGGGCGGCGTGAGGAACGACGTTTGCAGGTTCAGCGCGACCAGCATGGCGAAGAAGTACGGGTTGACGCCAAACGTGTCCAACATGGGCAGGAAAATCGGCACGAAGATAATCAGAATCTCGGACCATTCCAGCGGCCAGCCCAGAAGAAAGATGATGATCTGCACAATGACCAGGAATTGCCAGGGAGCCAGATCCAGATGCAGGAAGAATTGCTCAACGACCTCATGGCCGCCCAGGTAGGAAAACACCGATGCAAAGGTCCATGACCCGACAAACAGCCAGCAGACCATGGCGGTGGCCTTGGCGGTCAGGTAGATGGATTGCTTGAGCATCTCCCAATTGAACGAACGATAGGCGATCGCCAGGACGAGCCCGCCCAGGGCGCCCATGGCGGCCGCTTCCGCCGGAGTCGCCAGGCCGCCCAGGATCGACCCGAGGACCAGCATGATGAGAACGGTCAACGGCACGAAGGACGTCAGCAGTTGATAATAAACGATATGCCTGGGCGGGACTTCTTCTTCCTGTGGTTTGGGCGCGATCGACGGATTGAGAGTGGCCCGAATGATGACATAGAGGATATAGGATCCGGCCAGGATGAGCCCCGGGAACACGGCCGCGGCATAGAGCCGCAAGACCGACAGTTCTCCGATCGCCGCATAAACGATCAGCATGATGGAGGGTGGGATCAAGATACCTAGCGTGCCGCCGGCACATATGACACCGGCCGCGAAGCTCTTGTTGTAGTTGGCCTTGGCCATGGCGGGGAACGCCAACAGGCCCATCAGGGTCACCACCGCGCCGACGATACCGCTCGCGGTGGAAAATACGGCGCACGTGATCAACGAGGCGACGGCCATAGACCCGGGCAGATTACGCGCCGCCATCTGCAGAGAATAAAACAGCTTGTTGACGATATTGGCCCGCTCGACCACATAGCCCATGAACAGGAACAGCGGGATGGCGACCAATGTGTCGTTCTCCATCACCGAATAGGTGTTCTGGTTCAACAGATAGAAGATCTTGTTGTTGAGTACATCAGCGATGGTTTCGATGCTGCCCGCCTCGAAATAGGCGTAGTAACCAAAGCCGACGCCCATGGCGACCAGCGTGAAGGCCACCGGGAATCCCAGCAACACCACCACAATGAACAGGGACAGCATCAAGAGAGCGACTTCGGGGTTTGTCATCCTACTGGGCGTCCCGTCATTCGGTTGGGGGAAAAATTAAAAGGGTATTAGGCCTCAAATTTTGTAGCCTGCCCCCGCAAGATATCCTCCGTCTCCCGTGCGTCTTCCATGCGCGGCAACCACCTGCTGGTCTTCATCGCCAGAATGCACCGCATGCATTCCGAAATGCCTTGCAGGATAAGCAATCCACCGGCCAACGGGATCAGGGTCTTAAAGAAATATATCTGAATTCGCGCCGGGCTGTTCCAGCTGACTTCCTGATAGCGCCAGGAATCAGAGGCGATTTCCGCGCCATACCAGAACAGCGCGAACATGCCCGGGAAAAAGAAAATAATGTACAAAATGAAATCGATCCGCGCCTGCCAGCGGACAGGAATCAGCCGGTGAATCACGTCCGCCCGCACATGGGCGTCCTGGGCCAGGGCGTAAGGTCCGGCCATCAGAAACAACGCCCCATACATCTGCACCATCATGTCGAAGGCCCAGACCGTGGGGGAGTTCAGGACATAACGAACAAACACCTCGTAAGACACGGAAAGTGTCAAAATAAGAATGCACCAACCGAACGCCCGCCCGATCCAGATGTTCAAGCTTTCGATGGAATGAATGATGGATGTCACGGACCTGGCTCCAGCCATTAGGAATTTGTATGGATGCCGCTAGAAGTGTGAGGGACAGCCAAAATGGCTGTCCCTCACCGAAGTGTCGTCTCACCCTTTCGGCTTCGCTAAAATGTCAATAGGCTGGGCCGAAGTAGTGCTTGTATGCCAAGCCGTAATCCGGCGAGTTCAGAAGCAGGAAACCCATGACCTTCTTGGCATAGGCCTTTTGCGATTCGATCACCTTGACGAAGAACGGATCCTCAGCGGAGATCCGGTCGACGACGATATCCCACGCCTTCAACTGCTCGGCCATGACGGAGTCGGGGGTGCGGAACACTTTGACTCCGGAATCTTTTTGCAGGCTGATCAGGTCATCGGCATAGCGAAGGGTGTTGTTCCAATAGAAGTTCGAGCTTTCCGCTTCGGACGCGTACCGCAGGATGGCCTGATGCTCCTTCGACAGGGAGTCGAACTTCTTCTTGTTGAAGGTGATTTCGAAGCATTCCTGGGACTGGTGATAGCTGGCCAAGTGATAAAACTTGGAAACGTCCTGCATGCCGAAGTCCTTATCCGAGGTCGGATTGTTGAACTCGGCGGCATCGAGCAGGCCGCTCTTCATGGCCGGCTGAATTTCGCCGCCCGGAAGCTGCACCACGGACATGCCCATTTCCAGCAGAACGTCGGCCGCCAAGCCGACGGTGCGGTACTTCAGGCCCTTCATCTGGGAGGAGTCCTTGATCTCCTCCTTGAACCAGCCCAGCGGCTGGGCCGGCATCGCGCTGTTGAAGAAGCTGACCAGCTCCAGGCCCAGGCTGCCCATCAGTTCGTCGAACAAGGGCATGCCGCCGCCGTGATTGATCCAGCCGAGCAGTTCCTGCGCCGACCAGCCGAAGCAAGGGCCGGTGCCGAACAGGGAGGCCACTTTCGATTTGGAATACCAGTAGGCGGGGACATAATGCGCACCATCGAGTACGCCGCGGTGCACAGCATCCTGCATCTGGCTGGTCTTGACCACCGAGTCAACCGACAACAGGTCGATCTGCAGGTCCTTGCCGGCCATTTCGTTCACGCGCTGGACATAGCTTTTGGCATTCTCGAGGAAAATGCCGCCGCCCCATGCGGCCTGAACCTTCAGAACCGTCGGTGCGGCGGTCGCGATATTGGGCATGGCCACCATCGCCGCGCCGCCAGCCGCCGCCGTGGCGCCGGCCTTCAGGAACTTACGCCGCGACGCGACCTTGTCTGTCTTCGCAGCCGTGACTTTCGAATTTTGCATTGTGTTTCCTCCCAATGGTGTTTTTGCATTCGGGCTAATGCCCGATCTCGGCGGAAATCCAGTACGCCCGTTCACCTGGCGCACATGACGGTCGATGCGGAAACCTTGGCTCGTTCGCCCCTCCCTGTGGGGCTGCCGTTTATTCGATGCCCGAGCAACCAATGGTTCCGGGCCGCGCCCTCAGGCTCCATAATATTCAGCTTTTGGTGGCGAATCGCAAGGGATTCCCAATTCACCGGAAGAGTCCAATTGGCGAATTGGTTCCGGGAAAACAGGAAAACGCTTCTCATTTCCGAGATTTGCCGCTTCGCTCGAGGCCAGTCCTGGCAAAATGGCGAAAAACCGAGCCATTACGCGACGCGGTCGTTGGGGGCCCGGCCGGCGAAAACGGCATCCAGATTGTCCAGCGCCCGGAAGCCCATGGCATCGCGGGTTTCGGTCGTGGCGCTGCCGACGTGCGGCAACAGGAAAGTATTGGCCAGGGTCCGGTATTCCGGGTGGATGGCCGGTTCATTGTTGAAGACATCCAGGCCGGCGGCGGCCAGCTTGCCCGATTTCAAGGCGGCGATCAGGGCTTCATCGTCGACGATGGTGCCGCGGGCCGTGTTGATGACAATCGCGCCATCGGGAAGCTTGGCAATGCGCCGTGCATTCAAAAGACTCTGCGTATCCGGCGTGCTGGGGCAATTGAGAGACAGGAACTGGCACAGCGGCAGCATCTCGTCCAGATCCGCATGGAAGGTCGCGCCCGCCTCCAGGTTCGGGCTCAGGCGCGAGCGGTTGTGATAATGGATTTCCATGTCGAAACACCGGGCCCGCTTGGCCACCACCTGGCCGACCCGGCCCATCCCGACAACGCCCAGCCGCTTGCCGGTCACTTGGGTCCCGAGCATGTATGTGGGGCTCCAGGATTTCCAGCCGTCGGCGCGCACCAGCCGCTCGCCCTCGCCTGCCCGCCGGGCGGCGCAGAGCATGAGCAGCATGGCGATCTCGCCGGTGGCGTCGGACAGCACGTCCGGCGTGTTGGTGACGATGATGCCTCTTTTCTTGGCGGCCTGCAGATCGACGTGATCGACACCGACGGAGAAATTGGCGATGACCTTGACGCTCGTCGGCAGCCGGGCGATCACATCGGCGGTAAACTTTTCCGAATGGCAGGGAATGATGCCATCCATCCCTTGCGCCGCCGTCACCAGTCCATCCGGCGTGAATAACGTGTCGTCCGTGTTCAGACGGGGGGTATAGTCGCGGACCAGTCTGGCCTCGACGGCGTCGGGAAGCTTGCGCGTAACGAGGATGGCGGGCTTGTCGCTCATGGAGCTGGGTCTCCGTTTTTCGGTTCGATCCGGTGCGGATCATCAGGTAGTATTCGCCAACGGGCACGGCGATTGGCTCATTGCACCCATATGTTAGCTTGACAAGCCATTCCCTTCCTGTCGATGGTCTTGCCGGTGATGATGATCCCCCGCGCCTTTCTTGAAACCGCCTTGCGGCTGCCAAACGCCAACTCTGGTGCCGGCACGGGCGTCCGCTGAGGGGACGATGGGCGATTCGAATCAACATCTCGCGCATATGAGCGCCATCGAGGCGGTGGCCGGCATCCGTGCCGGCGCCTTCACCTCGGAGGCTATGGTGCGTTCCTGCCTGGATCGCTGCGAGGCGGTCGAGGAGACGGTCCAGGCTTGGACGTTTCTCGATCCCGACTATGCGCTGGAGCAGGCGCGCAAGGCCGATGCCGCCCATGCCTCCGCGATCGACCTGGGGCCCTTGCACGGGGTTCCCGTGGGCCTCAAGGACATCATCGACACCAAGGATATGCCGACCGAATACGGCACTGTCCTGCGCGCCGGACGGCGGCCCAAGGAAGATGCCACGGTGGTCAGCCTGCTGCGCCAGGCCGGGGCCGTGATCATGGGCAAGACGGTGAGCACCGAATTGGCCGCCTATCACCCGGGCAAGACGCGTAATCCGCACGATCCGGAGCGCACGCCCGGTGGCTCGTCCAGCGGCTCGACCGCGGCGGTCGCCGCCGGCATGGTGCCGCTGTCGGTGGGCACGCAGACCAATGGCTCGGTCATTCGCCCGGCCGCCTATTGCGGCGTCTATGGCCTCAAGCCCACCCACGCGGCGATCTCGCGGCGCGGTGTTCTGCGCCAGTCGCAGTTCCTCGATCACGTGGGGGTCTTCGCGCGCTGCGTCGAGGATCTGGCGCTGCTGGCCGAACCCTTGATGGCCTACGATGCCGGCGATGCGGACATGCGCCCCCAGGCGGCCCGCAACATCGTCGCCGTGGCCTCCCAGGATCCGCCCGCCACGCCGATCGTGGCGTTCGTGAAGACGCCGGTCTGGGATGAGGCGAGCGAGGATACCAAGGCGGCGTTCGCCGAACTGGCCAGCCTGCTCGGCGACTCTTGCGACGAGGTCGATCTGCCGCCGCCATTCGAAAACGTGGTCCAGTGGCACCGCACCGTCATGTTCGCCGATATCGCGAAGAACTATGCGACGTTCTATGACAACGGCCGCGACCAGCTCAGCGACAACCTGCGGGCCATGATCGAAGAAGGACAGGGCGTCCTGGCCGTCGACTACAATCAGGCCATCGAATGGCGCGAAGTTCTCAACTCCGGCCTCGCCGAGGTTTTCCGGCGCTATGATGCCGTTCTGACCCCGGCGGCACCCAGCGAGGCGCCCCTTGGGTTGGACTCCACGGGCAATCCCATTTTCAGCACCCTATGGACGTTTTGCGGCACCCCGGCCGTCACCCTGCCGCTTCTGCGCGGTGCCGCAGGCCTGCCCATGGGCGTGCAGCTGGTGGCGGCCCGCGGCGATGAAGGGCGCCTGCTGCGAACCGCGCGGTGGCTGGTGCAGACGGTGGAAAACGCCTAAGCGCGCCGTTGCGGCGTCTTAGGTGGGCTTGACGGCGGCACGGCCGGCCCGGGTGATCCCGATATCCAGGAAATCAGGGGTCGCCTCGGCCACGGTGATCCAGCGCGCCTGCCGGCACTCCTCCAGGGTCCGCCACAGGATGGTCCCCCGCGCGTCGCTGGGCACGGCAATATGGCCCGAGGCCACAAGCAATTCTAGAAGCAGCCGTTGTTGCGGCAGAATACTCGACATGGGGATTAGACAGCGATCCTGAGTAATTGAGGTTGCTCGCTGTAAATCACCGGTTCGCCGCCGGCCCGCCGGTAGGCGTCGCTGCCCAGGGATGGCCCGTCGCGATGGAGGGCCACCACGGTCCCGGCCGGGCCCAGTTTCTGGCTCAGCACTTGGGCCAGAAACAGGTTGCTGCCGACAAAGTCCGGGGTGGCGGCCGGGGCGGTGAAATCCGTGGCCGATGTCTGCCGCGGCCGGGTCTGGCCGAACGGCCGCTGGTCGGTACGCACCCGGCTGCCGCGGTCCTCGGCGGTGTCTTGGCGGGGCTGGCGCGCCTGCGTCTCGTCCCGCGGCGGCGGTGTGATCCCATAGACCGGATGCACCCCCGAACGATCCCCAGGGGCGGCGCCCGCTGGTAGTGACAGCCGGATGGCGGTGCCTGCCGGCACCAGAGAAGCGGTTGGGAGACCGGTCATCGTTCCAATATGAAGCTCCGATCGAATGGCCGGATTATGTCGCCGATTTCAGGCAAATGCAATATAAATTGTTGGACTTATAAGTCGATATTGTCTTATTCGATGATTAATCTTATCTATTAATAATAAAAATCTTAAGTACATAGGCAATATCTTGATTCTATATATGTTTCGCCCGATCAATTTTAACCATATTTACTGTTGTATTTGTCTCTATTCATAAATTCTTAAAGACATACCGATTATCCTCAACCTCGAATTACCGGATTGGAAGAGCGTCAGGTACGAGGCCCTACGGCGCAGGGTGTGGCTGAATGTTCCCTTAGAGACCATAAGGGCAGACGAACGCTTCAGGTAGGAGTGATCGCCCGTGCTTCGATCGATTTCACGAGACGAAGGCCCGGCGGAGGTCGAGCGTTTGCGCGCGGCCATCGAAGGCGCCGGCGATCTCGTCTACACCTGGGATTTGGCGACCGACCGCATCGACTGGGTGGGCCGGGTGGCTGATCTCTTCGGCGTCAATCCGGCGACCGTACCGCGCAGCGGCGACCGATTCCATGGGCGCATCAACCCAGAGGATTTGCCGGCGCGCGTGCAGGCCCTGTCCGAGCATTTCGCCGGATCCATGGGCTATGACTGCGAGTACCGGGTGCGGGCCAGCGATGGCGAGTTCCGCTGGGTCCATGACCGCGGCACCGTGGAGATGTCGCCGGGCGGCACGCCGGTTCGCTTGTCCGGCCTGATGCGCGTGGTCACCCAGCGCAAGCTGAACGAGACCCGCCTCGAACATCTGGCCAACTACGATGATCTGACCGGGCACTACAACAAGCTTCGCCTGCGCGAGGCGCTCGACTACAGTTTGGCCTACAGCCTGCGGTACGGCCCGCCGGGGGCCTTTCTGGCCATCGGCATCGATCAGCTCGACCGCATCAACACGGCCTACGGCAGCGGTGCCGGCGACCGCGCGTTGATCGAAGTCGCCCGCCGCTTGGACCAAAGCTTGCGCGCCACGGATGTCATCGGCCGATTGGGCGGTGATCGGTTTGGCGTGGTGCTGGCCTTCTGTTCGCCGGAAGATGCGGCGATGATCTGCGAGCGCATTGTTCAGGCGATACGGCAAACGCCGATTTTCGTCGAAGGCAGAAGCGCCCATGTCACGGTCTCCATCGGCCTGATCCTGTTCCCCGATCAGGCACGGACCAGCTATGAAGTGATCGTCAAGGCCGAGGGCGCGCTGCTGAAGGCGAAGTCCGCCGGGCGGGATTGCGTCCATATCTATGAGATGACTGAACAACAGCGCCTGCTGCACCGGTCCAACATGGAACTGGGCGAGCAGGTGACCATGGCGCTCAAGGACAACCGGCTGGTCTTTGCCTATCAGCCGGTGGTCGATGCAAGCACCCACGAAGTGCGCTACTACGAATGTCTGATGCGCATGCGCACACTCGAAGGCGATGTGATTGCCGCCGGGAAATTTATCCCGGTGGTCGAACGGCTGGGCCTGATGCGGGCTCTGGACCGGCGGGCGCTGGAACTGGTGATCCACGATCTGGAAACCCATCCGGATGTCACCCTGGCGTTCAACATTTCCGGGGTGACCGCGGCCGACCGCGGCTGGTTACGCATCCTGGTCGGCCAGTTGAAGGATCGCCGCGACCTGGCCAGCCGCATGATCATCGAGATCACCGAAACGGCGGCTCTCTACGACATCGACGATTCGGCGCGGTTCGTCTCCGTGCTGCGCGATCTGGGCTGTGAAGTGGCGCTCGATGATTTTGGAGCCGGCTATACGACCTTTCGCCATCTCAAGGCGCTGACGGTCGATGTGGTCAAGATCGACGGTTCGTTCGTCCATGATTTGGCGCAGAACACCGAGAACCAGCTCTTCATCCGCAATCTGCTCAGCCTGGCCCGGGCGTTCAATCTGGTCACCGTCGCCGAGTGCGTCGAAACCAACGAGGAAGCCGTGATTCTGAGCAGCGAGGGCGTCAATCTGCTGCAGGGGTATTTCTTCGGCAAACCGGACCTCGCGCCCTCCTGGCGGAAGCCGGCCGCGGCCCTTTTGCCGGCGCCGCTGCACGCCGTTTCGCCAAGTCGCAAACGCCGCAAGGGCGCCGCGCGCCGCGCCAGCCTGTCTTAGCCTTTTAGAATGTGCGGGTGAGCCGGGGGCAATCCGGGGGCGACGTCTAGTCGTCGGTCGCCTTGTTCTTGCTGATGACTTCGAGCTGCTGCTGCAACAGGTCGACCTGGGCCTTGAGTCGCTCCAAGGATTCCGCCTCGGTGGCCGTCTTGCCGCCGCCGTGAGGCCGCGCCGCGGACCCCGGCTCAACGCCCGATCCGCCCCCCGGTCCACTCCCAGGCCCCACGCCCGGTTCCGTATTGAAGGGGGTAAACATCTTCATGGCGTTCTCGAAGAGGACCATGTTCTGCTTGCCCATCTCTTCCATCTTGCCGAACGGGAACATGCCGCCGAATGACTCCTGCATGGTTTGGCGCATGCGTTCCTGGTTGACCGAGAACGCCTCCATCATGTGATCGAGATAGCGTGGCACCATCCACTGCATGGAATCGCCGTACAGGCCGATGATCTGGCGCAGGAACTTGATGGGCAGCAAATTCTGCCCCTTGCCTTCCTCTTCGACGATGATCTGGGTCAGCACCGAGCGGGTGATGTCGTCACCGCTCTTGGCGTCGTAGACGACAAAATCAACGCCTTCCTGGACCATCGCGCACAGGTGATCCAGGGTGACATAGCTGCTGGTCGCCGTATTGTACAACCGGCGATTGGCATATTTCTTGATTACGATCGGTTGGTCCTGGCCACTGCTTTTTTTGTCCGCCACGTGCCGCGCCCTTTGTTGCCCCCGGGAAATCGCGACTGGTCCCAGATCATGCCTGCCGGGTTCAGACGCGTCTTGCTGCACTGCCAGAGGCGATAGTGCTGCGATGCGGCAAGGACTGTCAATCAATAGTCGTGCCGCCGATATTCGCCCCCGGGACGCCCAGGCGACACCCCGGTAACGCTCCGGAGTCACTGTTCGGGGCGCTCTGGCCAGGGCATGGTGCCGCCGGTATACTCCCGCCGATGGCGGATCAGGCGGATGCGGACGATTTGGCGCGGCGCTATTTGGACCTGTGGCAGGACCAGATGTCGGCGCTGGCCGCGGATCAAGACTTCGCCCGGGCCATACAACAGATCATGACCGGCATGGGCCTGGCCGGCACGGCCACGCCGGCCACGTTCGCCAACTGGGCCGCCTGGCCCGGCATGATGGCCGGCCTGGCGCCGGTCCCGCAGGGGGATGCGACCGCCGATGCGCAAAGCCGCAAGCAAGCCCGATCCGGGCACGGCAACCACGGGGCGGCATCCGCCGCCGCGTCAGGGGCCGCGGCCCCTGGGGCTGACACTGGCGGTGGCGGCGCTGACCTGGACCAGCTCACGCGCCGCCTGGCCGCTCTTGAGAAACGGATCGCTGCCCTGGAAGGCGGAACTGCGCCTGGCCGCCGCCGCGCTGCAAGCAAGCCTCGCAAAGCTAAATCCTGAGGTTGCCACCGCCGCCTTGGAGCGGCAGATCCACCTGCGCCAACGGGCGCTGCTGGATGGCATCGACGCCTACCGCCGGCACTCCTACCACCGCGATCTGCCCCCGGCGCCGGAGGTGTGGCGCGAAGGGACGACCCGTCTGCTCGACTATGGCGCCTTGGCACCTGGAAAGAAGGGCGCCGCCGGCCCGCCGGTCATGGTCGTTCCGTCCCTGATCAACCGCGCTACGGTGCTGGATCTGACCGCCGAGATCAGCTTCCTGCGCTGGCTCGCCGCCCAGGGAATGCGCCCCTACCTGGTGGACTGGGACCAGCCCGGGGCCGAGGAGCGGCGCTTCACCCTGACCGATTACATCGCCGGCCGCCTGGAATCGGCGTTGGATGCGGTGCTGGCGGCGAGCGGCCAACGGCCGGCGCTGCTCGGCTATTGCATGGGCGGTTTGCTTGCGCTGGCCCTGGCCCTGCGGCGGCGGCAGGACCTGACCGGCCTGGCGTTGCTCGCCACCCCCTGGGATTTTCACACCGATGCAGGCGCGCAAGGGGCGCAGGCCGCCGCGGCGGCAGCCCTGCTCTCGCCCTTTCTCGATTTTCTCGGCGAGCTGCCGGTGGATCTGATCCAGGCGCTCTTCGCCGGGCTCGATCCGCAACTGGTGCTGCGCAAGTTCCTGGCCTTCGCCCGCATGGACCCGGCTCATCCCAAGGCCGCGGCCTTCGTCGCCCTCGAGGATTGGCTGAACGATGGGGTGCCGCTGGCGGCACCGGTGGCGCGGGAGTGCCTGGCCGGCTGGTACGGCGCGAATACCACGGCCACCGGCCAATGGCGCGTGGCCGGCAAGGTGGTGAACCCGGCCGATCTGGTGCTGCCGTGCCTGGGCATCATTCCCTCGGCCGATCGCATCGTGCCGCCGGCTTCGGCCGCGGCATTGGTCGCGGCCATTCCCGGCGCCGAGGCCCTGCAACCGTCGGCCGGGCACATCGGCATGGTGGTCGGCGGCCGGGCGGAGGGCTTGGTTTGGCGACCATTATTGACCTGGCTCAAGGCCCGCGCCGCCGCCGCGGGCTAAGCAGAATAGACAATTTGGGTGCGTTGGCCCTTGCCCCTGTGCGGGTCGGGTGGCATATCCTGGTCACTGCCCTTTTTGCGCCGCAACAGCGGCGCGTCGGCTACCGCACGGGGCCAGCCATGGCTCAGCCACTGCAAGGAGCAAGATCATCATGACCGAAGTCGTTATCGCGGGAGCGGCACGCACGCCCGTAGGCGCCTTCAACGGCGGGTTGTCCGGGGTAGCCGCCTCGTATCTGGGAACCGTGGCCATCAAGGCGGCGATGGAACGCGCCAAGGTCGATCCGAAAGAAGTGGACGAAGCCGTCCTGGGCCAGATCCTGATCGCCGGAACCGGACAGAATCCGGCGCGCCAGGCGGCGGTCGCCGCCGGCATTCCGGTGGAAAAGACCGCCTATCAGGTGAATCAGCTGTGCGGCTCCGGCCTGCGCACCGTGGCGCTCGGCTACCAGGCGATCAAGGTGGGCGATTCGCGCATCGTGGTGGCCGGCGGCCAGGAAAGCATGAGCCAAGCGCCGCATGTCGCGTACCTGCGCAACGGCACCAAGATGGGCGATGTCAGCTTCATCGATTCCATGATCAAGGACGGCTTGTGGGATGCCTTCAACGGCTATCACATGGGCAACACCGCCGAGAACGTCGCCAAGAAGTGGCAGCTGACCCGGGCCGAACAGGATGCCTTCGCGGCCGCCTCGCAGCAGAAAGCGGAAGCGGCACAGAAATCCGGACGCTTCGCCGATGAAATCGTGGCGGTGACCATCGAAACGCGCAAGGGCGCGGTGACGGTCGAGATGGATGAATACCCGAAGCACGGCACCACCGCCGAAAGCCTGGCCAAGCTGCGCCCGGCCTTCGACAAGGACGGCACGGTCACCGCCGGCAACGCCAGCGGCATCAACGACGGCGCCGCGGCGGTCGTGCTGATGAGCGCCAAGGATGCGGCCAAGCGTGGAATCACGCCGCTGGCACGCATCGTCTCCTGGGCCACCTGCGGCGTCGATCCGGCGATCATGGGCACCGGGCCGATTCCCTCCAGCCGCAAGGCCCTCGAATTGGCCGGCTGGTCGACCAAGGATCTGGACCTGGTCGAGGCGAACGAAGCCTTCGCGGCGCAAGCCCTGGCGGTGAACAAGGACATGGGCTGGGATCCGGCGAAGGTGAACGTCAACGGCGGGGCCATCGCCATCGGCCATCCGATCGGCGCCTCCGGTGCCCGGGTGCTGGTGACCTTGCTGCATGAAATGGCCAAGCGCGACGCCAAGAAGGGCCTGGCCACCTTGTGCATCGGCGGCGGCATGGGCATCGCCATGTGCCTGGCGCGAGAATAAGTTAAACTAAAAAAAACCGATCCCGCCGGGTGCGGCGGGAATAAAGAATCGACGATACGGCAGGGAGGGTTTGGCTCATGGCACGCGTGGCTCTCGTCACCGGCGGCACCCGCGGCATCGGCGCCGCGATCTCGATCGGCCTGAAGAATGCCGGCTGCACCGTTGCCGCCACCTACCATGGCAACGATACGGCCGCGGCGGCCTTCAAGGCCGAAAACGGAATTCATGTCTACAAATGGGACGTCGGCGATTTCGCCGCCTGCAAGTCGGGAATCGCCAAGGTCGAGGCCGATCTGGGGCCGGTGGATATTCTGGTCAACAACGCCGGCATCACCCGCGATGGCACCTTGCACCGGATGACCCCCGAGAGTTGGCGCGAGGTCATGGCGACCAATCTGGATTCCGTCTTCAACATGACCCGCAACGTGATCGAGGGCATGCGCGATCGCGGTTTCGGCCGGGTGATCTCAATCGGCTCCATCAACGGCCAGAAGGGGCAGATCGGCCAGGCCAACTATTCCGCCGCCAAGGCCGGTCTGTTCGGCTTCACCAAGTCGGTAGCCCAGGAGAACGCCAGCAAGGGCATCACCGTCAATACGGTGGCGCCCGGCTATATCGCCACGGAAATGGTTCGCGCCGTGCCCGAGGAGATCATCAAGACCAGGGTCTTGCCGCAGATTCCGGTGGGCCGTCTGGGCGAGCCGGAAGAAGTGGCACGGTGCGTGGTTTTCCTGGCCGGCGATGACGCCGGCTTCATCACCGGCTCGACGCTGACCGCCAACGGCGGCCAGTACATGCTTTAGGCGGCGGCCAGTTCTTTCTTGTGCAGCTCCACCATGGCGGCCATGGAGGGCACCTGAAAGTCCGGCTTCACCGCGCCGCTTGGCGCCGGGGTCGCGCCCGATCCGTCAATGGCGGCGGGGCGGTTGATCCACATGGTGGTCAGGCCGTATTGCTTGGCCGGCACATGATCGTGAAACAGGCTTTGCGCGGTGTGCAGGATCTGCTCCTTGCCGATGCCCTTTTCCTTCATGTCCGCTAGCATGCGGTCGAAATGGCCCGGGGCCGGTTTGTAGGAACCGACATCCTGCGCCGTGATGATGTGATCGAACTCCACCTCCAGCTTGGCATTGCTCTGGCGGAAGGATTCCCGGTCGATGTTGGAGACGATCACCAACTTGTAGTGGCGCTTGAGATAGCCCAGGGCGTCGGCGCTGTCGGGAAACGCCGGCCAGTCCTGGACCGAGCGGCCAAAGGCGATCTGCTCCTCCGCGCTGGCCTCGGCGCCGAAGAGCACACCGATATCGCGCAGCACGGCGGCGAGGATTTCCGGATAGAGGGCATCCGGCGTTGCCGCCTGATGCTTGGACTCGAATTTGCCGAAGGCATCCAGCAGCTCGCCTTTGCTGGTGCCCAGGCCGCGGTTTTTGGCCCAGGCATCCAACGCGCTCAAGATGCCGGTTTCCCAGTCGATCAGGGTTCCATAGCAGTCAAACGTCAGGGCCTGGAAATCGGAGATTTTCATGGTTCTGACCCTTGGCGCGCGAGCACAACGCGACCGTTCAAACTCAGAGCGGGATCCACGAATGAGTCTTGGTGTAGTGCATATATCCGATATTGACGCCGGCCCGCAAGCCAACCCCCGTGCGGATCGGCGCCAGGATGATATCGCCGCTCTGCTGGTAATTCACGCCGACACCGGCGACGACATAGATGCTGCCGTCGACCGCGGGAAACCGTTGGAACAGCGATTCCGTATCCGGCAAATGATAAATCAAAACGAATACCTTCGAGGCGTTGCCGCCGAAGTCGAAGCCAATCGACGGGCCTTGCCAATAGACCTTCGTTGGGGCGCCGGACTTACGGTTCAGATCCCCCTCACCATAGATGACACCGATGCCGATGGCGCCGCTGACTTCCTGGCCGGCGACATAGGCGTTTGGCTTGCCCTGCTCGCTGAACACTTTCTCGATGGCCTTGGCCAGGCCCTCGGTCGTGGCGCCAAAGAAGTCGCCCGCCTTTTGCACGATCTCGTTTTGCTCAAAGCCCTCGTCCTCTGCCGCGGGCTGCTGCTGGGCCATGGCCCCGGCCGGGATGCCAACGAGGAGGGCGAGGGCTACGAGCAGTTGCAGGAAGAGGTACCTTGGCTGGCGCATTGTCATGATCCTTGGAAAATGGGCGTCCGGAGCCTGATAAGTGCGTCAAGGCCGGCCGCACGGGGAAACGTTGCGCCAGATTAAAGAAACTGTGCGGCCAGGTCGACGGTCGATTCGCGGCCGACCGCCTGGTAATGGCGTTTGAGCCAGATATCGGCCGCGGCCCGGCCCCGGTCGCGCAGGCGGTAGAGCAACTTCATATCCGGGTTCAGACGGCTGGCCCCGCCCAGATCGCGGCTCAGGTCTCCGGCGGCGATATGGTGGAACCTGTGCCCCTTGACGCGCCGCCGCAGGGTCCCGCCGATGGCGAAACCTTCGCTGGCGACATGGCGGATGTGCACGATCAGCTCGACCTCGCGGCGCAGGGGACCGTTGAAGGCCATGCGGTTGAGCCGGGCGATGATCGCCTGGGCGCTGGTCGGCAATTCGCGGTCCGTGGTGGGATCGATCTGCACGATCAGCGTATCCTCGGCCCGGCCGGCGCGCAGCAGCGGCAAGAGCGGCGGATTGGCCGAATAGCCGCCATCCCAATAGTGATTCCGGCCGATCTTCACCGCCTGGTGCAACTGCGGCAGGCAGGCGGAGGCTAAAACCGCCTCGACCGAGATCTCGCGGGTCTCGAAGATACGCACCTTGCCGCTGGCCACCTCGGTGGCCGCGATATGCAACGCAATGGGCGATGACCGGCGCAGTCGCTTGAAATCGACGGTGCCCAGCAACACCTCGCGCAATGGATTGAAGTCCAGCGGGTTGAATTGGTACGGCGAGACCATGCGGGTGAGAAGGTCGAGCATCATCAGGCCCGTCGTGCTGTCCGGCGCGGGCCGCGGATCCAGCGGATGCGGGCGCCCCGGATTATAGGTGCGGGCGGTGCTGGACACCGCCAGCCAAAACGCCTCCAGCTTGGCGCGTGCGCCTGTTGCGCCGCCGTCCATCATGCCGCTGGCCAGGATCACCGCGTTCATGGCCCCGGCGCTGGTGCCGCTGACGCTGGCGAAATCGACCCGGCCGTCCTCGAGCAGGCGGTCGAGCACGCCCCATGTGAAGGCGCCGTGGGCGCCACCTCCCTGCAAGGCGGCATTGAGCCGGCTGATCTTTGCCGCGGCCGGGCCGGCGGCGCTTGTGGCGTTGCCGTTGCCGTCGTCGAGCATTCGGCGCGCGGCGCCGCGGAGGGTGCCGGTGCGGGTTGTGTGCGATCGCGCCAATCGGCGCAACCACGATCCAGACGCCGCCAGTTTGCCGGTGCGGTGCATTGAAGACCTCCACAACGGCCGACGACGGAGTCCGCGGGCCAGCCGATTGGTTTCGGTTTAGGGTGCAGTGCACCTATAATATAACATTGTGATTCAGCGATTTCGAAAGTATTTATTGCATTGCACAATTATTGGGCAGTGCCCGGAACACGCCGTTTCCGGCGGCCGGATGCGGCAAAACGCACGGTTTCCGGCGCCGAAATGCTTTAGGCGGGGTCTTTCGGGATCGTTGCCAACATGGAGGGCCGCTGGGCGAAATCCTTGTACCACGCGGCCAGTTTGGGATGGGCCGGGCGCCAGTCCTCGTCGGCATAGCGGAAATCGAGATAGCCGAGCGTGCAGCCCACGGCGATCTGGCCGATGGTGAGCGGCCCCTTGAGATCGGCCGCTTCGGCTTCCAGGCGGTCGATGGCCCGTTTCATCTTGCCGCCGTGCAGGGCGATCCAATCGGGCCAGCGCAGGGCTTCCGGCCGGCGCTTGACTTCCAGCATGCGCAGGATGGCGGCATCCAGGATGCCGTCGCACAGGGCCTGCTGGCGCAAAGCCCGCCAGCGCGCCGGCCCGGCGGCGGGGAACAGCTTGGCGCCGGTATGCAGGCTGTCCAGGTATTCGCAGATCACCGGCGAGTCGTAGAGCACCTCGCCATCGTCCGGACTCAACGCCGGCACCTTGCCCAGCGGATTGTCGTTGACTAGCCCGCTCTTCGGATCGCTGGTGTTGGTTGGAATGCGCTCGATGCGCTCGGCCAAGCCAAGCTCGATGGCGCTGACTGTGACCTTGCGCACATACGGAGACGTGGACGAATAGCGAAGCTTCATGGGGATGTGATCCTTGAGAACAGGTGCCCGAATCGGCCGTGGCGCCAACCTAGCATCCAGGGTTGGCGTCTAGAAGGCCCCACTTCGGGTTCCCACCGGCATCCTCCCGCCGGCCGCCGGCGCAAAGCGCCTTTCCCAACGTTAACCATCGTATGCTAGCATCGCTCCCGGTATGTGGCACGATGTGGTCGATCTCAGGGACTTCTACGAATCACAACTCGGCGAGGTGACTCGGCGGATGGTGCGCCGCGCCATTCGCTCGTTGTGGCCGACGGTGGCCGGGCAACGGGTGCTGGGCCTGGGCTATGCCACCCCGTATTTACGCCAATTCGTCCCAGAGGCCGAGCGGGTTCTGGCGTTCATGCCGGCCTCGCAAGGGGTCATTCACTGGCCCGAGGACGGCCGTGGCCTGACCAGCCTGGTGGACGAAACGGAATTGCCCTTGCCCGACTACTCCGTCGACCGGGTGCTCTTGGTGCATGCCATCGAGAGCGGCGAATACCAGCGAGATATGCTGCGCGAAATTTGGCGGGTGCTGACCGGCGATGGACGGCTGATCGTGGTCGCGCCGAATCGCCGCGGCATCTGGGCGCGGCTGGACCGCACGCCGCTGGGGTGGGGCCATCCGTTCAGTAAGGCACAGCTCTCCCGCCTCCTGCGCGACAACATGTTCACGCCCACGCGGGCGGAGCGGGCCCTGTTCATGCCGCCGTTCCGCTCGCGTCCCTTGCTGCGCTCCGCCCCGGCCTGGGAGCGGATCGGCAACCGCTGGTTCCCCACCGTCTCCGGGGTCGTGGTCCTGGAAGCGGGCAAACAGCTTTACGCATCCAGTCTGCGCCCGGCCCGGCGCCGCTTTGCCCGGCCTATCGTGGTCCCTTTCCCGTCGGCCGCCCGGCCCGCTTCGAACCGCGCGGGTCGCTAGATGTGGAGCCTCAATAGGTTGTCCTCGGTTAGGCCGAGTCTGCTGATGGGTGTTTGTAGTTTGATGCCGCCGTGTGGTCGATGCCAATTGTATCGATGCAGCCACAGGGGCAGTTCCGCGGCTCGGTGATCGGAAG
>DASWJP010000119.1:0-5958 GCA_036397065.1 Kiloniellales bacterium | reverse complement strand
GGCGGGCAACCGGCACGGCCGACATCGCCGGTTACATTTTTATGACACTTTTGTGAAAACCGCCGACACTTGTGCCATAATGGCATAATTGCCGGGTACGCGACGCCCGAGACCGGCCGGTGCCTAGACGGGTGCCGGAGGGCTCGGGTGCGGTCCGGGCAATGCCCCCTGTGGACAGGCGGATGAGAGGATATGGCGCGTGGCCGGCCATGAATTACTGCTGAACATTGCCGGCGGCGTAGCGCTGTTGCTCTGGGCGACGCGCATGGTGCGCACCGGCGTCATGCGCGCCTATGGCAGCGACCTGCGGCATTTTCTCGGCCGCTCGACGCGCAACCGCTTCAGCGCCTGTGCCATGGGCCTGGCGGTCGCCAGTGTTCTGCAAAGCTCGACGGCGACGGCGTTGCTGGCGGTGTCCTTCGCCGGCCGCGGGTTAGTCGCCATCGGCGCGGGCTTGGCCATCATGCTGGGCGCGGATGTGGGTTCGACCCTGGTCGTCCAGGTGCTGTCGTTCGACATTTCCTGGCTGTCGCCGGTATTGCTGTTGGTCGGCGTGGTCTCGTTCCTGGCGGGGCCGTCCGCCCAGTGGCGGCATGTGGGCCGCATGCTGGTCGGCTTGGGGCTGATGCTCCTGGCGCTGAACCTGGTGGTCGGGGCCTCGCAGCCCCTGCGCGACAGCACCACCCTGCAATACGTCCTGCGGCCGCTGGCCAGCGATCCGATCTTGGCGCTGCTTCTGGCGGCGGTCATCACCTGGGTGGCGCACTCCAGCGTCGCCATCGTATTGCTGATTATGTCCCTGACCGTGGTCGGCGTGGTGCCGCTGACCCTGGGTTTCGCCCTGGTGCTCGGCGCCAACGTGGGCTCCGGCATCATTCCCTTGGCCTTGAGTGCCACGGGCGGTGCCATGGCGCGGCGCATACCCTTGGGCAACCTGGCATTCCGCGCCCTGGGCGCCATCATGATGCTGCCGTTGATCGATCTGGCGGCTCCCTATGTGGCGATGCTGGGCAGCGCACCGGGCCGGCAAATCGCCAACTTCCACACCGCATTCAACCTGGCGCTGGTCCTGGTGTTCCTGCCGCTGACCACGTGGGCTGGTGCACTTCTGGTGAAATTCCTGCCGGACACAGGCGGGCAGGGCAGCGAGATCAAGCCGCGTTATCTCGATCAGGCGGTCATCGACACGCCATCCGTAGCCATTGCCTGCGCCACCCGCGAGGTGCTGCGCATGGCGGATACGGTGGAGAACATGCTGCGCGACGTGATCGAGGTCTTCCGCCGCGACGACGCCAAGCTGCTCGAATCGGTCAGCGCCATGGACGATCAGGTGGACCGCCTGCACGAGAGCATCAAGTTGTATCTGACCCAGGTCAGCCGCAATGCCCTAAGCGATGAGGACAGCCGCCGCTGTGTCGATCTGATCTCGTTTACCACCAATCTCGAGCACATCGGCGATATCATCGACAAGAACTTGCTCGATCTGGCGGGCAAGAAAATGCGCAACAAGCTGACCTTCTCCGAGCAAGGCTGGCAGGAGCTGACGGCCATGCACGCCCGCGCCGTGCACCAGATGCAATTGGCCATGAGCGTGTTCGTATCGCACGACATCGAGACGGCACGGCAGCTTTTGAAAGAGAAGGAAAAATTCCGCACATTGGAGATGGAAGGCGGCCAGAAGCATCTGGCCCGCCTGCGGTCGGGGCAGATCGAAAGCATCGAGACTTCGGCCCTGCATCTCGATATCCTGCGCGATTTGAAGCGTATCAACTCGCATCTGACCTCGGTGGCGTATCCCATTCTGGATGCCTCGGGCGAGTTGAGGCAAAGTCGCCTGAAGGCCGCCCCCGAGGAAGAGCCGAAACACCCCCGGGCCAAACCGGACCAGGCAACGGTCGGATCGTAAAGAAATCGGAGAACTGACGGGTGATGACGAAAAAGTGTAACGTAATTACGATATTGACGGCACAATAGGAATCAATCAGGGAAAACCGCCGGGTCCACAGTGCCGTCGACGACAAACCTGGACCGGTGGGGCATAACATAAGGAGCGGAAAATCATGGGTTTATCTAGGTATGGCCGCCTACTGGGCGGTATGGCGATGGCGGCTGCGGCGATCGCGCTTGTGGGCGGCAAGGCCATGGCCGCCACGGAGTTGACGGTCTATACGGCCGTGGAAGCCGAGGATCTTAAGAAATACGCCGAGCGGTTCAACGCGGAGCACCCGGATATCAAGATCAACTGGGTCCGCGATTCAACCGGTATCGTTACGGCCAAGCTGTTGGCCGAAAAGAACAACCCGCAGGCCGACGTGATCTGGGGCCTGGCGGCCACCAGCCTGCTGCTGTTCAAGGGCGAGGGCATGCTTGAGCCCTATGCGCCCAAGGGCCTGGATCAGCTGGACGCGAAGTTCCGCGACAAGGACGAGACACCGTCCTGGGTCGGCATGGACGCCTGGGTTGCGGCCATCTGCTACAACACGGTGGAAGGCGAGAAGAACAAGTTGCCGTTGCCCACGTCGTGGAAGGACCTGTTGAATCCGGTCTACAAGGGCCACATCGTCATGCCAAACCCGGCATCTTCGGGCACCGGCTTCCTCGACGTCTCCAGCTGGCTACAGATCTTCGGCGAAGAAGAAGGCTGGAAGTTCATGGACGGCCTGCACGAGAATATCGGCACCTATACGCACTCGGGCTCCAAGCCGTGCAAGCTGGCCGCCGCGGGCGAAACCTCGATCGGCATCTCCTTCGCTTTCCGTGCCGCCAAGTCCAAGGCCGAGGGTGCGCCGCTTGAGGTCGTTATCCCGTCCGAGGGCATCGGCTGGGACATGGAGGCGACCGCCATCGTCAAGGGCACCAAGAACTTGGAAGCCGTCAAGACCCTGGTCGATTGGTCGATCTCCAAGAAAGCCAACGAGATGTACAACGAAGGCTATGCGGTGGTCGCCATGAAGGGCGTCGCCAAGCCGGTCGAGCACTTCCCGCCGAATGTCGAAGCAAAAATGATCGACAATAACTTCGAGTGGGCCGCACAGAACCGGGAACGGATTCTGGCCGAATGGCAAAAGCGCTACGACTCCAAGTCGGAAGCCAAGTAAGAAACGTTTCGTAGATGGGCCAGGCCCGGCCGCCGTATTTAACGGCGGCCGGGCCGCCTCTTATCACCGGTACGCGCGTGCGGGGGTGCATGAGAATACCGGGACAAATGAGGCCCGCGGGGAGGGGCATGACATGAATCCTGGGGCAGAGCAGTCCGGGAACGGGCGCAAGCCCTATCTGCGCGTCAGCAATGTGACCAAGATGTTTGGGACCTTTTCGGCGCTGCGCGACATTTCTCTACAGGTTTTCGAAGGCGAATTCGTTTGTTTCCTGGGTCCGTCGGGGTGCGGCAAGACCACCCTGCTGCGCGCCATCGCCGGCCTGGACATTCAAACCAGTGGACAGGTGGAGCAGGCGGGAGAGGACATATCGAACCTGCCGCCGTCGGAGCGGGATTTCGGCATCGTTTTCCAATCATACGCCCTTTTTCCAAACCTCACGGTGAAGAAGAACGTCGCCTACGGGCTGGAGAACCGAAAGAGCAGCCGCGCCGAGGTCGAGGCCCGGGTCAGCGAACTTCTGGAACTGGTCGGCATGCCGGAGCAAGGCAGTAAATATCCCGCCCAACTATCCGGCGGGCAGCAACAGCGCGTGGCCTTGGCCCGGGCCCTGGCGACGTCGCCGGGCCTGCTCTTGCTGGACGAGCCGCTGTCGGCCCTGGATGCCAAGGTGCGCACCCATCTGCGCCACGAGGTCAAACAACTGCAACGCAAGCTGGGCATCACCACCATCATGGTCACCCACGACCAGGAAGAGGCCCTGACCATGGCCGACCGCATCGTGGTGATGAACCAGGGCATCATCGAGCAGGTGGGCACGCCGCTGGAAATCTACCGCGACCCGAAGACCGCCTTCGTCGCCGATTTCATCGGCACCATGAATTTCATGCCCGGCGTGGTGCAGGGACCTGGCCGGGTGCGCGTCGGCCAATTGGAATTGACCTGCAAGGTCGACGGTTTGGCCCAGGGAACGCAGGTCACGGTCGCGGTGCGGCCCGAGGACGTGCTGGTGCCGGAAGGCAAGCCGGTGACCGAGAATGCCTTCGACGTGCAGGTCGGCGAGATGGAGTTCCTCGGCTCGTTCTTCCGTGCCGATCTGTCGGCGGAGGCCATGGGCGGGCAGGGTTTGCAGGCCGATTTTTCCATCAACATCGTGCGCCGCCTGAAGCTCCACGAAGGCGACACCCTGCCGGTGGCCCTGCCCGCCGAGCGCATTCGCGTCTTCCGCGGCGCCTGACGGCGAAAGGGTAAAAAGCATGGCCAGCCAAGCCCACGCCAGCATCGTGCCAGCCGTCGCCCTGAAGGCGAAGTTGAGCCGCGATGACCGCATCATGCGCGCTTTCATTCTGCTGGTCGGCGTCTGGATGGCGGTGGCCGTTTTGTTGCCGCTCTATGCCATGCTCTCCAAAAGCCTGGAGGACCGCGGCGGCGATTTCGTCGGCTTGGTGAACTACGTCACGTACTTTTCCACGCCGGCCCTGTTCTATTCGATCGAGAACAGCCTGACCATTGCCGCGATCTCGACGGCCTGCACCATTTCCCTTGCCTTCGTCTATGCCTACGCCATCACGCGCAGTTGCATGGTGGGCAAGGGGGTGTTCCGTGTGATTGCCCTGGTTCCCCTGTTGGCGCCTTCATTGCTGCCGGCGATCTCGTTCGTCTACCTGTTCGGCAACCAGGGCATCATCAAGGGGCTGCTCGGCGACTATTCGATCTATGGTCCCATCGGCATCGTCATGGGCGAGGTCTTCTATACATTCCCTCATGCCCTGATGATATTGATCGTGGCGCTGGCCACCGCCGACGGGCGGCTTTACGAGGCGGCGGTCAGCCTGCGCGCCAGCCGCCTGCGTACCTTCTTCACCGTAACCCTGCCGGGCATCAAGTACGGGTTGATCAGCGCCGTTTTCGTGGTTTTCACCCTGGTCATCACCGACTTCGGCATTCCCAAGGTGATCGGCGGACAATACAACGTGCTGGCCACCGACATCTACAAGCAGGTGATCGGCCAGCAGAACTTCCAGATGGGGGCGGTGGTCAGCGTGGTGCTGCTGATTCCGGCGGTGCTCGCCTTCATTGCCGATCGTGTCATTCAAGGCAAGCAGACCGCGGCCCTGACCTCCAGCTCGGTCGCCTACGAGCCGAAGCCGAACCGGCCCTACGATCTGGCCATGACCGGGTACTGCGTCCTGATCGGTTTCCTGATCCTCGGCATCATCGGCATGGCCGCCTATGCCTCGTTCGTGAAGTTCTGGCCGTACAACCTGACCCTGGTGCTGAAGAACTACAATTTCGACGTGATGGACGGGGGCGGCTGGGCGTCGTTCTATAATTCCCTGCGCATGGCGGCGTATACGGCTTTCTTCGGCACCGTGATCGTATTCATCGGCGCCTACATGGTGGAGAAGACGCGCGGCTTTGGCGTGGTGCGCGGCGTCATCCAGTTCCTCTGCATCCTGCCCATGGCGGTGCCGGGCCTGGTCCTGGGATTGGCCTACATCTTCTTCTTCAATCATCCGGACAACCCGCTGAATTTCCTCTATGGGACCATGGCCATCCTGGTCATCTGCACGATCACCCACTTCTATACGGTCAGTCACCTGACGGCGATGACCGCGCTCAAGCAGATGGACCGCGAATTCGAATCCGTGTCCTCGTCCCTCAAGGTGCCGTTCTACAAAACCTTCATACGGGTGACCGTGCCGGTGTGCCTGCCGGCGGTTCTGGACATTTCGATCTATCTGTTCGTCAACGCCATGACCACGGTCTCGGCGGTGATCTTCCTGTATGCGCCGGATACGGCGTTGGCCTCCGTCGCCGCGTTGAACATGGACGATGCGGGCGATGTCGCCCCGGCGGC
>DASWJP010000118.1:0-8811 GCA_036397065.1 Kiloniellales bacterium | reverse complement strand
CCGGCCGAGGTGGCAATCGCCTGGTCAACGAGAGGCACTTCTTGCCCCTCCGCCAATCCGATTCGCCACGGCTGGCCGTCCGGCCGGGTGTCGAGGGCGCGAATTTCGCCCAGATCGACCAGCACGTGATGCCAACCACGGGCGCGTAGCAAATCCGCAACCTGATCGGTGATGAACCCCTGGGCGATGCCGTTGAGCGTGACGCTCATGCCGGGCGGCAACGCGATATGGTCGTCGGCGATCCGCAGCCGTCGATAGTCGACCAGCTCCAGGGCCGCGGCCAATGCCGCCGGAGACGGCCCGCCGGTTGCCGCCGGATCGGCCGCGAAATGCGCGGCATAGAGATGCCAGAGCGGCTGCACCGTGACGTCGAAGGCGCCATCGCTGAGGGCACCGATCCGCTGGCTTTCCAGAAGCAGGCGGCGCATGTCGTGGGACGGCGCATCGAGCCGGCCCTGGCGGTTCAGGCAACTGAGCGCCGAGTCGGGCCGGTACAGGCTGAACTCGCGCTCCAGGCGCTCCACTTCGGCAACGCAGGCCTCCACGGCCGCCACCGCCGTGGCGCGGTCCGGGCCATGGAGGATCAAATGCGCCGGAGCGCCGAGCGCGCGCCCGTGCCATTCGTAACGAACGGCGGCCGCCGACCGCGATGCTGTTGGCAGCAGGGCCGCTCCGGCGCTGGCCGCCAGGATGGTGATGGCGCGGCGGCGGCCGATCCGCATAACCGTCGAGTCGCTCATGCCTGACCTCCCGGCGTGGACAGAGCCGCCCGCTCCGCGCGCCGCTTGCGGCGGGTGATCAGCGGCGGACAGGTGAACGCATCGTAGTACAGCCGCTGGCACTTCAAGCAGTGGATGCATTCGTTCGGGTTGATGGCGCCAGTCGGATGTATCGCCTGGACCGGGCAGCGCGTGGCGCAGATGTGGCATTCGCGGCCGCACTGGTGACGGCGCTTCAGCCATTGGAACATGTGCAGGCGCGCCGGAATCGCCAGGGCCGCGCCGAGCGGGCACAGATAGCGGCAGAAGAAGCGTTCGATGAACAGCCCCGCGGTCAGGAGTGCCGCCACGTAGACGACAAACGGCCAGTGGCGCGCAAATTTCAGAATGATGGCGGTCTTGAACGGCTCCACCTCGGCACCGAGAACCGCCAGGTTGGTCGAGTTCAAGGATACGGCGAACAGCCCCAGGAAAATGATGTACTTGATCGGCCACAGCCGTTCATGCAGGGCGAAGGGCACCTGCACCCGCGGCAGGCCCAGGCGCCGCGCCGCCTCGGCCAGCAGCTCCTGCAAGGCACCAAACGGGCACAGCCAGCCACAGAAAACGCCGCGCGCCCAGAACAGCATGGCCACGGCCACATAGCTCCACAGGATGAAGATCAGGGGATCGAGCAGGAAAAATTCCCAGCGAAACCCGGTCAGCAGGGAATGGGCGAAGGTCAGCACGTTGACCACGGAAAGCTGGGCGCCGGCGATCCAGCCGAGCCAGACGACCGTCACCGAAAGAAAGGCCAGCCGCGTCAAACGATAGACCCGTTCCCGCGCCGCGATGACATCCTGGAACACCAGGATGACCGTCAATACGCTCAGCATCACCACGAGCCCGGCAACCGCGCCGAGGCGCCGCTGCCACATATCCAACCACAGGGGTTCGTCCACCGACGCCGTCTCAGCCGCCGCTTCATCGCCCAGGCGATAGCGAGCGGGAAGGCTGTATTCGAGGGGAAAATCGGCCGCCATCGTCGCACCCTGCGCCGTTTGCCGGGTCACCAGCAGCTCCAGGCGCCACGGCATCAGCGGGTCGAAACCCGTATCCGCCGCGATGGTGAAGACGCCGATCTCGCGCAAATCGGGCGCGCCCGCTGCCGACAGGGTCGCGATATTGCGATACCGGTCGCGCTCCATGCGAATGGTCTTCTCTCCTTGCACCAGTTGCACGCGGTCGAAGATGCCTCTGCGCACATAGGCCGTGCCCTTGAAGGAATAGAGCCCGCTGGCGGCCACCAGGATGGCCGTGTCCTGCGCGCCGATGCCCGCCGCCAGGCGGTCGAATTCACGCCGGCCAAGCAGGTTCTGGCCAATCCGTGGCGGGTTCACCACCGCCGTGTAGATTTCGATGAACAAGGAGTCGGGTGACTCCGGAACATCTTCGCCCAACGCCTGCGCCACGGCACCGCGTGTCAGGTGCAGGCGGGCGATCGAGCCCTCAGCCAGAAGATCGGCCCACACGGCGTCGGCGAAGGACTCCCGGTCCAGACGGACGCCGCCCGTATCCCCGCCGAACAGGCCGTGCGACGCGCCGACCGCCCGGGCGGCCCGGACGATGGCATCGCGCATGACCAGGCTGCTGACCGTGGCGCCGCTGATCGCATCCGGCATGCCGGCGACCGGTTCCCGTGACACGGTGATGCCGGCCGACTGCCGGATATCCAAGCCGGCAAACCCGGCCACATAGGCGCGCAGCTGCGCGTCCGGTATGCCGATGATCAGGATCGGCTCATCGTGCCGGCGCAGGACCGCACCGGCGATCACCCCGTCGTTGCGCAAGCCCACCAGGACATCCAGCGGCTTGCCGGAGAACCCCACCGAACCGATGACGGCCGCGGTTGAGAGCATATAGCCCACCGGCGCACCGTCGGCATAAACCACGGCTGCCGGCGGCACGCCCGTAAACACGCCGGCCCGCTCCGCACCGGGAAAGACCGTGGCAAGCACATCTGCCGGTGCCGTATCGCGGGCCGCATCCGCAGGCTCCGGCGCCATGAGCCACGCCGCCATCGCCAGAACCGCGGCGGCGAGGCGCACAAGGCATCGGTCGCCGCCGGTCGCGCGGCGCAGGGGAATCGGTCTGATCATGGCGGGGCGGATCATAGAGGCCGATGGAACCGGCCGACCTTGACCTAAGTCAATACATTCGTCTCGCCGGCGCGCCTGAAACCGCCCGGCGATTGACCTATGTCAAGGAACGCATGGCACAAGAACCGCTAGCATGCGGCCACTTCGATTCTCTCATACGGAGGTTCCGATGACGCGAGTGATGGCCGGTTTCTTGGCTGTGCTGATGTCTGTGATGATAGTCCCGGGAACGGTTCAGTCCGCCGAAACAAAACCCGATCCCGCCGATCTCGAGAAGCACGGGACCACACCGGCCGATCGCTATGAGCCGAGCCTGGATGTCCTGCGCGACGTGCCTGTCGAGGAACCCGGGGCGAAGCCTGGGCTTCCGGTGCTTACCGGAGACGATTATCAGCACGCCAACCAGATCTACTTCCAGCGCTGCGCCGGCTGTCATGGCGTCCTGCGCAAGGGTGCCACCGGCAAGGCGTTGACGACCGACATCACCCGCGAGCGGGGCTTCGAATACCTGCGTGATTTCATCACCTACGGCTCGCCGGGCGGCATGCCGAACTGGGGCACGTCCGGCGATCTGACCGAGCAGGATGTGGACATGATGGCCCGCTACCTGCTGATCGATCCGCCGACGCCGCCGGAATTCGGCATGAAAGAGATGCGCGAGACTTGGAACGTCGTCGTCCCGGTCGACCAGCGGCCGAAGAAGCAGATGAACAAGCTGGACCTGGACAACCTGTTCTCGGTCACCCTGCGCGACTCCGGTGAGATCGCGCTCATCGACGGCGCCTCTAAGAAGATCATCGAGGTCATCAAGACCGGTTATGCCGTGCATATTTCTCGTATCTCGGCATCCGGGCGGTATCTCTTCGCCATCGGCCGCGATGCCAAGATCGATCTGATCGACTTGTGGATGGATCCTCCGGCCGTTGTCGCCGAGATCAAGATCGGCATCGAAGCGCGCTCCGTCGAGACCTCGAAAATGAAGGGGTGGGAGGATAAATACGCGGTCGCCGGGGCCTATTGGCCGCCGCAATACGTGATCATGAACGGCGATACCCTGGAGCCGATCAAGATCGTCTCCACCCGCGGCATGACCGTGGATACGCAGGAGTTTCACCCGGAACCGCGCGTCGCATCCATCGTCGCCTCGCACTACCATCCGGAATTCGTGGTCAACGTCAAGGAGACCGGCCAGATTCTGATGGTCAACTATTCCGACATCAAGAACCTCAATGTCATCACCATCGAGGCCGAGCGGTTCCTGCATGACGGCGGATTCGATTCGACCGGGCGCTACTTCCTGGTCGCGGCCAATGCCCGCAACACGGTGGCCGTGGTCGACACCAAGGAGCGCAAGCTCGTCGCCTTAATAAAGACCGGAACCACACCGCATCCGGGACGCGGTGCCAACTTCGTGCATCCGAAGTTTGGGCCGGTGTGGGCAACCAGCCACCTGGGCGACGAAACCATCTCGATCATCGGCACCGACCCGGAAAAACACCCGGACAACGCCTGGAAGGTTGTACAGACCATCGAGGGTCAGGGCGGCGGTTCGCTGTTCATCAAGACGCACCCGAAGTCGAAGAACCTATACGTCGATACGCCGCTCAATCCGGAGGCCGAGATCGCCTCGTCCGTCGCGGTCTTCGATCTCAATGATCTCGACAAGGAGTACGAGGTACTGCCGATCGGCGAATGGTCGGGCATTACCGAAGGCGTACGCCGGGTCGTGCAAGGCGAGTTCAACAAGGCCGGCGACGAAGTCTGGTTCTCGGTCTGGAACGCCAAGGACCAGGAATCGGCGATCGTTGTGGTCGACGACAAGACGCGCAAGCTCAAGGCGGTCATCCGCGACCCGCGTCTGATCACGCCGACCGGCAAGTTCAACGTCTATAACACGCGATCTGACGTTTACTAGAAGGCAGGGACGTGCATCCGGCGGCGCCATGAACTGGCACCGCCGGTGCGCCGTATCCTGGCCGGCAAAAAACAATACGGCCAAGCGGAGGTGTCAGGCGTGACCATGACGACTGTCCATATTGTGGGCGCCGGCCCCGGCGACCCGGACCTGCTGACCGTCAAGGCGCGGCGGCTTTTGGACTCCGCCGAAGTGGTGGTTTACGACCGCCTGGTCTCGCCGGAGATCATCGCCATCATTTCCCCGGGCACGGCGCGCATCGACGTAGGCAAGCAACCCGGTAACCACCCGGTGCCGCAGGAGGAGATCAATTCGCTGCTGGTGGCATTGGCCCGCAGCGGCCGGCGTGTGGTCCGGCTGAAAGGCGGTGATCCGTTCGTCTTCGGCCGTGGCAGCGAGGAAGCCTCGGCGCTAACAGCCCACGGTCTGCGATTCGAGGTGGTGCCAGGCATCACCTCGGGCTCGGCCTGCGCCGCCGCCATCGGCGTACCGCTCACCCACCGCGGCCTGGCCACGGGGGTTCGCTATGTAACCGGGCATTGCCGGGCAGACAATGATTTGGATCTGGACTGGCATGGCCTGGCGGATCCGCAGACCACGCTGGTGGTCTACATGGCCAAGGCGCAGATCGGCGACATCGCCGCGCGCCTGCGGGCGCAGGGCCTGTCGCCGACCACCCCGGCAGCAGCCGTATGCAACGGCACCACGGCGCGCCAGCAGCATGTGATCGCGACCCTGGCCGACATCGCCGCCGTGGCCGAGAGCGCCGCGTTCGACGGGCCGGTGCTTTTCATCATCGGCCGTGTCGTCGCCTTGGCCGATGTATTGGCGGAACCGGCGGCTGAACCATTGCGAGCCGAACGTGCCTAGGGCCACCGAATTGCTGGCGGCGGTACTGATACTGGCTGCGTCCGCCGCGGGCGCAGCAACGCCGGGCGGCGACCGGCAAGCGGCCCTTCTCTATCTGTTGCGCCAGGATTGCGGCTCCTGCCACGGCAGCACCCTGCGCGGCGGGTTGGCGCCGGCGTTGTTGCCGCAAAATCTCGCCGCAACGCCCGACGAAGCATTGATCGAGGCGATTCTCGATGGCCGGCCCGGCACGCCTATGCCGCCCTGGGGTTTCGAGATCAGTCCCGACGAGGCGGCCTGGATGGTGCGTCAATTGAAAGGAGGCTTGGCCGAATGAACCACGCGATCTATTCGGTGCGCCTGTTGGCCGCGCTGCTGTTTCTCGTCGCCGCTTCCGGCGCTTGGGGCGCCGAAGACCTGCGTGGCACCGGCGATCTTGGCATCGTCATCGAACGCACCGCCGGATCGGTGCAGGTGATCGAGACCACGGGCCGGACCAGCCTGGGCCGTATCGAAGGCCTGGGCGATCTGAGCCACGCCTCGGCAACGTTTTCCCGCGATGGGCGCTATGCCTTCGTCTTTGGCCGTGACGGCGGCCTGAGCAAGCTCGACCTGCTCACCCGGCGCCTAGTCAAGCGCGTCGTACAGGCGGGCAACAGCATCGGCGGCGCTATTTCCCAGGACGGGTCGCTGATCGCCGTGTCCAATTACGAGCCGGGCGGGGTGCGCATTTTCGATGCCCAGACCCTGGCGCCGGTTGCCGACATTCCGGCCATCTATGGGGCCAACGGCGCCCGCTCCAAGGTGGTCGGCCTGGTCGATGCGCCCGGCAACCGTTTCGTCTTCAGCCTCTACGATGCCGGCGAGATCTGGATCGCCGACGTGGCCCAGCCGGACACGCCGGTCATCACCAAGTTCGCCGATGTTGGCCAGCAACCCTATGACGCCCTGATCACGCCGGATGGGCGCACCTACATCGCCGGCCTTTTCGGCGAGGACGGCTTGGCCATGCTCGATTTGTGGCGGCCCGAGGGCGGGGTACGCCGCCTGCTCGACGGCTACGGCCGCGGCGAGGAGCCGTTGCCGGTCTACAAGATGCCGCACCTGGAAGGCTGGGCCCGCGCCGGCGACCGCATCTTCCTGCCGGCGGTCGGTCGGCACGAACTGCTGGTTCTCGATGCCACAACCTTTACCGAGATTGGCCGCATCCCCGTGCATGGCCAGCCGATCTTTGCCGTCGCCCGGCCGGACGGCCGCCAGGTGTGGGTCAATTTCGCCCACCCTCTGAACGATACGGTGCAGATCATCGACACCCAATCGCTGGAGATCGTCCACGCGTTGCAACCGGGCAAGGCGGTCATGCACCTGGAGTTCACCCCGCGCGGCGAAAACGTTTGGATATCGGTGCGCGATGAAGACAGGGTGGATATTTTCGACACCGACACATTCGCCCGTATTGGCAGCATTGCGGCGGACAAGCCCAGCGGCATCTTCCTGACCGCGCGCGCCAATCGCATCGGGTTGTAGGGCATGCGCATGGATCAGGTTGAACGCCGGCTGCTGAACGACTACCAGCGCGACTTTCCGCTGGAGCCGCGCCCGTTCGCCCGCATCGCCGGCGAAATGGACCTGGACGAGGCCGAGGTGCTGGACAAGCTGGCCGATCTGCAAGGAAACGGCACTCTCTCGCGCATCGGCGCCGTGATCCGCCCGAACACCGTCGGCGCCAGCACCCTGGCGGCGATGGTGGTGCCCGCCGAGCGCTTGGAGGCGGTGGCCGCCCTGGTCAGCGCCCGGCCCGAGGTCAACCACAACTACGAACGCGAGCATGCGCTCAACCTGTGGTTCGTTGTCGCTGCCGCCGACAAAGCGGCTGTACAGACCACCTTGCACGCCATCGAAACCGAAACCGGCTTGCCGGTGATCGACCTGCCGTTGCAGACCGCCTATCACATCGATCTGGGCTTCGATCTGACATGCGCATAGACGATACGGATCGGCGATTGCTCGCCGCCATCGAGGATGGCCTGCCGCTGGTGCCGCAGCCCTATGCCGCCGTGGCCCGGCGCCTCGCGTTGGGCGAGGCCGACGTGCTGGCGCGCCTGAACCGGTTGCACGCGGACGGCATCATCAGCCGCTTCGGCCTGGTCGTCCGCCATCACGAGCTGGGCTACCGGGCCAATGCCATGGTCGTCTGGGACGTGCCGGATGGACAGGTGGACCACATCGGCCGCCGCCTGGCGGCATACGATTTCGTCACCCTGTGCTATCGCCGGCCGCGGCGGCTGCCGGTTTGGCCGTACAACCTGTTCTGCATGGTCCATGGCCGCGACCGCGAGACGGTGCACGAACAGATCGCCCGTCTCAACGCCGAGCAATGTCTCGCTGCGCTCCCGCAGGACGTTCTGTTCAGCCGCCGCCGCTTCAAGCAGCGCGGCGCCCGCTATTCCATGGAAACCGGCGTGCCGGCGCGGGGTGCCGCGTGATGGATACGATGGACCGCCAGATCATCAATGCCCTGCAAGGCGGCTTTCCCGTCTGTGAAACGCCCTTCGCCGAGGCGGCGGCGCAATTGCAGATCACCGAGGGCGACCTGATCGCCCGCCTGCGCCGGTTGTGCGACGAGGGCCAGCTCAGCCGTTTCGGGCCCATGTACAACGCCGAGCGCCTGGGCGGCGCCGTCACCCTGGCGGCCATGGCCGTGCCCGCCGAACAACTCGAGGCGGTGGCGGCGCAAGTCAATGCCCACCCGGAGGTCGCGCACAACTATGCCCGCACCCACGACTTCAACATGTGGTTCGTGGTCGCCGCCGAACAACCGGAGCGGATTCCCGCGGTGTTGGCCGACATCGCGGCGGAGACCGGCCTGCCCGTCTACGACATGCCCAAGCTGGACGAATACTACGTCGGCCTGAGGTTCGAGCTATGACCGGGTCGCCCGATCAGACGTCGCTGGACGCGACCGACCGCCGCTTGATCGTGGCGACGCAAGACGGCCTGCCCCTGTGCCCGCGCCCCTATCACGCCCTGGCGGAGACCTTGGGTCTGCCGCCCGACGAGGTGATGGCGCGTCTGCGCCGCATGCTGGAAACGGGCATCATCCGCCGCATGGGTGCGGTGCCGAATCACTACCGGCTCGGCTTCCGCGCCAACGGCATGTCGGTTTGGGACGTGGCCGACGCGGCGGTGG
>DASWJP010000117.1:0-4776 GCA_036397065.1 Kiloniellales bacterium | reverse complement strand
GCGCGGCGATGCTGCTCGCCCAGGTCACCACCGCGTGCGCGCCCTTGAGTGCTTCGGACAGCGGCGGCTGATCGGGCACGGACTTCGGGTGACGGCGCAGTTTGATGGGCCGCTGGCTCAGGCCGCGCAGGCGGGCAATCGCCTGATCGTGCCAGAGCGGCGGGCTGGCCATGCGCGCGCTGCCGATGCCGCGCTGTTCGCGCACCAGGATGTGCTCGCCGTGGGATAGCCACGGCCGCAGCGCGATGCCGAACGACTCCCAGCGTTCCGGCCCGCCGCACCGCCAGTGTCCGGCCCCGTTATGATCGTGCAAGGCGAGTGCGAAGTGCCGCTCTCCGCGGACCTCGCGGAAATAGGCGTCTTCGCAGACCACGACCCGGCCGCCGGCTGCCTCGAAAGCGCGCGCCGCGCTCTCCTTGGCGCCGCGGTGCACGGTCCAGGTCACCAGCACATCGTCGGGCGATCGCGGTGCGCCGTATCCCTTCTTGATCCGCCAGCCCGCCGCCGCCAACCCGGTCTCGATGGCCCCCTGCCGATCGTCGGCGAAGCGATCCGGCAGAAAGCTATACGCCGTCGGCAAGGGCCGTCTCCACCTCCGCCATCGGAAAGGCCGTCAAGGCGCTTCCCGGCGTGCAGTTGATCGTCTCGACCCCGGCATCGCGGAGCGCCGCCGCAAGCCCCGCGAAATGCGGCAACATCGCCGTGGCATAGACACTCGGCCGCGTCGGCCAGTCCGCATGGTCGCCGAACCAGTGGGTGCGCCCATCGGTGGCGGCCCGCATGTCGTAGCCGAGCAGCAGGATGCGCCGGGCACCCAGATGCACCGCCAGGTTGATGGCCTGATAGCCGCTATTGCGCCCGGTCCGCAGTCCGCTCGCACGCAACTCCAGTCCATCCAGACCGGTGTTTTCGAGCAGCCTGATCTCCGGGTAGTCGCCCAGATGCCCGTGCGAGTTGGAGAGGCTCACCTTGAGTCCCGCAAACCCCGGAACGCCTCGGTGTTTCAACCACCAGCGCCAGTCGCAGCCATAGAGCACGTCCGCCCAGGTTGCCAAACGCCAGGCATCGTTGATGGCGATGACCCGCGCGCGGCCGCGCAAACGGTCCACATCCGCTTGCGTCAGGCTTGGCCCGCCGCCCAGGCACGCCACGGTCTCGCCCGGCCAAAGGCGCGGGGCCGGCCACCAATGACCCACGGACCGCTTACGGTGTTGGTTGCGTCAAGGCGCGAAACCGCTGCACCCCATGGCGCGTGAACCCATCGTCGTCGACGAACGTCGTGGCGAACTCGAAACGCAGCAGGATCAACGCCTGCCCGCTCACCGCCAAGGTCTGCCCATCGAGCACATCGATCGCCGCGGCCATGATCTCCTTGGTCTGTTTCAACCCCCGATACCGCGACCAGATGTGCAGGGTCAGGCGTTGATCCAGGCCCGCCTCGGTCTTGGTATCGAAGGGCACGGCCCGGGATTCGCCGATCACCAGGTAGGGAAAGGCGCTCCCCTGCGGCACGTGATCGAAGACCCGCGCCGGATCGCCGAGCAGCCCTTGAATCGCGGGATCGCCCGCCAACGCGCCGTACACCGCTTGTTGCAACGGCCACTGGGAGCCCGCGCTCATGGCAAACCTCTCCCCAAGGCCATTGCGGCATTCACCATTCGTGCGAATCGCGCGCGCAAGGACGGCCGAAGGGCAAGCAAAGCCGGCTGTAGCCACGGCCGCGCCGCCATCCGCCGCGTCCCCAACTCCAAATACGTGCCATAGGCCACATCCGTCCCGACGGTGGCCGCCAGCTCATCCGGTGCTGTCTCGACAGTAATGCTGTTCGCCAAACGGCCACTGCGTCGTGGCAGCCGTTCCCGGGCCGCGGCTTGGATGTCCTGAGCGCCGGTCACGACGGCATCGGCCATGGCCACGGTTTGCGCCGCTTGCAATCGCCGCAGCGATGCACCGAGCCGCGCCTGCCCCAAGATGCGGGCGCGAATCATGTGGCGACACCTTCCTCGCACATCAGATCGAGGAATCGGCCTTGTTCCTGCACGTCGATCACGGCGCGAATATTGAAAATCCGGGTGTCGAAGATCAGCCGCATCCTTGCCGTCACGTCCGGCCGGTGGCGAATGGTGACCCGGTGGGTCAGCGCCGCTTCGATCTGCATGGCGCGCGGCCGCTCATCGCCGCGCAAAGGTTCGACCCGCGCGCGTACGGTGGCCACGATCGCCGGACTGGCCCATGGATCGGTTTGCCCGCCGCCGCCGTCGCCGCTTGCCGACTCGCTTTGGATTTCGACCACGTGGCGCAGATCGCTGAGGGTGCACGCGGCCATCTACAGCCTCATTACCCGGTAGGGCCGCCATAACAGGGTAGCACCCGACAAGGCCGCGGCCTCGTCGGCACCGCAATCGCCGCGGTGCTCATACAGATACGCGGTCAGGCGGCGAATCCCTTCGACCAAGCCGCCGGGTATGTTCGCGAGCAAATCGCTGGGCGATACGCTCTCATCCGGCGCGTATCCGGCGACAAAGCGGATTTCGATGCCGTTGGCCGTGCGCGCCGCCTCGGGCAGCGCCGCGCCGGCGCGGACGATCAGCCGGCCCGGCTCGCTCGCCGTATCGACGAGATAGTTGCCGGCTGGCCAGACGGTCGCCGTATCCGCATCGTCAGTGGTTTTCACGTGTTCGATGGACAGCAACGGCGGCTTCGGTATCTCGATGACCGCGCCGCGCGCCGCCGCGAACGGGCCGGTCTGCGCGCCTTCCGTAAGGTGCGCATCCGCCCGCGCCCTGCCCGGCCAGTCATCGCGAAACAGGGTCCACGTCTGCATCACCAAGGCGCGCCCGGTAAACCGCTCGCAGGCATCGCGCGCGGCGGTGACCAGGCTGCCGATCAAGGCATCGTCATTGCTGATATCGACGCGCAGAAAGGTTTTCGCCTCGGCCAGCGATATGGGCTCGACCGGCGGCGGCACGGTCAGGGCTAGACGCAAGGGTTCGGGCATGGATCACCGATTCGACATTTGAAAGAAATCGGGGCGGCGGCACGTGCCGCCACCCCGGAAGTTCGTCACGGGGAAGTGACGGGGGAGATGCTTAGGCCGCCGGGGCGTGGCGGGGATAACCCTTGTTCACGATTACGCCGACCGGCCCACCGGTGGTCAGGGCGGTGGGGGTCAGCGTGACCCGCACATGGCGCTTGTCGCCGACGTAGCCGAAGCTGGTCGGTGCCAGATCGCTGGTCGCATTCGCCACCACGCCCGCCGTGACACCGGCGACCCCCGTGACATCGGCCGCCGTGACGTTGGCGAATGCCCCCGGAGAGCCGCTGCCATCGTCATCGGCATGCTCCACCTTGATGGCGATTTGCGCACCGCCGACGGGCGATGCGCCCATTTCGACGATCTCGCCGTAGTGAACCACCACCTGGGCCCCGGCGAAGCCCTTGAGATCGACGGCGCCCGTGTTCAGCGCCCCCGTCCCTTGGCTGATGGTCCGCGCCGGCAACGCCTGAACCGGAGCGATGTTGTTGTGGATATCGCGCATGGTCATGCTTCGGCCCTCCTTAGGCGCTGATCTTGAGCTTGCGGATGGCCTCGCCCAGAACCACCTGCCCGCCGACCCGGCGGCGGGCGATGAAACGGATGTTGCCGTTCGTCGCCTGGGTAAAGGGGTCGCGCAAGATCGACAGATTGATCCGGTCGACGATGGTATAGGCCCGGCGCACGTCGCCGAAGATCACCGGGGTGGCATCGGCGGCGACATTCGACATGTCCGGAATTTCCACATACGGCTGACCGATGATCGTATTCGGCACGCCGCTGGCGAGTCCGGGCTGCCAGATGTAGTTGTTCTGGCCGTCCTTCAGGCGGCGGATATCGCCGAGGGTCGCCCGATTGAGTAGCCACGTGCCTTGCGGGGCATACGCCGTCTTGAGCCCGTGATAGAGGTTGATCAGGCCGTCGGCCTGGCCGCTGGCATCGGCGATGGAGCCGGCACTGCCGCTCGCCGTCTCGGCCACGTCGGCGCTTTGCAGCAAGCCTTCCGGCTTGCCGGCACCGTCGCCGTTGACAAACGCCGCCCCTTCCGTCACCGCGAACTGCTCGGAAAACTCCTGTTGCAGCTCCGCCTCGAGACTGAACTCCGAATCTTCCATCATCTGCTCGGAGACGTCGACCAGGGCATAGAGCTCGTGAGTCGGAAACTCCTCCAGCCCATAGCTCAAGCCCTCGGTCTCGCTGCGTGTCCCCGCCTCGGCGGTCCACACGGCGCCGAAGGTGCCGCGCCGCTTCGGGATTTGCAGGGCCCGGCGCGATGTTTGCCGCACCCGGGCGACCAGTCGCAGCGGCGAGAACTCGACCTCCGCCTTGATGATCTCGCGGGCATACTCGACCGGCGCCAGGTATCCGGCCGTGGGATCGGCGCCCACGGTCAACGCCTTCATCTCCTCGCGGCTCAAGGCGTCTTGGCCCGGCCTCGGCTCATCGCGCGTGCCATGGCGCAAGTATTCGAAATAGGCTTTGCCCACCGGGCCGTAGTCCGCCTTGTTGCGGGCATCGACGGTGGTCCGGTCGGCCCGCCGGAGGACGCCTTCCAGCTGATCCATCCGGGCGTTCATCTTGCGCAGCGTTTCCTCGTTGCGGCCGCCGCGGCGTTCGTTTTCGTCGCGAAAGGCCTGCCAAGTCTGGCCGAGCTCGTCGACCGCCTCCTTGACCTGTTGCATATCCATATCGTCCCTCCTGCCTGGAGTTGCGTGTTGTACCGGCCTAGTCGCCGGCGGTGT
>DASWJP010000116.1:0-15662 GCA_036397065.1 Kiloniellales bacterium | reverse complement strand
GTCGACCAAGACGTGCTTGAAGCGAATGAACTTGGGCGCCAAAACCTCGTTCCAGAACTGAACGAACTCGGTGTCTTCAGTTGCTGATATTGCATCGCTCATTTCGATATTCCCCAATCATTCTGACGAGCCTTCCCATATGGAAAGTACTATAGCCAACCGCGCGCAAGCCGAGAAGCTTTGAGAAGCCATTTTTGGATCTAGAGTGCCCCAATCGACCTGTACGCTAACGTCGCCTTCCGGCTACATGTGGAAATGCCCAAGAGTGCGATTCTGCGATCGGTATTGGCTCCAAAGCCGACATCGGCGCTCCGTCATCTACCAATGCGCGGCCTAACCTGGTGCCGCCTCGCCTAGCAAATCGAAAAACGCCCGCACGGCGCGGACCGGCTGGCGCTCGGTCAGGCAGGCGGCGTACTCGGTGGCCGCGATCTCCACGTCGCGCAGGCGCAGGGCGTGCAGGCGCGCGTCGTTGCCGAATTCACTGGCGAAGACCACGCCGATCCCTAAGCCCGCGGCGACCGCTTCGCGGACCGCCTCGCGGCTGCCGGTCTCCAGAATATCGCCCGGTTTCACGCCGGCCTTGGCCAGCGCCCCTTCGAACAGGGCGCGGGTGACCGAGCCGGCTTCGCGCAGGACCATGCGCTGGCCGTTCAATTCGCCCAGGCGCACGCTGCGCCGGCCCGCCCAGGCATGGCCGCGCTCGACGAAGACGATCAGGGCATCGCGGCGAAACGGCACCGCATGCAGGCGCGGGTCCGGGCGCAGCTCGGGCAGCACGGCGATATCGCTGCGCCGGTCGATCAGGTCCTGCAGCACCCGCTCGGAATTGCCGAAGCTCATGGACAGGCGGATGCCCGGATAGCGCCGGTTGAACGTGGCCAGCAGGGGAATCACCGTGGTCGGCGCATCGGCGCCGACGCGAAGCTGGCCGGTGGTCAGGCCGCGCGCCGCGGTCAGAAGCTGCTCCGCCTCCGCCTCCTGGCCGAACAGACGGCTGGTGATGGCATAGAGGCTGCGGCCCAAATCCGTCATTTCGCTGCCACGGCCGCGCCGCTCGAACAGGCGTACACCGTAGGCTTGCTCCAGCGCCGCCACCTGGCCGGAGAGGGTCGGCTGGGTCACGTTCAACTCGGCGCTGGCCCGGGTAAAACCCCCCGCCTTGGCGACCGCGTGAAAGGCCCGGATCTGGGCGTGATTGATAGGCATGACCTATATATATCATCAAATATATCGATTGGACTGATGTTATCGAGACCCCGGATACTGTGCAAGCCACAGGTTCGCGCGGAAATCCGATTCCCCTCCCGCGCCCAGGCGCATGAGGAGAGGTTCCGATGACCAGCCGCGCCCATACCGCAACCACCCTGCCGAACACGGCCGCGTCCCCGACCGGCGATCCGTGGCTGTTGACGCCGGGGCCGCTGACCACCTCGCCGACCGTCAAGCAGGCGATGCTGCACGACTACGGCTCGCGCGATGGCCGGTTCATCGCCATCAACCGGCAGATGCGCGAGCGCCTGGTGGCCATCGCCGGCGGGGCGGAGACGCATGTGTGCGTGCCCTTGCAAGGCAGCGGGACCTTCGTCGTCGAGGCGATGATCGGGACCTTCGTGCCCGCCACCGGCAAGCTGTTGATCCTGGTCAACGGCGCCTATGGCCGGCGCATGGCGCGCATCTGCCAAGCCATCGGGAGCGCCTATGCGATCCAGGAAACGCCGGAGGATGTGCCGGTCGATGTGCAAGCCCTTGACCACACCCTGGGCGTGGATGCGGCGATCAGCCACGTGGCGGTGGTGCATTGCGAGACCACCTCCGGGATACTCAATCCGCTGTCGGCGGTCGCCGAGGTGACCGCCCGGCACGGCCGCGCCCTATTGATCGATGCCATGAGCGTCTTTGGCGCGGTGGCGGTGGATGCGCGGAGCCTTCCCTTCGATGCGCTGGTGGCCTCCTCCAACAAATGCCTGGAGGGTTCGCCCGGCATGGGCTTTTGCATCGCCCGGCGCGCGGCGTTGCAGACCTGCGAAGGCAATGCTCCGTCGCTCAGCCTGGACCTCCACGACCAGTGGACCGCCATGGAGAAGAACGGCCAGTGGCGGTTCACGCCGCCCACCCATTGCATCCTGGCCTTGGACCAGGCCCTGAAGGAATTCGAGGCCGAAGGCGGCGTCGCCGGGCGCGGCGGCCGCTATCGGGACAACTGCGCCATCCTGGTCAAGGGCCTGCGCGACATGGGCTTTCGCACCTTGCTGCCCGATGCGCTGCAGGCGCCGATCATCGTCACCGTGCACATGCCGGCCGATCCGCGCTTCGACTTCGAGACGTTCTATAACCGGCTCAGCGCCGCCGGCTACGTCATTTATCCGGGCAAGTTGACCGTCGCCGATTCGTTCCGCATCGGCTGCATCGGCCGTCTGGGATCGGAGCAGATGCACGGCGTCCTGGCCGCCATTCGAGATGTGCTCGCCGAAATGGGGGTCCGCGACTGCGGCCCCAAGACGGCGGGAAATCCATAACCGTAGAGCCGCCGCGTCGAATTGACCGGCGGCGGAAGCAAAAGGAAATCAACGATGAAAATGAGCAGCGATTACGTCTATACCCGCGGCTACCGCGGCAAGGTCAAGGGCATCGTCCTCGACTGGAGCGGCACCACCGCCGACGCCTATGTCCTGGCACCCGCGGTGGTCTTCGTGGAAGTGTTCAAGAAGCACGACGTGCAGATCTCCATGGCCGAGGCGCGCGGCCCCATGGGCTTGCGCAAGGACCTGCACATTCAGAAGCTGACCGAGGTTCCGGACATTCGCGAGCGTTGGAAGAAGGTGCACGGTTCCTATCCGGACCAGAAGTCGGTCGACGCCATGTTCGCCGACTTCGTGCCCATGCAGCTCGCCTGTCTGCGCCAGTACACAACGCTTCTGCCGCACGTCGCCGAGGTGGTCAAGCAGTTCCAGAAGGACGGCATCAAGGTCGGCAGCTCGACCGGCTTCGTGCGCTCCATGGTCGACATCCTCGAAGCCGACGCCAAGAAGCAGGGTTACGTGCCGGATGCGTCGGTCGCCGGCGACGAGGTCGTGCACGGCGCGCGGCCCAAGCCGTTCATGGTCTATCGCAACCTCGATCTCATGGACGTCAGTCCGATCCAGTCGGTGGTTAAGGTCGACGACACGGTTTCCGGCGTCGGCGAGGCGCTCGAGGCCGGCTGCTGGGGCGTCGGCATCGCGCGCTACAGCAACTACATGGACATCGACTCCATGGAGCACCTGAAGAGCCTGTCGGAGGCCGAGATCGGGCGGCGCCTGAACGTGACCCGGGATATCCTGCGCCAGAGCGGCGCCCACTACGTCATCGACACATTCGATCAGCTGCCCGCGGTGGTCGCCGACGTGAACGAGCGCCTGGCCCGCGGCGAACGGCCTTAGGTTTTCGCGCGCCGTACGGCGGCCAAGGAGAGGCCTAGAGCAAAAAGCACCGTCGCGGCCACCACGATGGATGGGCCCGACGGTGTGTCCCAGCGCAGGGACGCGAACAGGCCGCCGATCACCGACACGATGCCGACGATCGAGGCCAGGACGGCCATTTGTTCCGGCGTCCGGGATACACCGCGCGCGGCCGCCGCCGGGATGATCAACAGCGAGATGATCAGCAGCACGCCGACCACCTTCATGGCGATGGCCACGGCGACCGCCAGGGTCAGCATGAAGGCGATCTGAACCCGCAGGGCCGGCACGCCTTCGGCGCGGGCCAGCTCCTCGTGGATGGTCAGGGACAGAAGCGGCCGCCAGATCAGCGCCAAGGTGCCCAGCACCAGCACGCCGCCGCCGTAGATCCAGGCGATCTCGGCCGTGCTCACCGCCAGCACGTCGCCGAAAAGATAGGTCATCAGGTCGACCCGCACGCCGTGCAAGAAGCTGAGCGCCACCAGTCCCAGGGCCAGGCCGGAGTGGGCGAGGATGCCCAGCAGGGTGTCGCTGCCGATGATGCTTTGCCGCTGGAACAAGGCGACCAGCAAGGTCACCGCGACCGAAGACACAACCACGCCCAAGGTGAGGTCCAGGTTCAGCATCAGGCCCAGGGCGACACCGAGCAGGGCGCTGTGCGCCAGGGTGGCGCCGAAGTAGGCCATGCGCCGCCAGACGACGAAGCAGCCCAGGGGGGCGGCAACCAGGGCGACGCCGATGCCGGCCGCCAGGGCGCGCACCATGAAGTCGTCAATCATGGGCGGCCCTCTTCCTCATGCCCTCGCCCTTTTGCGCCTCTATCACGTGCCCGTGCAGATCGTGGGTGTGATCGTGCTGATGGGCATAGACGGCCAACTGCCGCGCCGCCGCCGAACCGAAGAGGGCGGCATACTCCGGGCTGCGGCTAACCGCCTCGGGCGCGCCGGAGCAGCAGACGTGCTGGTTCAAGCACACCACCCGGTCGGTGGCCGCCATGACGATATGCAGATCGTGCGAGACCATGAGCACGCCAACACCGCGGTGGCGGCGCAGGCGGCCGATCAGATCATAGAGGGCCAGCTGCCCGCCCAGGTCGATGCCGCGCAGCGGTTCGTCAAGCACCAACAGTTCCGGGTCGCGTAACAGAGCACGCGCCAACAGGACACGTTGAAACTCGCCGCCGGAAAGCTCCTGCAGCGCCCGGTCAGCCAAGTCCTCGGCACCGACTTCCGCCAAGACCGGGGCGATCCTGGCCGCCGTAACGGCTCCGGCGAGGGCGAGCAGCCGGCGCACGGTGATGGGCAGCACCGGATCGATGCTCATGGTCTGCGGCACATAGCCGACGCGTAAGTCCGGCTTGCGCCAGATGGTTCCGCCGCTGGGGGGCAGCAGGCCAAGGATCACGCGCACCAGGCTCGACTTGCCGGCGCCGTTGGGGCCGACCAGGGTGACGATCTCGCCCGCGTCCACGGCGATGTCCACGTGGTCGAGAACCTGGTTGCGGCCGATCCGCAAGTCCACACCGCTGGTGCGGACCAGTGGTTGGGGCGCGGTACTGTCAGCGGCCATCGCCGGGGGCCTCCTGCCGTTTTTGGCATGGAGTGCACAGCCCTTGTACCTCCACCGTCTTATGGCGCACGGAAAAGCCCAGTTCGGAGGCGCGGCGGCCGATGGCAGCGTCGACGCGCGGATCGTGCACCTCGGCTGCGGCGCCGCAATCGGCGCAGATCAGGAACTGGCCACCGTGTGCCTGTTGCGGATGGGCGCAGCCGACAAAGGCATTCAGGCTTTCGATCCGGTGCACCAAGCCATGGGCCAGGAGGAAATCGAGGGCGCGGTAGATCGTGGGTGGGGCGGCGCCGCGTTGGGTTGCCGTCAAGGCGCGTAACAGGTCATAGGCGCCGACCGGTGCATGGCTGCGCCAGATCAGCTCCAGCACCCGGCGGCGCAAGGGGGTCAACCGCGCCCCGCGTTTCGTACAGACGGCCGCGGCCGCGATCAGCGCCGAGTCGACGCACGTGCCGTGATCGTGGCCGGTGCCGGCGAAGGAGGTGGAGGCCGTGCTGAAGGCAGAAGTCATGGATTCTGATCAGATCTCGGTTGTGCCTTTCCGCCAGCCACCTGGCAAAGCCAAGCGGCCCGGCGAAAGAGGATATTGACAATATGTGAAATATTATAACATAACATTATGGCCTCGTCACGATGATTTCCGATGGCAGAGAGCCCGGATGAACGCCGCATGGGCGACCGAGGCTGGGCAGGAATTTCTATTTGAGAGAAAGGACTTAGCGCATGAGAACTTCAGGGAGGACTAGTGTGGGGCAAATGAGTCGCCGCGGCTTGCGGCTGGCTGTGTTTGCTGCCACCGGCTGGGTGTGGGCCGTTGGCCTGGCCAGTGCCGCCGCAGGCGAGGGGCCGCGTGTCGTCGTCAGCATTCCGCCGTTGCACAGTCTGATTGCTGGCGTGATGGCCGGTGTGGGCACGCCGGATTTGCTGATCGAAGGCGCATCCTCGCCCCATGCCTATTCCCTGCGGCCGGCGGCAGCGCGGGCGCTGGCGGCGGCTGATGCGATCTTCTGGATCGGCCCGGATCTCGAGACGTTCCTGCCCAAGCCGATCGCGACGTTGGCCGGCCAGGCGCGTGTGATGACGGTCATGGATGACCCTGAGATTATCCTGTTCCCTGTCCGCGAGGGCGGGGCCTGGGAAGACGAGCACGAACATGCGGATGAACATGAGGATGAACATGAGGATGAACATGCGGCGGAGCATGACGCCCATGAGCATGGCCAGCACGATCCGCATGTGTGGCTCGATCCGCGCAACGCCCAACGCATTGTTGCCCAGGCGGCGGTCATCCTGGGCGAAGTCGATCCGGGTAACGCCGCGACCTACAGGGCAAATGCGCAACGCCTGGCGGCGGACCTGGCCGCTTTGGAACGGGAATTGGCGGCGAAACTGGTGCCCGTTCACTCGGTGCCGTACATCGTCTTTCACGATGCCTATCACGCCTTCGAGGCGCGCTTCGGCTTGAACGCGGTCGGTGCGTTTGCCTTGAGCCCCGGTGCGGCGCCGGGGGCAAAGCGGGTGGCTGAGCTACGTGCCCGCATTGACAAAGCCGGGGCGGCGTGTGTTTTCGTCGAGCCGCAATTCGAGCCGGCGGTGGTCAAGGCGGCGGTTTCCGGCACCGGCGCCCGCGTCGCGGTGCTCGATCCCCTGGGGGCCGGTCTGCCACCGGGCACGGACCAATACGCGCAACTCCTCCGCGCCCTGGCCGACAACCTGGTGGCTTGTTTGGGCGGTACGTCTTAGGCGAGTGACCGGTTGTAAGCAGTACCCCCCACCCTAACCCTCCCCACACAAGGGGGAAGGGAATTCACATTTCTGCTCAAGACCTTACTCCCTCCCCCTCGATGGGGGAGGGCCGGGGTGGGGGTGAACTGGGGGTGGAGACAGGACGCATCTTCGCAACGCTGGTCGATACGCGACACGAAAAAGACGCGAGCGCGCTTGCGCCGGGTGAGTGAACCGGGCATTGAGCGTCGGTCGGTCTACAGGTTAAGGCGAATCCCATGTTGCGAACGTTGAAGGCGGTTGCCGCGCTGTTGCTGGGCATCGGCGTCATGAATCTGGGCAACAGTCTGCTGGGCATCACCCTGCCGCTGCGTATGGACGCGGCGCACTTTACGACGTTCGTCACCGGCCTGGTCATGGCGGCCTATTTCGGCGGCCTGCTGGTCGGATCGATTTACGTCAAGATGTTGATTGGCAAGGTCGGGCACATCCGTGCCTTTGCCGGGCTGGCGGCGGTCATGGCGGCGGTGGCGTTGATCCATCCCCTGCTGTTCGACGGCGTTACCTGGGCGATTCTGCGTTTCATCAGCGGCTTCTGCATCGCCGGCCTGTTCGCGGCCCTGGAAAGCTGGTTGAACGAGCGCAGCGACAACACCACGCGCGGGCAGGTCCTGGGCATCTACATGATCGTCAATTATGTCGCCATCGTGTTGGGTCAGTTGATGGTGAACCTATGGGACTTGAACGGCATGGAAGCGTTCATGGTGGCCTCGTTGTTGGTCTCCCTGTCCTTGGTGCCGGTGGTGTTGGCGCGCGTCGAGGCGCCGGATCTGTCAAATCTGAAGCCCTTGTCGCTGCGGCAGCTCTACGCCGCCTCGCCCTTGGCACCGGTGGGCTCCTGTGTGGCCGGCGCGGCCATGAGCGCCTATTTCGGTCTCGGCCCGGTGTTCGCCAGGCAAGTCGGCTTTGACGTGTTCCACGTGTCGCTGTTTATGGGATCGGTTATTCTCGGCGGCCTGCTGTTGCAGTGGCCGATCGGCCGGGTGTCCGACCGCTTCGACCGCCGCACGGTCCTGCTCGTCGTTCTGGGTTTGGGGCTTTTAGTCTGCGGCGCCGGCATTGCCATGCAAACCATCGCCGATCCATTCTGGCCCCTGATCGCCGTCGGCCTGCTGCTCGGCGGCACCATGACCACCATTTATCCGATCTGCGTGGCGCAGGCCTTTGACTACCTCTCCCGCGACCAATACGTGGCCGCGTCCGCCGGCCTCTTGATGTCCTATGCCATTGGATCGACCGTCGGGCCGATCCTCAGCGCCTTGATGATCGGCGAAATGGGGCCATACGGCTTCTTCGCGTACATCGCCGCGTGCATGGCGATCTTCGCCGCCTTCGTGCTTTACCGGGTGTTCGTGCGGGCACCCCTGCCGGCCGCCCGGCAGGAGCATGTGGTTTCTCTGCCGCGCATGAGCCCGGTCGGCGCCGCGCTGGACCCGCGCGCCGCACCGCCCGCGAGCGAGCGGACCGCCGGCCTCTAACGCTGTGCCGTCTGCCAGTTCGGCGCGATGTAGGCGGCGGCGTTGGAGGGGGGCAGGGGCACGCGCCCGCGAATGATGTCCGCCGCTTTTTCCGCCAGCATGATGGTCGGCGCGTTCAGATTGCCGCTGGTGATGCTAGGCATGATCGAGGAATCGACCACGCGCAGGCCGTCGATATCGCGCACCCGCAATTGCGGGTCGACCACCGCCGCCGCATCGCTGCCCATGCGGCAGGTGCCGCACGGGTGAAAGGCGCTTTCCGTATGCTGGCGCACGAAGGCGTCGATCTCGGCATCGCTCTGCACGTGGGCGCCGGGCAACAGTTCCTCGCCGCGATAGGGGGCAAATGCCTCCTGGGCGAAGATTTCCCGGGTCAGACGCACGCAGGCGCGCATCTCGATCCGGTCTTCTTCGTGGGACATGTAGTTGAACAGGATGCGCGGCGCCTGGGCCGGATCGGGCGAGGCGAGGCGCACCCAGCCGCGGCTGCGCGAACGCATGGGCCCCGCGTGCGCCTGGAATCCGTGCGCCTTGGCCAGGCTTCGGCCATCGTATGAGACCGCCATGGGCAGGAAGTGGTATTGAATGTCCGGGTGGCGGATGCCGGCGCGGCTGCGGATGAAGCCGCCGGTCTCGAAATGATTGGTGGCGCCCAGGCCCGACTTGAACAAGATCCATTCGATGCCGATCAGCAACTTGCGCCATGGCTTTTGTGCGCTGAAGAGGGTGATCGGCTGGCGGCAACGCTGCTGGATGTACAGCTCCAGATGGTCCTGCAGGTTCTCGCCGACCGCCGGGTGGTGCGCGGCCACCGGAATCCCAAGCGCCTTCAAACGGTCGCCGTCGCCGATGCCGGAGAGTTGCAGCAGTTGCGGCGAATTGATCGGCCCGCCGCTGAGAATCACTTCGCGCCGTGCCGCGGCCCGGTGCGTCTGGCCGCCGCGCGTATATTCCAGGCCGGTGGCCTTGCGTCCCTCGAAGAGAACGCGCGTGGCCAAGGCACCGGAGACCACCCGCAATCCCGGCCGCGACAGGGCCGGCCGCAGGTAGGCATTCGCCGTGCTCCAGCGGCGGCCGTTGCGCACGGTCATGTCCATGGGGCCGAAGCCCTCCTGCTGATAGCCGTTCATGTCGGCCGTGGCCATATACCCGGCTTGGACCCCGGCGCGCACGAACGCGTCGTACAATGGATTGCGCCGGGTGCCGCGCGAGGTGTGCAACGGGCCGGAATCGCCGCGGTAGTCGTCGCCGCCCTCGGCCCGGCATTCGGCCTTCTTGAAATACGGCAGCACGTCGGCGTAGGACCAGCCGTGCGCGCCTTCCTCCTGCCAGCGGTCATAGTCGAGGGCGTTGCCGCGCACATAGGCCATGCCGTTGATGGAGGAGGAACCGCCGATCACCTTGCCGCGCGGGCAATGCACCCGGCGGCCGTCCAGATACGGCTCCGGCTCGCTGTGATAGAACCAGTTGTAGCGCGGCATGTTCATGGGAATGGACAGGGCCGAGGGCATCTGAATGAAGATGCTGCCATCGCCGCCGCCCGCTTCCAGCAGCAGCACGGTCACGCCGTCATCCTCGGTCAGCCGGTTGGCGAGCACGCAACCGGCCGAACCGGCACCGACGATCACATAGTCGAACGTATCCATTGATCTGTCCGCCGCCGCATCAGGCTGCGGTTTGAGTCGCGGCCGGTTTTGCCGTCTGGCCCGCGGTTTGGGCTGCCAGGTAATCGCGGGCGATGGCGCGTGCACGATCGGCCGACGTGGCATCCTCGACCAGGGCGTTGTTCAGCCACAGGCCGTCGATCAAGGCCGCCAAGCCGTTTGCCACCGTCTCGGCCCGGTCCGCCGGCAGCATCTGGCGCAAGGCATGCAACAGGTTTGAGCGCAGGCGCCGCCGGTAGATCCTTTGAATCCGCGCCAGCTTTGGCGTCTGGCGCACCTGCGCCCAGAAGGCCAGCCAGGCGGCGACCACCTCGGGCGCCGATTGTTCCGGTGCGAAGTTCGCGTCGATCACGGCCAGTACACGCTCGCGCGGGGTTCGCGCCCGCCCGAGATGATCGATTACCTGGCGGCGCAAATCCTCGGCCAGGGTGCGCATGGTGGCTTCGAGCAGGCCCGCCTTGTCCTGGAAGTAGTGCGCGACGATGCCCGAGGACAGGCCTGCACGGCGGCTGATCCGGGCGATCGTGGTATTGGCAAAGCCGTCGTTGTGAATCGAATCGATGGTCGCGGCGATCAATTGCTGGCGGCGGATCGGTTCCATTCCGAGCTTAGGCACGCTGTCTCCGTCAATCTCTACCGTCGTTATTCCAGTCGGGCGTCATTCAAGTCAGGGATGACCGCGGAGGCCATGGCGTACGTCCGCACCCACGTCATTTATCCCGCATGTATTTTGCGCGACTGCCGGTACGCTATTGATTTTTAATTGATCATTCAATAAAAAAAGAAACACGTGGGCGAACCCGGGCATATTCCCCGGGCGATCTTCCGTGCAAGAACCCGCTGAATAAGGGATTTCAGTGCGGTCCACCGCGGCCCGTCAGAGGCCGCGCGGCCGCCGAACAGAGGAGGAAAGAGCAACATGAATTGGTCTCGACGACTGACGATGGCGGCCAGCACAGCGTTTGTCTTGGCGGCCGGAACGGCAGGCTTGGGCCTGACCGCAGGGAGTGCGGCGGCGGCCGAGCCGGCGTCCTGCAAGACCGTGCGGTTCTCCGACGTGGGCTGGACCGACATTACGGCGACCACGGCGGCCACGTCCGTCGTGCTCAAGGGTCTGGGCTACGCTCCGGATGCCCAGGTGCTGTCCGTGCCGGTGACCTATGCCAGCCTGAAGAACAAGGACATGGACGTGTTCCTGGGCAACTGGATGCCGACCATGGAGGCCGATCTGGCGCCGTACAGGGATGACGGCTCGGTGGAAGTGCTCGGCGTCAACCTGGAAGGCGCGAAGTACACCTTGGCGGTGCCGAAGCATGTGTCCGACGGCGGCCTCAAGGACTTCGCCGACATCGCCAAGTTCCGCGACAAGCTGGACGGCAAGATCTATGGCATCGAGCCGGGAAACGATGGCAACCGCTTGATCCAACAGATGATCGACGAGGATGCCCTGGGCCTGAAAGGCTTTTCGGTGGTTGAATCGTCGGAGCAGGGCATGCTGGCGCAGGTCGGTCGTGCGGTGAAGCGCAATGAATGGGTGGTCTTCCTGGGTTGGGAGCCGCATCCCATGAACGCCAACTTCGAGATGACCTATCTGTCCGGCGGCGACGACTGGTTCGGCCCCGATTTCGGCGGCGCCACGGTCTACACCAACGTGCGCAAGGGTTATGCCAACGAGTGCGAAAACGTCGGCAAGCTGCTGAAGAACCTCAAGTTCTCCTTGAAGATGGAGAACGAGATCATGGGCGCGATCCTGAACGACAATCAGGATCCCGACACGGCGGCGGCGGCTTGGCTGAAGCAGAACCCGGACGTCCTCGACGGCTGGCTGGCGGGTGTGGCGACCATCGACGGCGGCGACGGTTTGCCGGCGGTGCGCGAGAGCCTCGGTCTCTGATAGTCTGACGGGGAATTGGACTGGCCAGGCGGCATAGCCGCCTGGCCGTTCGCGTCGTACCGGCACTGGGGAGGGCGGCCCAATGAACTGGCTGACCGACAACAAGGTCCCGCTGGGGACCTGGATCAACGCCTTTGTCGAATTTCTCAACGATCACGCCGCCTGGGTCTTCGATCTGATCTCCGACGTGCTCGGCTCGCTCATCGTCGGCCTGATCGACGCGATGCAGTGGATGCCGCCGCTGTTGCTGGTGGCGCTGTTTGCCGCGGGGGCCGGGTGGCTGCACCGGTCGTGGAAACTGGCGGCGGCGATCCTGGCCTCGCTGCTGCTGATCATCAACCTGGGCTATTGGCAGGAGACCACCGAGACCCTGGCCTTGGTGGTCTTCGCCACCTTCGTGTGCATGGCGGTGGGCGTGCCGGTGGGCATCGCCGCGGCGCACCGGCCCTGGCTGTACACGGGGATCCGCCCGGTGCTGGATCTGATGCAGACCATCCCGACCTTCGTCTATCTGATTCCGACTCTCATTCTGTTCGGCCTGGGCGTGGTGCCGGGCCTGATCTCCACGGTGATCTTCGCCATACCGGCGCCCATCCGCCTGACCTACCTGGGCGTCTCCGCGGTACCGCGGCCGTTGATCGAGGCCGGCGAATCCTTCGGCGCTACCAAGCGGCAACTGTTGTGGAAGGTCGAGCTGCCTCATGCCATGCCGACCATCATGGCCGGCCTAACCCAATGCATCATGCTGTCGCTGTCAATGGTGGTGATCGCCGCCCTGGTGGGTGCCGACGGCCTGGGCAAGCCGGTGGTGCGCGCCTTGAACACGGTCAACATCGCCAAGGGCTTCGAGGCGGGTCTGGCCATCGTCATCGTCGCCATCCTGCTCGACCGCGTCTGCAAGCGGCGCGGCGCGAACGACGGCGGATAGCAACCAGTGAAAGCCGTCGAGTTCAAAAACGTCGATGTGGTCTTTGGCAAAGACCCGACGGCCGCCTTGGCGTTGCTGGATGCGGGCGAAGACCGGGCGGCCATCCTGGCGCAGACCAATCAGGTGCTTGGCGTCGCCGATGCCTCCATCGCCATCGAGGAGGGCGAGATTTGCGTGCTCATGGGCCTCTCGGGCTCGGGCAAATCCACCCTGTTGCGCTGCGTCAACGGCCTGAACAAGGTCAGCCGCGGCCAGGTGCTGGTGCGCGACGGCGACACGGTCGTCGATGTCGCCAGCTGCGATTCCGATACATTGCGCGGCTTGCGCATGAACCGTATCGCCATGGTTTTTCAACAGTTCGCTCTGCTACCCTGGCGCACGGTGGCGGAGAACGTGGGCCTCGGCCTCGAACTGCGCGGCATGCCCAAGGCCGAGCGCGAACGCATCGTCGGCGAGAAGCTGAAGCTGGTCAGCCTGGACCAATGGGCCGACAAATTCGCCCACGAGCTGTCCGGCGGCATGCAGCAGCGGGTCGGCCTGGCCCGCGCCTTTGCCACGGATGCGGACATCCTGCTCATGGACGAGCCGTTCTCGGCCCTCGACCCACTGATTCGCGACCACCTGCAGGACGAATTGCTGGAGCTGCAACGCAGCCTGAAGAAGACCATCATCTTCGTCAGCCACGATCTGGACGAGGCGCTGAAGATCGGCACCCACATTGCCATCATGGACGGCGGCCGCATCGTGCAATACGGCGAGCCGGAGCAGATCGTGCTCAATCCGGCAAATGCCTACGTGGCGGAATTTGTGGCCCACATGAATCCGCTGAACGTGCTGCGCGGCGGCTCGCTGATGACGCCCCTGGCGGAGTTGCGCCGCGACGGCGATGCGGTGCTGCTCGATCGGGCCGGGCGGTTGCGCCTTACCCTCGATGGGGATGGCCGGCCGGTGGCGGTCACCGTGAATGGCCAGGCCGGCACGGTCATGGCCTACGAACCGGCGGAGGCAGGCGATCTGAACGCGCGGCTGGCCGCCGACCGCGTCACCGTGATCGCGGCGCCGACGAACATGTCCATGCGCGCGGCCATCGAACTGCGCCAAGCCAGCGGCCATCCGGTGGCCCTGGTGGAGGCTGGTCGGCTGGTCGGGGTGTGCGGCGACGAGGAGATCTATCGCGGCATCCTGCGACAGACCGACATCGCCGAAGCACCCGGGCCGCATGCGAAGGCGCCGTCGCCCTGAGCATTCCATGACCATCAAGGGCATTCTGTTCGACAAGGACGGCACGCTGCTGGACTACAGTGCCACCTGGATGCCGGCGAATAGGGCGGCGGCGCTGGTGGCGGCGCGCGGCGATCCGGACTTGGCCGAACATCTGCTGGTGGTCGGCGGCTACGATCCGGTGCGCAATCGGGTCATCGCCAACCGGGTGCTGGCAGCCGGCACCAACCCGGCCATCGCGGAAGCTTGGCTGGAGCATCTGCCCGATTGGCGCCTGGACGATTTGACCGACATGCTGAACCGGGTTTTCCAGGCGGAAAGCGCGGCCAGCAGCGCGCCGGTCACCGACCTGGCCCTGCTGTTTCAGCGCTTGAAATCGCGCGGGCTGAAGCTCGGCGTGGCGACCAGCGACAGCCGGCAGGGCGTCGAGGTGACCCTGGCCCCCTTCGCCGTGCTCGACCTGCTGGATTTCATCTCCGGCTATGACAGCGGCCACGGCTCGAAACCCGATCCGGCCGTCGTACACGGCTTCTGCTCCGCCACCGGCCTGAAGGCCATGGATGTGGCGGTGGTGGGCGACAACCTGCACGATCTGGACATGGGCCGCCGCGCCGGCGCCGGCCTGGTGGTCGGCGTCCTCACCGGCAACAGCGAACGGGCGGACCTGACCGCCCACGCGGATCACGTGCTGGAAAGTATCGTCGAGCTGGAAGGTGTGCTGGACCGGCTGTAAGGCGACAATAACCGAGGTAGCCACCCCCACCCCAACCCTCCCCCATCGAGGGGGAGGGGGTAAGAAAGATTTTGTGCAATCGAATATTTCCCTCCCGCCTTGTGGGGGAGGGCTAGGGTGGGGGGGTGAGCCGTGATCCTGGCGCTCCGAGACTAGCGCCGCCGCCGTCCGCGCCGGCCTTCGCCGGCCGGTGCGCTGCCGCCGAGTTGTTTCTGCGCCCCGGAGGAAATTTGCCCGAGGCGGCCGACGATCGTCTCCATGTCGGGGGGCGGGCCGGGGGTGTGCGTCTCCAGGGCTTGGCGCATGGCGCGCAGGTGTTCCGGCGTGGTGCCGCAGCAGCCGCCGATGATTCGCGCCCCGGCGTCGCGGGCCATGCGGGCATAGTCGGCCATCAGCTCCGGCGTGCCCTGATAGCGGATCTCGCCGCCGACGAATTCCGGCACGCCGCAGTTGCTCTTGGCCACCAGAATGTCGTCCGGCCCCAGCGCCCCTTTCATCTGCACCAGGACAGCCAGCAGTTCGGATGGGCCGATGCCGCAATTGGCGCCGATGGCCAGGGGGTGCGGGGTCATCTCGTGGGCCTTCTCCGCCAGTTGCGGACCGCTGATGCCCATCATGGTGTGGCCGGCGGTATCGAAGCTCATGGTGCACACGACCGGCAGGCCGGTGACCCGGGCGCCGGTCACCGCCGCGGTCAGCTCGTCGAAGGCATACAATGTCTCGATCCACAGCACGTCGACGCCGCCCTCGGCCAGAGCCTGGGCCTGTTCGGCGAAGGCGGCGGTGCCTTCGGTCATGGACAGGGGCCCCAGGGGCATGAACAGCTCGCCGGTCGGACCCATGGAACCGGCGACGGCGATCTTGCGGCCCGTTTCCTTGGCGGCCGCATCCGACGCCTGGCGGGCCAGGCGCGCGGCGGCGATGTTGATCTCGGCCACCCGCTCGGCGGC
>DASWJP010000115.1:0-2889 GCA_036397065.1 Kiloniellales bacterium | reverse complement strand
CTTGCCTTGCACGCAGCGCAGGCCCGCCTCGATCACCGGCCAGCTGGACGAATCGATCATCACCGGCACCCGGGCGATGTCCGGCTCGGCGGCGATCAGGTTGAGAAACCTGGCCATGACCGCCGGCCCGTCGAGCATGCCGTCGTCCATGTTCACGTCGATGATCTGGGCGCCGTTTTCCACCTGATCGCGGGCAATCGCCAGGCCGGCCTGAAAATCGCCGTCGAGAATCAGGCGGCGGAACTTGGCCGAGCCGGTGACATTGGTCCGCTCGCCGATGTTGACGAAGGTGCCGATCATGGGCGCAGCTCGAAGGCTTCCAGGCCGGCCAGACGCAAACGCCGGGGCACTTCGGGAATGGGTCGCGGCGGCACGCCGGCCACCGCCGCGGCGATGGCGGCGATGTGCGCCGCCGTGGTGCCGCAACAACCGCCGACAATGTTCACCAAACCACTGCGCGCCCATTCGCCCAGGTGTTCGGCCATGGCCGCGGGCGTTTCGTCGTAGCCGCCCAGCTCATTGGGCAGGCCGGCGTTGGGATAGGCACTGATCCGGGTGTCGGCGGCGCGGGCCAACTCGGCCACATAGGCGCGCAATTCGCTCGGCCCCAGGGCGCAATTCAAACCGACGCCGAAGGGCCGGGCATGACGCACGGAATTCCAGAACGCCTCCGCCGTCTGCCCGGAGAGGGTGCGGCCGGAGAGATCGGTGATGGTGCCGGAGACCATGATCGGCAGGGTCTCGCCCATATCCTCGAACACCTCGTCGATGGCGAACAGGGCGGCGCGGGCATTCAGGGTATCGAAGACCGTTTCGACCAGCAGGATGTCCGCACCGCCGTCGATCAGCCCGCGCGTGGCTTCACCATATGCCACCCGCAGGGCCTCGAAATCGACGTTGCGGTATCCCGGATCCTCGACCTTGGGCGAAAGCGATGCGGTGCGCGAGGTCGGACCCAGCGCGCCGGCGACAAAGCGTGGACGCGTGGGATCGGCCTGCTCGGCGGCCATGACCGCATCGCGCGCCAGCTCGGCCGCGGCCCGGTTCAGCTCGTAGGCCAGATCCTGCAGGCCATAGTCGGACTGGCTGATGGCGGTCGCGTTGAAGGTATTGGTCTCGATGATGTCGGCGCCGGCCTCCAGATAGGCGCGGTGAATGCCGGCGATGATCCGCGGCTGGGTCAGGGTGAGCAGGTCGTTGTTGCCGCGCAGATCCTTGACATGTTCGGCGAAGCGCGCGCCGCGATAGCCGGCCTCGTCCAGTTCGTGCGCCTGGATCATGGTGCCCATGGCGCCGTCGAGCACCAGGATGCGGCGCGCGGCCGCATCGTGCAGCGCCGCCTGGCGCTTGGACCGGTCCGTCATGATGGGCCCCCCGACTAGCGGGCTCGGGCCACGGCCCGCTCGGGCATCGGATAGAGGGTGCTCGAAGCCGGCTGCACCTGGTCCGCATGGGCGGTGGCCGCCTGCCATGGCGCCAGCGGCCGCAAGCCATCCTCGGCGCGGGCGCGCAGCAGCCGGTTCAAGGTCGCCGTATCTACGGGCGTATCGCCGCCGCCGACCAGATTGACGCCCTGGGCCAGGATCTCGGCATCGAGCCAGTCGGACCTCCCGGCCTGGCCATGGCGGAAGCGAATGATGCCGTCGGCCAAGGCGCGCATGCGGTCGGAAAACTCGGTGGTGCCGGCCACCCGTTGCAGGAACACCGGCACACCGCTGCGCAGCCGGTCCTTGGCCCGCTGGGCGCCGCGCAGGAACATGCGCGAGCGGCCGGTGCCGGAGACGATATCCAGGGCGATGCCATCGGCGCCGCCGGCGATCAATCCCTCGACCTGGACCGAGACCGCGTCTTCCACCTCGGCCGGGGAAACATCCCATCCTTGATCGCGGACCATGCCGAGAACGAAGCGGCGGCGGCCGCGGCCGGGCACGCTGTCCACCGCCTCGCAGGCGATCTGGGCCGCCGAATAGTTGATGCAGAAGGCATCCTCGCCCAGGCCATGCGCGTGCAGGGACAGGGGCGAGGCTTCCAGGGTGTTGGTGCGGATCACGTCGGCGCCGGCCTCCAGGTAGGCGATGTGCGCATCGCGCACCAACGGCGCCCGGGTCAGGTTCAAGACGTCGACGCACTCGGCGGCGCCGTACAGATCGCGGGCCAGATCCAGATCGTGCGTCCGCAGTTGCCGTTGCGCCGAACCGTCGCTGAGCAGAACCCGGTGGTCGAGAGCTTCGCGTAGTGTGCGCATGTCAGGCGGCCTCCATCAGCCGCGGCCGCAGGCCCAGCATGCGGCAAACGGCGGCGCTGAGCGTGGACCGGTTCAAGGTGTAGAAGTGAAAGGCATTGGCGCCCTCGGCCAGCAACTGCCGGCACAATTCGCAGGCGGTGGTGGCGGCGACTAGGGCGCGGGTTTCCGCATCGTCGTCCAGACCCTCGAAGCGGGCGGCCAGCCACGCCGGCACGCTGGCGCCGCACCGTTGGCTGAATTCCACCACCTTGGCGAAATGGGTGATCGGCAGAATGCCGGGAACGATGGGGGCTACGATGCCGGCCTTGGCGGCGCGATCGCGAAAGCGCAGGAACGTCTCCGCCTCGAAGAAATACTGGGTGATGGCCCGCGCCGCGCCGGCATCGAGCTTGCGCTTCAGGTTGTCCAGATCCGCCGCGACGGTGGGCGAGTCCGGATGGCTTTCCGGATAGGCGGCGACCGAAATGTCGAAGTCGGCGATCCGGCGCAATCCGGCGACCAGCTCGGCGGCGTTGCGGTAACCATCGTCGTGCGGCCGGAACGGCCCGGTCATGTCCGGCGCATCGCCGCGCAGGGCGACGATGCGGCGCAAGCCGGCTTCCGCCCAACCGCGCACCAGTTCGTCCACCTCGGCGCGGGTCGCA
>DASWJP010000114.1:0-2987 GCA_036397065.1 Kiloniellales bacterium | reverse complement strand
GATCTGTACGATCATGCCCTGGCGGAAACGTCCGACGCTGGGCACGAACAGCGGCCGCAGGGAAAGACCGGCGCGCCGGTGAATCTCCGGCACATGCTTGTGGGCGAGGCCGAGGGCGTAGACCCGGAACGGCGCGGCGATCGGTTCGGGGTTGGCCGGGTCCTCGAACTGCTCGATCATCTTGCGGCCGCCGCCGCTGTAACCCGAGACCGCGTTGATCGAGATCGGCGTCGCGGCCGGCACCAGGCCCGCGGCGACCAGGGGCCGGAGCAACGCCACTGAGGCGAGCGCGTAGCAGCCCGGGTTGGTGACCCGCTTGGCATGAGCAATCCGCTCGGACTGTTCGGCGTCCAGCTCCGGCAGGCCGTAGACCCAGTCCGGATGAACCCGGTGCGCGGTGCTGGCGTCGATCAGGCGTACCCCCGGGTTCTCGACCATCGCCGCGGCCTCGCGCGCCGCGTCGTCGGGCAGGCAGAGCACCGCGAGATCGGCGGAATTGAGCATCTCGGCCCGTGCCGCCGGGTCCTTGCGTGCCTGTTCCGGCAGGCGCAGAAGCTCGATATCGGCGCGGCCCTCCAGCCGCTTGCGAATCTGCAGGCCCGTGGTGCCGACGTCGCCGTCGATGAACACCTTCGCCGCTTTGGCGCCCGTCTTGGAGTTCGCCTTGGGTTTCGTCTTGGCGCCTTGGGCCGCCATGGTGTCACTTGCCGTCATGGTTTCGGCTCCTTGCCGGTCCCGGCGTTTCCCGGGGTCTTTCCGTGCGCTCCGACGGTAGCGTGCCGGACGCGTGCGTCAAATGAAAACGGTCCATACAAAAAGGGCGCCCCGCCGGGACGCCCTCTTGTGTCGAGCTAATCCTGCCGCGGGATTACCGCTTGGAGAACTGGAAGCTACGTCGCGCCTTCGCCTTGCCGTACTTCTTGCGTTCAACCACACGGGAGTCGCGGGTCAGGAAGCCGCCCTTCTTCAGAACCGGCCGCAATTCCGGCTCGTACAGGGTCAATGCCTTGGAAATGCCGTGGCGCACCGCGCCGGCCTGGCCCGAAAGCCCGCCGCCGGATACCGTGCACACCACGTCGAACTGTTTCTCCCGCGCCGCGGACTGAAACGGCTGGCCGATCAGCATGCGCAACACCGGGCGCTGGAAGTACACCTCCTGGGTGCGGCCATTGACGGTGATCCGTCCCGATCCCGGCTTGAGCCACACCCGGGCAATGGCGTTCTTGCGCTTGCCGGTCGCATAGGCGCGGCCTTGCGCGTCCCGCTGCGGTTCCGGCATCTCGGCCTGCGCCGCGGCCACTACACCGGCCGCCTGGCCCAAATCACCGAGGTCGGTCAGGGTTTGCGTATCGTCGGCCATACCTTAAGCACTCCTCCGGTTCTTCGGGTTCTCGGCGCCAATGTCCAGGACCGTCGGGGCCTGCGCCTCGTGCGGGTGCTCGGCGCCGGCGTAGACGCGCAGATTGCGCATCTGCTGACGGCCCAGAGGCCCGCGCGGCACCATGCGCTCGACCGCCTTCTCGATGACCCGCTCCGGATGCCGGCCCTCCAGAATCTGGCCCGCCGTACGCTCCTTGATGCCGCCCGGATGGCCGGTGTGCCAGTGGTAGACCTTGTCGGCCAGCTTCTTGCCGGTCAGGCGCACCTTGTCGGCGTTGATGACGATGACGTTGTCGCCGCAATCCATGTGCGGGGTGTAGGTGGCCTTATGCTTGCCGCGCAGGATATTGGCGATCCGCACGGCCATGCGGCCCAGAACCACGCCCTGGGCGTCGACCAGGAACCACTTTTTCTCGATATCCGCCGGCTTGGCGCTATAGGTCTTCATCGGCATAACGGTTCACTTGTCATGTAAAGTTCGGGTTCGAAGGCCCCTGCGGGCCTCCAAGGCGCCGGTTTCTACGCTAGGCACCCCGGCCTGTCAACGGCGAAAACGCCTTATCTAAGAATGTCTTGTGCTTACGGTAATCAAATACCGTTCCCGTTCGGCGGGATCGAGTAGGTGGCGGTCACATGGGCCACCGGGCCCTGTGCCTCGTCTCCTTCGGAGTACAGGGAAACCTCCCCGTAGGCCAGGCGCTTGCCCAGCTTGATCAGGCGGCAGTCGGCGACCACCGCCCCCGGCTTGGGCCGGCGCAGGAAATTGCAATTGAGATTGGTGGTCACCGCCAGCTCGACCCGGCCGATGGCCGAGAGCACGGCCACATACATCCCATAGTCGGCCAGGCTCATCAGCGCCGGGCCGCTGACCGTGCCGCCGGGACGCAGGAACTCGTCCCGCTGCGGCAGGCGCACCCGGCAGGTGCCGTTGCCGATTTCCTCGATGGTGAAACCCAGCATGGCCACCCAGGGCAGGGAGTCGCCGCACAGCTCCTGGATCTCGGCAATGGTGATACGCGGCACCGGCGGCCCCTTCCCCCGTTCTGATACCCGTGCCCCAGTCTTACCCCGCCCGGACCGATACCGGCAACGGGCTTGGGTCGCCGAGTGTTTTGGCTTGCCAAAAGGAACAACGCTGGCAACATGCAGCGAAATTCGGGCGGCCCAGCCGTCCATGCGAACGCCACGGGATCACACCATGTTCCGATCGTCGCCGCCCCCCTCAGGGGCAGAGAGTCATATGCGTGCCCGTGGCAACGTCCTGGCACTGGCCGCGTGCCAGGCGTTTTCGATGAGCGGCGTGGTGCTGGTCGTCACGGTCTCCGCGCTCACCGGTGAGGTGCTGGCGGAGAACAAGGCCCTGGCGACCGTGCCATTCGCGCTCCAGTTTGCCATGGCCATGATCGCCACCGTGCCGGCCTCGCTGCTCATGGGCCGCATTGGCCGCCGGGCGGGATTCACGGTCGGCCAGATGATCGGCATTGTCGGTGCCCTCGTCGCGGCATTCGGCATATTCCAGGGCAGTTTCGCGATCTTCGCGGTCGGCAGCGCGATTCTCGGTATCCACAATGCGTTCTGGCAGTACTTGCGCTTCGCCGCCGCCGAAG
>DASWJP010000113.1:0-8333 GCA_036397065.1 Kiloniellales bacterium | reverse complement strand
CGGCGGCCGGCCGCGGAGAGATAGACGGGCGCCGAACCGCGGACTTCCGGGGCCGCCCTTGACCGGCGCCATATACGGCGCCTACAAGGTTGGCCATGTTCGGTTTTTCCCTGCAAAAGCTCATTGTCCTGGCGGGCATCGTGGCGGCCGTGTGGTACGGCTTCAAGCTGGTCGGCCGTTTGCAGGCGGCCCGCAAGGCGGAAGCCGCCGCGGCCCGGAGCTCGGCCAAGCAGCCCAAGGCGGCGCGCTCCGAGGCCGAGGACATGGTGCAATGCCCGGTCTGCCAGGCCTATGTGCCGGCCCGCGGCACGACCGGCTGCGGACGTGCCGACTGCCCCTACTGATGAGCCCCTCTCATATCGTGCGCAACGGCGCGGCTTGCTTGATCTGCCCGCGACGCTTGGCTAATCTCCGCCGTTCCCGCAGCGCACAATAACCGGGCGGCAGATGTCCAAAGCCGGCGCGCCAGCCAGCGCCAACCCCAAGACCTGCTTCCAACGCCTGATCCTGAAGCTGCAGGATTATTGGGCGGGCCACGGCTGCGTCATCCTGCAACCCTATGACTTGGAAGTCGGCGCCGGCACCTTTCACCCGGCGACCACCCTGCGCGCCCTGGGGCCGGAGACCTGGAACTGCGCCTTTGTCCAGCCGTCGCGGCGGCCCACGGACGGGCGCTACGGCGAAAATCCCAACCGCCTGCAGCATTACTACCAATTCCAGGTGCTGATGAAGCCGGCGCCGGCCGATGCCCAGGCGCTGTATCTCGGCTCCCTGAAGGCCATCGGCCTGGAGCCCATGAAGCATGACGTACGCTTCGTCGAGGACGACTGGGAAAGCCCTACCCTGGGCGCCTGGGGCCTGGGCTGGGAGGTCTGGTGCGACGGCATGGAGGTGACCCAGTTCACCTATTTCCAGCAGGTCGGCGGCATCGACTGCGACCCGGTTTCCATGGAGCTCACGTACGGCCTGGAACGCCTGGCCATGTACGTACAGGGCGTGGAGAACGTCTACGATCTGGATTGGGACGGGGTGGCCAAGGACCGGGGCGGGAAGACCTATGGCGATGTCTTCCTGCGCGCCGAACGGGAATTTTCCGCCTTCAATTTCGAGCGGGCCTCGACCGAGCTGCTGGTCCGCCACTTCCAGGATGCGGAGGCCGAATGCCGCAACCTGCTGGGCGGTGATGCGCCCTTGGCCTTGCCGGCTTACGACCAATGCCTGAAGGCCAGCCATCTGTTCAACCTGCTGGATGCGCGCGGCGTGATCTCGGTCACCGAGCGGCAGGCCTACATCGGCCGGGTGCGGGCCTTGGCCAAGGGCTGCTGCGAAGCCTGGGTGGCCGCGGGATAACCCATGGCGGATTTGCTGATCGAGCTTCTGTCCGAGGAAATCCCGGCGCGCATGCAGGCCGCGGCGGCGGCGGACTTTCGCCGCCTGCTGACCGAGCGGCTGACGGCGGCGGGCCTGACCCACGAAGCGGCCGAGGCCACTGTCACGCCGCGCCGGCTGGTCCTGACCGTCACCGGACTGCCCGCCAAGCAACCGGATCGCACGGACGAGCGCAAGGGCCCGCGCCCCGAGGCGCCGCCCCAGGCCATCGAGGGTTTTCTCAAAGGATGCGGCCTGACCTCCCTGAAACAGGCCGAGTTGCGCCAGACCGACAAGGGCGCGTTCTATTTCGCCGTCCGCCGCATCGAGGGGCAGGCGACGGCCAAGGTGCTGCCCGGACTGATCGGCGAGGCGGTGCACGCCCTGTCCTGGCCGAAATCCATGCGCTGGCCCGGCGCGTCTTTGCGCTGGGTGCGGCCGTTGCATTCGGTTCTGGCGGTCTTCGACGGCAAGAAGCTGCGCGGCGCTTTGCCGCTGGGCGAGGGCCTGTCGCTGCCCTTCACCGATGCGACCGTGGGGCACCGATTTCTCGCGCCCAAGCGTGTGTCCGTGAGCGGCTTCGCCGACTACCGGGCCAAGCTGAAGCGGGCCAAGGTGCTGCTCGATCCGGCCGAGCGGCGCGCGGAGATCGAGACGCAAGCCAAGAAAATCGCCACGCAAGCCAAGTTGTCGCTCAAGGACGATCCGGCGCTGCTCGACGAATTGGCCGGCCTGGTGGAATGGCCGGTGGTTCTCATGGGCCGCATCGACGCGCGGTTCATGGGCTTGCCGCCGGAAGTGCTCACCACCTCCATGCGCGCGCATCAGCGCTATTTGGCCCTGGTCGATGGCAAGGGCAAATTGGCCGACCGCTTCCTGCTGGTGGCCAACATGGTCACCGGCGATAAGGGCAAGACCATCGTCGCCGGCAACGAGCGGGTGTTGCGGGCGCGTCTGGCCGATGCGCGCTTTTTCTGGGATCAGGATTGCAAGACGCCGCTCTCGGCGCGCACGCCGCGCCTGCGCGATATCGTCTTCCATGAAAAGCTCGGCACCCTGGACGACAAGATGGACCGGGTGCAGGCCCTGGCGGTCGAGATCGCCACCCACATCCCCGGCGCCGACAAGGACCGGGTGCGCTCGGCGGCGCGCCTGGCCAAGGCCGATCTGGTCACCGGCATGGTCGGCGAGTTCCCGGAGCTGCAGGGCATCATGGGCCGCTACTATGCCCTGCACGACGGCGAGCACGCCGAGGTGGCCCAGGCCATCGCCGAGCATTATTCGCCGCTGGGCCCCAACGATGCCTGCCCGACGGCACCGGTGTCGGTGGCCGTCGCCCTGGCGGACAAGATCGATACCCTGGTCGGTTTCTGGGCCATCGACGAGAAGCCGACCGGCTCCAAGGACCCCTATGCCCTGCGCCGCGCGGCGTTGGGCGTCATCCGCCTGATCTTGGAAAACAAGCTGAGGTTGCCGTTGCTGAAAGTGTTTGAAAGAGCTTCGACGAACTATACGCACCTGATAGCTGCGGCCGCTTCTCGGGCCTACGATGGGGACAAAACGCATCCAATCCTGACCTTCGAAGGTAATCTGCTCGATTTCTTCGCTGACCGGTTGAAGGTGGCCCTCAAGGACAAGGGCGTGCGGCACGATCTGATCGCCGCGGTCTTTGCCGTGGGCGGCGAAGACGACCTGGTGCGCCTGCTGGCTCGGGTCGAGGCACTGGAGACCTTCCTGCGCAGCGACGATGGCGCCAATCTGCTGGTGGCGTTTCAGCGCGCCGCCAACATCGTGCGCATCGAGGAGAAGAAGGACGGCCCGCAGTACAGTGGTGTTGATCCTAGGTTCGAACTGCTCGTACAAAATGAGGAGAAGATTCTGGAAAAGCATATTCGTCAGGCCGAGAAAGAGGCGTGGCGAGCGTTGGAGGGAGAGGACTTCACCGCCGCCATGGCCGCGTTGGCGAAGTTGCGCCGGCCGGTGGATGCGTTCTTCGACAAAGTCACGGTCAACTGCGACGAGGCGGATCTGCGCGCCAATCGCTTGCGACTTCTGGCGCGAATCGGTACGACCCTCGGCAGGGTCGCCGATTTTTCCAAGATCGAGGGATAACGAAACCATGGCGAAATGGGTTTACGCCTTCGGGGGCGGCACGGCGGACGGCAGCGCCGATATGCGCGAGCTGCTGGGCGGCAAGGGGGCGAACCTGGCCGAGATGTCGTCCCTGGGACTGCTGGTGCCGCCGGGTTTCACGATCACCACCGAGGTCTGCAACACCTATCTGGCCAACGATCGCACCTATGCCGACGGCGTGAAGAACGAAGTCATGGCGGCGCTGGGCCGGATCGAAGCGCAGGTCGGCGCGAAATTCGGCGATGCCGACAATCCGCTTTTGGTCTCGGTCCGCTCGGGCGGGCGCGCCTCCATGCCGGGCATGATGGATACGGTGCTCAACCTGGGCCTCAACGATGCCACGGTCGTCGGTCTGGCGCGCAAGGCGGGCGACGAGCGTTTTGCCTACGACAGTTACCGGCGCTTTATCCAGATGTTCGGCAACGTGGTCCTCGGCGTCGAGCACCACTACCTCGAGGAAATCCTCGAGCTGCACAAGGAGGATAAAGGGGTCGATCTGGATACGGAGCTGGACGCCGAAGATTGGCGCACGGTCATCGCCGCCTATCACGACAAGATCACCGAGATCACCGGCGATCCATTTCCGCAAAAGCCGCAGGATCAGCTGTGGGCGGCGATCGGTGCCGTGTTCGGATCGTGGATGAACCAGCGGGCGGTCACCTATCGCCGGCTGCATGGACTGCCGGCCGACTGGGGCACGGCGGTCAACGTGCAGGCCATGGTCTTCGGCAACATGGGCGAGGATTGCGCCACCGGCGTTGCCTTTACCCGCGATCCATCGACCGGCGAGAACGTCTTTTACGGCGAATTCCTGGTGAACGCCCAGGGCGAGGATGTGGTGGCCGGCATCCGCACACCGCAACACCTGACCATCCGCGGCAAGAAGGACAACAAGTCCACCCTGCCCGCCATGGAAGAGGTGATGCCCGAGGTGTTCGCCCAGCTCATGAAGGTGCGCGGCACCCTGGAACAACATTACCGCGACATGCAGGACATCGAATTCACGGTCCAGCGCGGCACGCTCTATATGCTGCAGACGCGCGGCGGCAAGCGCTCGGCCAATGCCGCCATCCGTATCGCCGTCGAAATGGTCGGCGAGGGCCTGATCGACAAGGCCGAGGCGGTGCGCCGCATCGAGCCCGCCTCGCTCGACCAGCTTTTGCACCCGACCCTGGACCCGAAGGCCAAGCGCGAGGTCATCGCCCGCGGCTTGCCGGCCTCGCCGGGGGCGGCATCGGGCCGCATCGTCTTTTCCTCCGCGGCCGCGGAGACGCAGAGTGCCGCCGGCGAGCCGGTGATCCTGTGCCGCATCGAGACATCGCCGGAAGACATTCACGGCATGCACGCGGCCAAGGGCATCCTGACCACCCGCGGCGGCATGACCAGCCATGCGGCCGTGGTGGCCCGCGGCATGGGCCGGCCGTGTGTCGCCGGTGCCGGCGAGCTGCGCATCGACTACAAGTCGGCGGTCATGCGGGTGCGCGATTACGAATTGAAGGAAGGCGATACGATCACCGTCGATGGCAGCACGGGCGAGGTGATCCTCGGCGAGGTGCCGACCATTCAACCGGAACTGTCGGGCGATTTCGGCAAGCTGATGGAATGGGCCGACGAGGTGCGCACCATGAACGTGCGGGCCAATGCCGAAACGCCGCTCGATGCCCGTGCCGCCCGGCGGTTCGGCGCCGAGGGGATCGGCCTGTGCCGCACCGAGCATATGTTCTTCGACGCCGACCGGATCATCGCCGTGCGCGAGATGATCCTGGCGGATGGCAGCGCCGAGCGGCGCAAGGCATTGCACAAGATCCTGCCCATGCAACGGCAGGATTTCGTCGAGCTGTTCCAGATCATGCGCGGCCTGCCCATCACCATCCGTTTGCTCGATCCGCCGCTCAACGAATTCCTGCCGCACGGTGACGAGGAGTTGGCCGAGGTCGCCGAAGCCGCCGGGGCGCCGCTCGAACTGTTGCGCGCGCGCAAGCTCAAGCTCGATGAATCCAATCCCATGCTCGGCCATCGCGGCTGCCGGCTGGGCATCACCTATCCGGAAATCTACGAGATGCAGGCGCGCGCCATCTTCGAGGCGGCGGCGCAGGTCTACAAGGAAACCGGCGACACGATCGAGCCGGAGATCATGATTCCCCTGGTGTCCTTGCGCAAGGAACTGGAGATTCTCAAGGACCTGGTCGACCGCGTCGCCCGCCAGGTGATCAAGAGCGAGGGGGTCGAGATCCGCTATCTGGTCGGCACCATGATCGAATTGCCGCGCGCCTGTTTGCGCGCCGGCGAGATTGCCGAGGTGGCGGAATTCTTCAGCTTCGGCACGAACGATCTGACGCAGACCACATTCGGCCTGTCGCGCGACGATGCCGGGTCGTTCCTGGGCATCTACGAGCAGCGCGGCATCATCGAGCAGGACCCGTTCATTTCACTCGATGTCGATGGCGTCGGCGAGCTGGTGCACATGGCCGTCGAACGCGGCCGCGCCGCCCGCAAGAAACTGAAGCTGGGCATATGCGGCGAGCACGGCGGCGATCCGGCCTCGATCGCTTTTTGCCAGCAGGTTGGTCTCGACTACGTCTCCTGCTCGCCCTATCGGGTGCCGATCGCCCGCCTGGCGGCGGCGCAGGCGGCTTTGGCCAAGGCCACTTATTCTTTGTCCTAAGTCTTGGGTGGCACAACCTCGCGCTCGACGATCACGTGAAAGCGGTAGGGCGACTCCGAGCCGCCGGCCTGGATTTTGTTGTCACCGAATTGAAGGTCGGCCACGTCGGAACGCTCGAAGCTGGCGATCCGCCGGCCGTTGACCAGCGTGCCGAGATCGCTTTCGAGATCGTGTACCACCAGGCGGCCGTCCCGATCCTCCAGGGCGAAGTGCTGGCGGGCAAGCTGACTGCTGCTGGATGCATGGAGAACCAGATTGGCTTGCGCCGGCCCCCCGGTATCGCCGGGATCCTTACGGCGGCCGACCAGGAAGGGCAATTTCTTGACGATCACGCCGTCGGTGCCGATCTGGGTTTCCACCTCGGGCGCCGCGGCGAGGATGCGGATCTGCTTGATCTCACCTGTCATGGCGCCCTCGCTGTAAATTTGCTGCTCGAGGAGCTGGCTATCGGCCAGCAGCAAGCGTTCGCACAGCATCTGCAACAGCGTCAACGCCAGCGGATTGTCGCTCTGGAAGGTGTCCAGAAAATCTTGTTTCAGAATTGCCAGAAGTGTCACCGGGCCGATCGCCCGCACCGTGGTCGAACGCGGCCGATCGCGCAGCACGCCCATCTCGCCGAAGATCGCGCCGTGGCGCAGGACCGCCAGGCGCACCATTTGGCCGGAGACGGTGCGCGAAACCTCGACCTCGCCCGCCTTGACGACAAACACCGCGTCCCCGAGATCTCCCTCCCGATAAATGACCTCGCCAGCTTCGATCTGTCGATCTTTCATGTCATCTCCTGGAATCGATGGGTGTTTTCCGACTCGGTGCCGGCGGCCATGCTAGAACAAAGCCGTTAACGGTTCTACCGGTTGTCTGCGACAATCCCGGGCGCCAGGAGCCAAGATTTCCGCCCTTGACCTGGTGAATCCGGTCCGGCCAACTGCGCGGCATGAGCAAATCCGGCGGTGCGATCACCCTGGCCGATCTGGAGAGCGGGGGCAAGCTGGCGCTGACCCGCGCCTTGGCCGCCCTCGAACGGGCGCCCGAGGCGGCGGCCAGCCTGTCCCTGCTCGATGCCGCCTTTGCCGCGCCGCGGGCCCAGGTGATCGGCGTGACCGGGCCGCCCGGTGTCGGCAAATCCACCCTTTTGGGCCGCCTCATCGGCCGCACGCGCGAGTCGGGCCAACGGGTGGCCGTGATCGCCGTCGATCCGTCGTCGCGGCGCTCCGGCGGGGCGTTGCTCGGCGACCGCATCCGGCTGATCACCGATCCCGCGGACGAGGGGGTCTTCGTCCGCTCCATGGCGGCGCGCGACCGCCTGGGCGGCCTGGCGGATCTGACCATGGCGGCGATGGTGCTGTTGCGCGCCCTCTATGACCGGGTGCTGATCGAGACGGTGGGCGTCGGCCAGTCGGAAGCGGACGTGGCTGGGGTGGCCGATACGGTGGTCTTCTGCGTGCAGCCCGCCTCGGGCGATGCCTTGCAGTTCATGAAGGCCGGCATCGTCGAAATCCCGCACATCGCCGTGGTGACCAAAGCGGATCTCGGCAATGCCGCCAGCCGCGCCCTGGCCGATCTGAAAGGGGCCCTCTCCTTGACCACGGCGCAAGACGCCGACGAATGGCCAGTGGTCACGCTGGCCGCCTCGGCCACGCGGGGGGACGGCCTCGACGCGTTGCTGGCGGCCCTGGACCGGCGCGCCGCTTGGCTGGGCGAGCATGGGCGCTTGGCCATGGCCCGGCAGGCCCAGGCCGAGGCGTGGCTGCGCGAGGCCGTGCGCGATCGCTTCGGCCGCGATGGGCTGGCCCGGGCGGCCGCCCAATCTCAGAATTTTCGGTTGGCCGCCGGTCAATCGCCTTTCGCGCGCCTGGCCGAATTGGCCGAGAGTTTGCGCCGCTAGAACACCGCCCAGGCGGGCTTGCGCGGGGTCAGGCGCGCCGCGCCCGCGGTCAAGGAGCCTTCTCCAGCCGCCGCCTCCACATGCTCCAGCCGCAGCAAGGCCAGGCCGATGCCATCGACGGCGGAGCGCATGACTCCGGCTTCCTTGCCGGCCAGCATGACCGGGGTGTCGGGCGGCGGCGTCGGGCCGTCGATGCGCACCGGCAGCAGCCGCTTTTTCACCAGGCCGCGATATTTCGTGCGCGCCGTCAACTCCTGCCCGACATAGCAGCCTTTCTGCCAA
>DASWJP010000112.1:0-17142 GCA_036397065.1 Kiloniellales bacterium | reverse complement strand
CGGCATCCTGCGCGGCGACCCGGCGTTCGAGCCGACCATCCGCCTGGATATGCCATCGGCCGAGTGCTTCACCTTCAGCGAACACGACGGACTGGTGGAGCCGCATGTCGACCTCGGTCAGGCGGTCCGCAAGGGCGACCTTCTGGCCCGCATTTGGACCATCGACCGCACCGGCCGGCCGGCCGCCGAATACCGGGCCAAGATGGATGGCATCCTCGTGGCGCGGCATTTCCCAGGCCGCATCACCCTGGGCGATTGCCTGGCGGTTCTGGCCATCAAGGTCGAATAGGGCCTGTTCCTGCCGAATTTCTCCGTCCGCCTAAAATTACAGGCGGGGGCTTGCAGCGTCACTTCACACACGTATGGATCTCTCTCGTATCGCTGTGAGGAGAAGAAGCAATGCTTTTCGCTAAGTACAGAGTTTTGGGTCTGGACATTGCGGTTTGATGAGGTGTTCTGCCCCAATGGCCGATCAGTAGGCTCCGGCAGTAGCGAGGCCAAAATTTGAAACCGCAGGAGAACGGGGGAGGGCGGTAGGCCACCCAAGCTTGGAGTGACACAAATCCGTTCGCGTTTATCCGGCAGTGCCGATATATCTACTCAAAGGGCGGGGCGGCATGCAGGAAATTGCTGCCGGAACGACGGCCGGGGGACCGGTTGCCATGGGCAATGTTGGAGGGTCGGGCGATGAAAAAATTGGCGAATGAACGGATCGTCTATTTCAACGGCGATTATATCCCTGAAAGCCAGGCGTTGGTCCCTTACCGCGAACGCAGCTTTCTGTTTGGCGATGGCGCGTTCGATATGACCCGCACGTTCAAGCACCGTATTTTCAAGCTGGAGGAGCACATTGACCGCTTCTATCGCTCGATGCGCGCGCTCAGGCTCGACCCCGGCATGGCACCCGGCGAAATGACCGCCATCACCGAGCGGGTGGTCGAGGCGAATCTCCACCTGCTTGGCGATGATGACGACTACTGGGTGGGACAGCGCGTCACCCGCGGGGTTCACAAGGTCGAGGGCGACAACTGGAATCACTATGGGCCGACCGTGATTGTGGAATGCTCGCCCATGCCAGTGGCGGAGCGCGCGCACTACTATCGCGACGGCGTGCCTGTTGTCGTTCCGTCGGTGCGCCGGACGTCGCCGGATGCGTTGACGCCACGCGCCAAATCCCACAACTACCTCAATCTGATCATGGGCGATCTGGAAGTCCGCGCCCAGAACCCGAAGGGTTGGGCCATTCTGCTCGATCATCACGGCAACCTGTGCGAGGGGCTTGGCAGCAACATTTTCCTCGTCCGCGGCGGCGAACTGCTGACCCCGAAGGAGAACTATGTCTTGCCGGGGGTGAGCCGCCAGACGGTCATCGACCTGGCCGTCGAGCTGGGGATTGAGTTTCGCGAGGCCGATCTCGACCTGTTTGACGGCTATAACGCGGAGGAAGCCTTCATCACCTCGACCAGCCTGTGCATCTGCCCGGTTTCCAGCATCAACGGCGTGACCATCGGGGGTGGCAAGGTCTATGGTCCCGTCACCAAACGCTTGATCGATGCCTATGCCGGTCTGGTAGACTGCGATTTCGTTCAACAATACCTCAGCAAGCTGCCATAAGCGCCACCCGCAGGATTGGCCGCATCAATGGCTGAAACGGGTGCCGTTTGGCGCGCAGCGCGCTAATGACTGGGATGAGTCTTCATGGCGGATGTGATCGAACTGAGAACGCCGTACCTGCTGTTTCTGGGCTCGGCCAAGAGTGCCTTGAGTGCGAAGACGGCGGCGGGCGTGGCCTATTGGCGCCCGGAGCAGTGCCGGGCGCAGCTTCGATTGGATGAACAGACCGTCGATCTCGGGCTGACCGATATGACCGTGAGGGACGCGGCGGCGGCTGGTTGCGGGACATTCGTCATCGGCCTGGCGCCGGTTGGTGCGTATCTGCCTGAAAGCTGGGTTTCCTTGTGTGTAGAGGCGCTCGAATCGGGCATGGACATTGCCAGCGGATTGCACGTGCGCGTCGGTGCCATTCCGGCCATCGCCGAGGTCGCCAAACGAACCGGATGCCGGGTGCTCGATGTCCGCGAACCGCCCTCGAATTTGCCCTGTGGCACGGGCCGCAAGCGAACAGGCAAGCGGCTGCTGACCGTGGGCACGGACTGCTGTGTCGGCAAGATGTTCTCGGCCCTGGCCATCGATGCTGAACTTCGCCGGCGCGGGGTGAAATCGACATTTCGCGCCACCGGACAAACCGGCATTCTGATCCAGGGGTCGGGGTTGGCGGTCGATGCGGTCGTGTCTGACTTCCTGTCGGGTTCGGTGGAGGTACTCGCACCCGACAACGATGCGGATCATTGGGATGTGATCGAGGGGCAAGGTTCGCTGTTTCACCCGGCCTACGCCGCTGTCAGCCTTGGATTGTTGCATGGCGCGCAAGCCGATGTGCTGGTCCTGTGCCATGAGCTTGGCCGCACGGATATCGACGGGGACTACGTGGGCTATCCCATACCGGATATGGAAGAGGTAATCGCGACAAATCTCAATCTGGCGCGTCGCACAAACAGAAATGCAACCTTGGCGGGCTTTTCGGTCAATTCGTCCAATCTGGGCGAGAAACAGGCGCTGGCGGCGATGGCGAAGCTTGAGGATGCCCACAATGTTCCCGTCGTCGATCCGGTGCGTACCGGCGTGGCCAAACTGGTCGATCAACTGAGGTAGGGAATGATGAGGCAGCTCAGGATCGGCGCGGAGCAATGGCCACTGCGCGAGCCGTTCGTCATCTCCCGTCTTGTTCAGGAGCATGGCGAAGTCGTCGTCGTGGAGATCGCACAGGACGGGGCCATCGGCCGTGGCGAGTGCGAGCGTGCCGATGCCTTTGTCGCGGGCCGCACGCCGGTTGTCGGTGAAATCGAGGCCATCCGCGACCGGATCGAATCCGGCATCGACCGGGGCGAGTTACAATCCTTGCTGCCCTCGGGCCCGGCCCGGAACGCGGTCGACTGCGCGCTGTGGGATCTGGAAGCAAAAGTTTCCGGCCGGCCCGTGCATCAGCTGGCAGGTCTTGCCGGCCCGCTCGCCCCGGTGACGACGGTGTATACGATTTCTCTCGGAACGCCTGAGAAGATGGCGGCGGATGCCAAGGCCAACCGCCACCGGCCGGTGCTTAAACTCAAGCTCGGCCGCGAGGGCGATCCCGACCGTGTTGCCGCGGTCCGGGCAGCGGCACCCGCCGCGCGGATTTCGGTCGATGCCAATACGGGATGGAGCGAGGCGCAGTTTCGCGACTATCTGCCAAAACTGGCGACACTCGGCGTCGAGCTTGTCGAACAGCCCTTCGTGCCGGGTCAAGACGCCATGCTGGCAGGTTACAAGCGTGAAATACCGGTGGCGGCGGATGAGTCTTGCCTCGATCGGACCTCACTTTCCAGCCTTGCCGGAAAGTATGACTACGTGAACGTCAAACTCGATAAGGCCGGGGGTCTGACCGAGACGTTGGCGCTGGTCCACGAGGCGAAGTCGATGGGCTTCGGCATCATGGTCGGCTGCAATATCGGAACCTCCCTGGCCATGGCGCCGGGAATGGTCGTCGCGCAACTGGCGAGTTTCGTCGATCTCGACGGGCCATTGCTGCTCGCCAAGGACCGTGCGCCGGGGCTGCGCTACAGGGACAGTACGATTCTGCCGCCCGATCCGGCGTTGTGGGGATAGACGAACCGGCGCCCGAGATCATCGGAAAGATTCGAGCTGCAGCGGATGCGCCGACGATGCCAATTCCGGGACCATATTGATTACAGCCGTGTGGAATATTCGGAAAGAGAAAGCATCAAATACATTGGGCTATAGATAGAATAGCGACTGGGTTGACCTATCTAAATCGCCGTGCGCGCACCTAATTTTGGCGTGCCTGCATCACGCCCAATCCTGGAATTCCCTTCCATTTCAGTCGCCCGTTTGCTAGAAAGTAAACATATAGCACTCTAAAAATACAATCTCAGCGTGGTTGCGGAATACGTGAGACGGTCAAGTCTCCATAACGCACGCTGAAAATCCAAAGGGAGGGTAACAATGAAGAATTGGCGTTTATCCGCGGTCAGTTTTGCCGCCGCGGCGGTCATATCGGCGATCTCGCTTTCGGGCACCGCGGTGGCGGCGGTCGATTGCCCGATCAAGATCGGTGGCCTCGCACCTCTATCGGCGCCGGGAACGGTTGTCGGCGGCGAGGCCATGCGCGATGCGATGCTGATCGCGGAGCAAGACATCAACAAGGCGGGCGGTGTCCTCGGGTGCGATATCAAGGTCGTCATCGCCGATACCGAAGGCCTGCCGGAAAAAGCCGTGGCGGTGATGGAGAAGCTGATCACTCAGGATAAAGTCGTCGGGGTCGGTGGTGGCTATCACAGTTCGGTCGGCGTGGCCTCCAAGGGTGTGGCCGATGCCCGTGGCGTTCCGGTGGTTTTCGCCGAGACCTGGAACGACACCATCACCGGTGACAAACAGAAATACATTTTCCGTATCGCGCCCTTGAGTTCCTGGGCTTCGGCGTCCTTGTGGAAGGCCGCGCTTCTGGTTCCCGATATCAAGAAGGTCGCAATCCTGACCGAGAACACCGACTACGGCATTCCCGCCGCCGAAGAGACCACCATGGGGCTCAAGTCGGGCGGCGTTTCGGCCGTGACCTTTAGCGTCGACATCGGCACCCAGGACTACGCCGGCATCGTCGAGCGGATCAAGGCCGAGGACCCTGACTATATCATCGTGCTGGCCACCGGCGAAGCCGGCTATAACTTCGAACAGCAAGCGGCCGATGCCGGCATCGGGCCGATGGACATCCCATTCCAGGCTGGCCAGGTCTCGATCGAGAGCAAGACGTATTGGGAGAACGTGCCGGACGGCAACATGGCCTTCGTGCAGCGCGTTGGCCTGCCTGAGAATCTGTTCAACGACAAAGCCAAGGCCTTCGCGGCCACCTACAAGGCGCAGACCGGAAAAGAGGCGGTCGAGAGTTATGCCATGGAGGCTTATGACTCAATTGCGGTCCTGGCGCAGGCGATCAACGAGGCCGGCTCCACGGACGGCGATGCCATCGTCACGGCCCTGGAGAATATCGACCACGACGGCACCCTCGGGCGCATCTACTTCCCGTACGGAACCAAGAAGGACCCGAGCGTGGACGGCAAGGGCAACGAGTGGTGGCATCAATGGCCGGATCCGGCGTTGACCGTGATCCAGTACCAGGAACAGGGGCAGAACTCGAATGACGCCCCGATTATCTGGCCGGACGTCTACAAGACCGGACCCGCGATCTACGTCAAGAAAAAGTAGGCGCGACGCGAACACCGCATGAGACGACTGCCGGCGGCGATCGGGTGGACCGATGTGCCGCCGGCAGGCCTGTTGCCAAGCCACGGTTCGCGTTCCGTAACTAGACGAGGTCGCCGGTGGAATACTCGTACATATTCTGGTCCGTTATCGGCTGGATGATCTTCTGGGCCTTGGTGGGTAGTTTCGTCACCCGCCGCATCTACTTGCACCGGGACCTCGACACCTCCAATGCCACCTTCGTCGGCTCCATGCTCGGTGCGGCCACGGGCCCATTCGGCCTGGCGCCGTTGTGGATGAAGAGCCCGAACCTGACCCACCGCTACGTCGTCTTTCCGGCATTGGGCGCGGTCACCCTGGTCGCCGCTGCCTTCGCCTTCGCCGATCCGTCCAACAACTGTGTCGCCAACGGCTCGTTCGTGGCCTCGCAGATCGTCAATGGATTGATCATCGGCATCATCTACGGGTTCATGGCGCTCGGCCTTTCGCTGATCTTCTCGATCCTGGGCGTGGTCAGCTTCGCCCACGGCGAGTTCTATATGGTCGGCGGCATGCTCACCTATTTTATCACCGTGGTTTGGTTCCCCGGCCTCAACCCGATCATCGGCATCACGGCGGCCTGCCTCATCGCGTTCGCCGTGGGCGCAATCTTCGAGCGGATGTTCCTGACGCCGATGTACGCGGGCAAGATCGAACGGCCGGTCGAATACGGCATTCTCGTGACCTTCGGGCTGGCCTTTACGATTCAATATTTCGTCCAGGCCATGGCCGGCGCCAATCCGGTCAAGACACAGCGCTACTTCGATTTTCCGCGCCTGCGCTGGCCCTCGGCCGAAGACCCCTGGCTGCTCAATAGCAACCGCGGGAACTTGGAGCTTTTCAATACCGTTTCGATCTCCAATCCGCGCTTCACGGCGGCGGTGATGTGCATTCTGGTATTGCTGACGCTGATGTACTTCCTGCGCCGCACTTGGACCGGCAAGGCGCTGCGCGCGGTCAGCCAGGACCGGGAGGCGGCGGCCATTGCCGGAATCAATCCGGATCGCATGAACATGCTGGCCTTTGCCTTGGGCGGCATGATCGCCGCGCTGGCCGGTGCCATGCTGGTTCAAGCCTTCTCCTGGCTGCCCCAGGTCGGCAACATCCCGGCCATGCGCTCCTTCGTCATCGTCGTGCTCGGCGGCCTTGGCTCGCTGCCCGGTGCTTTCCTGGGCGGCATCATTGTCGGCCTGGTCGAGGCGGCGGGCACCGGTTGCATTCCCAACGCGCAGAAAGCGGCCTCCTACATTCCCGCTTACGGCATGGTCGTCCTGACCCTGACCCTGTTGCTCAGACCGACAGGCTTGTTCGGCCGCAGATTCGCGAGCGGAGCGCACGGCAAGCTATGACCAAGCGGCAGGTTCCTCCGATCGCCGGGCTGATTCTAATCCTGTTCTTTGCTGTCTTTCCCTTTATCTACGGGGGCGATGACTATCCCTACATCATGCACATCATCATCACCGGCTTCTTCTATGCCATTCTGGCATCGAGCTGGTCGATGCTGGCGGGCTATGCCGGTCAATTCTCTTTCGGCCATATCGGTTTCATGGGGGTGGGCGCCTACACCACGGCGCTGTTCAGCCACTACTTATATCTCTCCCCTGTGCCGACGACTCTGTGCACCGAGTACCCGTTCGGCGATCTCTATCTGATCATCGTCAATCCGATCGGCGTGACCTCCTCGACCCTGACCCAGGACTGCCTGAGTCAGGCGCTGAGCATTTGGGACGGAAGCGTTGAGATCACGCCCATGCCGGTCTGGCTCGGCATCATCCTGGGCACCATCATGGGCGGAATCTTCGGCTTGCTGATCGGCCTTCTGGTGCTGCGCCTGCGTGCCGCCTATCTGGCGCTTTTCACCTTGGGATTCGCCGAGATCCTGCGTGCCGCCATCAGCGCCGAAATCGAGATCACCCGCGGCCAGGCGGGCATCGAGCTGCGGCACCTCTTCGAGAACGGCGTCACTCTCTTCGGCCATGCTTTCACCAAGACGGACAAGCTGCCGCCCTACTTCGTCATGCTTATCCTGCTGCTGGTCTGTCTCGGCATTCTGGCTTGGCTGTCGCGGTCGAAGTTCGGCCTGTTCGTCAGGGCGCTGCGGGAGGATCAGGACGCGGCCGCCGCACTCGGCGTCAACACCACCCGCTACAAGGTCCTGGTGTTCGTGATCACCACCATGATGGCTGCCGCGGCGGGTGCGACCATGGCGCACTATGTCGGCATCATCACCCCCAACAACCTATTCCTGTTGCAGATGAGCTTGGTGGTCGCTATGGCGGTCATTGGCGGGGTCGAGAACTTCGCCGCCGCCGCGATCGGCGCCATCCTGATCGAATTCGTTTTGGAGATGCTGCGCAATTCCTTCGATGTCGGCGGCGTCACCATCGACATGACGACCTGGCGCCTGGTGTTCTTCGGCATCCTGCTCATGGTGACCCTGCGATTCTCGCGCAACGGCTTGATCGCGCCGATCATCGATTACTTCGCGCGCGGCCATATCGGCAAGGAAACGGTCGCCAAGCGGGTGGCGGCGCGCGAAGAGGCGGAGGGTCCGGCATGATCGAGCTCGCTGTCAAGGATTTGAACAAGCGCTTCGGCGGCCTCCACGTACTCAAGGACCTGTCCTTCAAGGTGCACGGGCCGGAGCTGATCGGCCTTATCGGGCCCAATGGCGCCGGCAAGACCACGCTGACCAATATCCTGGACGGGGCGATCACCCCCAACAGCGGTACGGTCTATCTGAATGGCGTGCGTATCGATCAGCTGCAGCCTTACGAGGTGGCGCGCGTGGGCCTGGGGCGGACCTTCCAGGTGACCCGCTCGTTCCGGCGCATGACCGTGCTCGAAAACCTATTCGTGCCGGCGCTGGCGCTCAGCCGCGGGCACAGCCGGCCCGAGATCAAGGAAAAAGCCCTCGAGGTGCTGGAGTTCTTGACCATGGAGCACCTGCGCAACGAGTACGCCCAGGCCCTGTCCGGCGGACAGCAGAAGCTGCTCGAGCTCGGCCGTCTGTTGATGCTCGATCCCGAGGTGATCATTCTGGACGAGCCGTTCGCCGGCGTACACCCCCGGCTCATGGAGGTGATCTACCGGTATATCGAACGGGTCAACGATGCCGGCAAGGCGATCATCCTGATCAGCCACCAGATGGATTCGATCTTCACCCTGTGCCGGCGTCTGCTGGTACTCAACTACGGCAATCTGATCGCCGACGGCACGCCCGACGATGTCAAGCGCGATCCTGCCGTGATCGAGGCTTATCTGGGCACCGACGAAGACGCAACCGATGCCCGTGACGGGAGGCCGAACCACGGATGAGCGAAGCCGCCGCCCGCCGCCAACCGAGCAAAACGCCAGCTACCGAAGCCCGGGCGATCGATCCCGATGCGATGCTCGAAATCATCGGTCTCGACGTTGGCTACTACAAGGATCTGAACATTCTTCAGGACCTGAATATCACGGCGCGCAAGAATCGGATCACCGCGATCCTCGGGGCCAACGGCGTCGGCAAATCGACCGCGCTCAAGGCGGTGTTCGGTTTCCTGCGCCCGAACGCGGGAGAGATCCTGCTGGAAGGCGAGAGCATTCTCGATGTTCCGACCTACAGGCGTATCCTCAAGGGCTTGGCCTACATCCCGCAGCAGCCGGGTGTCTTCAAGGACATGACCGTGGAGGAAAACCTGGAGCTCGGCGGGTGGACCTTCCGCCGCGACAAGAAACAGGTCCGCGCCAAGATCGAGGCGAATTTCGAGCGCTTCCCGATATTGCGCGACAAGCGCAAGCAGATCACCGGCGAGCTTTCCGGCGGACAGCAGCGCATGGTCGAGATCGGCCGCACCCTGATGGCCAAGCCGAAGGTGTTGCTGATCGACGAGCCCACGGCGGGCCTGTCCAAGATGCTGGCCGAGGAGGTCTACGAGATGCTGTCGGTGCTGACCTCGCGGGACGATCTGACCATCCTCATCGTCGACCAGGAAATTCGCCAGGCGCTGAAGATCGCCGATTACGTCTATGTTCTGGAGCTTGGCCGCAACAAATACGAAGGCCCGGCCAGCGATTTCACGGACCTGGAGAAAGCCTTCTGGGTCGGCTGAGCCATCTATCCGCGCTCTCGTAGATCGGCTCTGGCGCCGCCGGTGTCATACCAGCATCAGCCGCCCAAATCCGGATACGGGCTCGGCATAGCCGGAGAGTCGCAGGCTGTGCCACGCCAGGGCGTGATTGCTCGATGTCACCGGCTTGCCGAGACTCTTTTCCAGCGACTCCACGAACATCGCCACGCGCAGGCTCGTGCACGATACGAACACCGAATCCACGGCATCCTGGCCGCCGAGATCGAGAACGGCGCGCTCGATCGAGTCCGCATCGATCCGGGCGACCTCGTTGTCGTTCTCATGATTGAACGACCCCATGACGGTGACTTTGACCCCGCGGGATTCCATATAATCCCGCATCATCTGGTTGATCCGGTCGACATAAGGAGTGAGGAGGGCGATGCGCCGCGCCCCCAGGGCCTTCAGCCCGGCGATCGCCGCGGCCATGGGTGTCGTACATGCTATGCCCGGGCGCGCCTCGCGGATGCGCGCGGCCACGGTTTCGTCACCGATCACCATCGCCCCCGAAGTGCAGGCGAAGGCCATCACATCGATCCGTTCGCCGGGACGTATCAGGCGCGCCGCCTGGGCGATGTCCTTCTCCATGTCCCGAAGCGTCTCCGGGGTGATCGACGCGGAGTTCATGATCCGGCTTTCGTAGAAGGCAACACCGCCGAGGTCGCCGAGCATGCCGCGCCATTCATGCTCGATCGTATGGTCGGTCGCGAGAACGATGAGTCCGATGGCCGCGCGGCGAGCGATGCCCTCATCGAGCGAAAACGGTAGATTCTGCTTGTTGAGGAGAAGGCCGGCTTTGAGTTTTTCGGAGGCATCGAGGGTATCCGACATGGGAGTAATCCTTCTCTTTTCAGGCCTGGCGGTAGATCATGCCGGCCGTGTCGATGTCCGGCGCGCGTCCGGCCATGAGATCGGCGGTGACCCGGGCCGAGCCGCAGGCCATGGTCCAGCCCATGTGCCCTTGCCCGGTGTTGATCCAAAGATTGCGGTGGCGGCCGCGGCCGAAGATGGGCGTGCCTTCCGGCGTCATGGGGCGTAGACCCGCCCAATGGGCGGGCCGGTCGTAATCGCCTGCCTGGGGAAACAGGTCCCGCGCGGCGCGCAGCATGTTCGTGAAGTCGGCCGGCCGGTGGGACGTTCCATAGCCCGAGAACTCCGCCGTGCCGGTCAACCGGAAGCGGTCCCCCATGCGGCACCAGGCGACGAGATTGTTTTCGTCGACCCCGCCGATGTCCGGCGCGCCGTTCATGCCGTCGATGGGGATCGTCGCCGAGTAGCCCTTGACCGGGTAAACCGGAAGCTTGAGGCCAAGCTGGCGGCCGACGATGGGGGAATGGCTGCCCAGCGCCAGCACGATGTTATCGGCCGGGATGGATCCTTTGTCGGTGATGACGCTGTCGACGCGATCCGTGGTTGCAACGAACCCGGTCACGGTCGTCCCGAAGCGGAAGTTCACGCCGAACCGGGCCGTGCACGCCTCGGCCAATGCCAGGGTGAACTTGTTCGCATCCCCGCTCTCGTCGTCCGGGCAGTACAGCGCGCCGGCAATCTTCGACTGACTCGCCGCGAAAGCCGGCTCGACGCGGGCCACGCCGGCGCCGTCCAGGATTTCCATCCGCTGCCCATTTTCGCGCAGGATCGTCATGTTGGCCACGCCGCGGTCGAGCGCGGCCCCATCGCGGTAGACGTAGAGGAGCCCCTTGCGGAGTGCGTCGTATTTCAGTCCGGTCTCATCGACCAGAGCCCGCAGAGCCTGTTGCGAATAGACGCAGAGCTTCAGCTTGCGGAGGGTGTTGATCCGCGCGGTCTCCGCACGGCAATTGCACAGAAACCGCCAACACCACGCCCACATGCGCGGGTCCGCGCTGAGCTTTAGCTGGAGCGCCTGATCCTTTCGGAAAAGAGAAATGAGAAGGATTTTAGGGGCGCGCGGGCTCGCCCATGTCAGGGAGTGGCCAGGGGCGACGAGCCCGGCATTGGCGAAGCTGGTGCCGTTGGCGGCCACGGGATGACGTTCCACGACCGTAACCTGGTGCCCGTCCTGCGCCAGATACCAGGCTGTCGTCACGCCCATCAATCCGCCGCCGAGAACGACCGTCTTCATTGTCCACTCAGCCCAGACCGGTTTTCGCGCCAGATTACTCCGGGGGTCATACTAGCAAGCCGTGCCGACCAGGGAAATCAGCGGAGACATGATCGATCCAGACCGCCGGGTCACCCAACCATCCCGGCGGTTCAGGCGCTGCCGGTGCGCGATTCGGCCAGTATCCAGTCCCGAAACAGCCGGGCCGGCTCGCCGAGCGGCACGTCGCGCGGGATGAGAACGTAGAAGGCGCGCTCGGAGCGTAGCGACGCCTCGATCGGCCGCACCAGGGAGCCGCGTTCGATGAAATCCTCGGCCAACCGACCGCCGCCCAAGGCGATGCCCTGGCCGTCCAGCACTGCTTGTATGAGAATGAGATAGTTGTCGAATTCCAGGCCGCGGCCGGTGGGCGGTCCCTCCACATCGAAGGCGCGCAGCCAGGCCGCCCAGGTGACCCAGTTGCGGTCGAATTCGACCAGGTGCAGCAAGGTCTCGCCCAGAAGGTCCTTCGGCTCCCGCAATCCCGGCCGGGCCTTGAGATAGGACGGGGCGCAGACCGGAAAGACCTCGTTGTCCATCAGGCGGATGGCCTCGACCCCCGGCCAGCGGCCGCTGCCGTAGCGAATGGCCACATCGATGCCCGCGACCACCAGGTCGCGCACCGGCGCCGAGGCGACCAGGCGCAGATCGATATCCGGGTGCGCGGCGCGGAATTTGGCCACCCGGGACATCAGCCAGTAGGAGGCGAAGGTGACGCTGCTGGAAACCGTCAGCTCGCCTTCGCCCCTGGCCCGGCGGATCTCGGCCGCCGAGTTGGCGATGTGTTCCAGCCCCATGGTCACCGCCTGGTGCAGGCGCTGACCCTGGCGGGTGAGTTGCAGGGCGCGGTGCAGGCGGCGGAACAGCGGCACGCCCATGTGGTTTTCCAGAACCTGGATCTGACGGCTGACAGCGGCCTGGGTCACGTTCAACTCCTCGGCTGCCCGGGTGAAGTTGAGATGACGGGCGGCCGCCTCGAAAACCACGAGGCTGTTTGCGGGGGGAAGCTTGGCACGCAAACTCATCATTACATTATTTTATGCCAAAGATGACAATTTGTGGAGTTCACCGGAGATCGGCAGTCTGTTTTCATGTGGATACCATAAAACAAAATTATGTCCGATATGCGACCAAAAGTTTTCCGGAGGGCGGCGGGCCGCCCGTGGCCAGCGAACCTGAAAATTGGCCCCACGCGAGACCGAAATCTAGGCAAAGACCAAATCTAAGCAAAGAGAGGATCCAGGCCATGGCCATCTTGATCGACGTTGGAACCCGAATCGCGGTGCAGACGGCGTTCGAGGGGTACGAGTCGCGGAGCATTCTCAAAATGCCCGTTTATGCGTCCAATACCGTCGCCCATGTCACGTCCCGGGGCACGGGCTACGCGGGTGCCGACCATTGGTTCCTGAACTCCTTGCCAATTTTCGCCAGCATGGGGGAGGCGGTGGCCAGGGCTAAGGCGAACGCGGCCCTGATCTATGCGGCCCCGGCCTTGGCGGTGGGTGCCGTCCTGGCGGCGATCGATGCCGGCGTGCCCCTGGTGGTTCTCATCGCCGAGGACGTTCCCGCCGAAGGCCGCGCCCTGATCCGCGCGGCGCTGGCAGATACGGATACGGTGCTGGTCGGGCCGGGCGCGCCTGAACTGGTCACCCCCGACGGCTGCCAGATTGGCGCCACCCCGTCCTACATCTTCGCCCGCGGCCGGATCGGCATTCTATCGGAGTCGGGGGCACTGGCCCGCGAGGCGGCCTTGCAGACCTCCGCCCTGGGGCTCGGCCAGTCGAGTGTCATCAGCCTCAACCGCACGCCGCTCTCCGAAGGCGCATTCATCCACTGCCTCAAACAATTCCTCGACGACGGCGAGACCGACAGCATTGTGCTTCTGACCGATGGCAACGGCCAGATCGAGACCGCCGTGGCGGCACTGCTCGTGGCCGAGGGACACAGCAAGCCAATCGTCGCGCATATCGGCGCTCCGCCGGCGGCGACAGAAGCCTCGGCGGTTGCAGCCTTACGCGATGCCGGCGTCACCATCGTCGAGAGTCCGGCACGCATCGGCGTGGCGGTGAATACGGCGCTGGACGGCCGGGACTCCGAGCGGCGTGTGCGACTGGCCGCGTCGGACTTCGTCACCGTCATGCGCCAGGTCGAGCAGGAGATTTATGGCGCCCCTCAAGAGCCGGTGCGTCAGAGCGCATAAAGAAGAACACCGTATCCAAGGAAGGAAAACTCATGGCAGGCACGAAATCCTTGTTCATTCCCGGGCCGACCAACGTTCCCCATCGCGTTCGGCAGGCGGTCGACATTCCGATGGAGGATCAGCGTGCGCCGGATTTGCCGGCCTTCACGCTGCCGCTGTTCGAGGACTTGAAGAAAATCTTCAAGACTCGCACCGGCCAGGTCTTCCTGTTTCCCTCCTCCGGTACCGGTGGCTGGGAAGCCGCCATGGCGAATACGCTTTCGCCGGGCGACAAGGTGCTGACTTCGCGCTTCGGCCAGTTCTCGCACCTTTGGGTCGATCTGTGCCAGCGGCACGGCTATGACGTCGAAGTCATCGATGTGGAGTGGGGCGAAGGTGTTCCATTCGAACAGTACGCCGAGCGCCTGAAGGCCGATACGGGCCACGAGATCAAGGCCGTTCTGGCCTGCCAGAATGAAACCGCGACCGGTGTGACCAGCGACGTGGCCGGGGTGCGCCAGGCGCTCAAGGCCGCGAACCATCCGGCACTGCTGTTCGTCGATGGCGTCAGCTCCATCGCCAGCATCGATTTCCGCATGGACGAGTGGGGTGTCGACGTGGCGGTCAGCGGCTCGCAGAAAGGCTTCATGCTGCCCGCGGGTCTGGCCATCGTCTGCGCCAGCCAGAAGGCGCTGGAGGCGCGCTCCCGGGCGAAAAGCCCGCGCTGCTACTTCGATTTCGAGGACATGATCAAGACCAACAAGGACGGCTACTTCCCCTACACGCCGCCCATGTCGTTGATCCGCGGCCTGCGCGTCTCGGTCGACATGCTGCTGGAAGAGGGACTGGAGAACGTCTTCGCCCGGCATCATCGCCTGGCCGAGGGTGTGCGCCGCGCAGTGGATGCCTGGGGCCTGACCCTTTGCGCCAAGGCGCCGAAGTGGCACTCCGATACGGTGAGCGCGATCTGCGTGCCCGAAGGTTTCAACAGCGCCGATGTGCTCAAGATTGCCTACCTGCGCTACGGTCTGTCGCTCGGCGCCGGCCTGTCGAAGGTCGCCGGCAAGGTCTTCCGCATCGGCCACCTGGGCGATCTCAACGAGCTTATGCTCATGAGCGCGCTGTCCGGCGCCGAGATGGCGATGCGCGACATCGGCATCCCGGTCGAGGCCGGCAGCGGCGTGGCGGCGGCCGAAGAGTATTACCGCCAAACGGCCCGGCCGATCGACTTGAGCCTCGGCACCGCCGCCGTGCGATAGCTGCCAAGGTCCGACCGGCCGCACGACACCCGGCGGCGGGGCTGCCGGGTGCCGGCAACTGTCGGCCGAAATCGGGGTTAGTTGCAAACGGGGTTTTTCGTCGAGAGGGTGCCATGGACATACACGAGTATCAGGCGAAGGAACTCTTGGCCGACTTCGGCGTGCCGATCCCGCGCGGCGGTCTGGCATACAGCCCCGAGCAAGCCGCCTACCGGGCGCGCGAGATCGGCGGGGCCCGCTGGGCCGTCAAGGCGCAGATCCATTCCGGTGGCCGCGGCAAGGCCGGCGGCATCAGATTGTGCGACGACGAGCATCAAGTCTGGGACGCGGCCGACGATCTGCTCGGCAAGCGGCTGATCACGGTCCAGACCGGGAGCCGCGGCAAGGCGATTTACCGTCTGTACGTCGAAGCCGCAACGCCCTACCGCCAGGAGCTCTACCTGGGCTTCGTCCTCGACCGGCAGTCCGAACGGATCATGGTCATCGCCTCGTCGCAGGGCGGCATGGAGATCGAAGAGATCTTGGCCGAGAAGCCCGAATCGATGATTCGCATCAGCGTCGAACCGGCGGTGGGGATGCAAGCCTTCCAGGCGCGCGAAATCGCTTTCGCACTGGGGCTGGCGCCGGGGCAGATCGCCCAGGCGATCGAGACCATCCTCGGCTGCTACCGCGCTTTTCGCGAGCTGGATGCGACGATGGTCGAGATCAATCCGCTGGTCGTCACCGAGGAAGGCCGGTTGCTCGTGCTCGACGCCAAAATAACCTTCGACGACAACGCGCTGTTCCGCCGGCCGAACATCTCGGAGCTGCGCGACAAGTCACAGGAAGACCCGCGTGAATCGCGCGCAGCCGACCGCGGGCTAAGTTACATCGGCCTCGACGGAACCATCGGCTGCATCGTCAACGGCGCCGGGTTGGCCATGGCGACCATGGACATGATCAAACAGGCCGGCGGCGAGCCCGCGAACTTCCTCGATATCGGCGGCGGCGCCTCGCCCGAGCGGGTCACCAAGGCCTTCCGGCTGGTCCTTTCCGACGAGAACGTGCAGGCGATCCTTGTCAATATCTTCGCCGGCATCAACCGCTGCGACTGGGTCGCCGAGGGAGTCGTGCAGGCATTGCGTACGGTCGATACCACCGTGCCCGTCGTGGTCCGCCTGGCCGGCACTCATGTCGAGGCCGGGCGCGCCATCCTGAAGCAAAGCGGTCTGCCGGTGATCATCGCCGCCACCCTCGCCGAGGCGGCAGAAGAGGTCGTGGGTGCCTGGCGGCGCGGCGCGGCCCACTATGGGAAAGAGGCCCTGGCGCAATGAGCATTCTTCTGGACAAAAACACACCCGTCCTGGTGCAGGGCATCACCGGACGGATTGGCAGCTTCCACACGCAAGAGATGCTGGCCTACGGGACCAGGATCGTGGGCGGCGTCACGCCGGGCAAAGGCGGCACCCGATGCGCGGACGTGCCCGTGTTCGACACAATGAAGGCGGCCGTGCGCGAGACCGGCGCGACGACGAGCATCGTTTTCGTGCCGCCGCCATTCGCCGCCGATTCCATCATGGAGGCGGCCGATGCGGGCATCCGCACCTGTATTGCCATCACCGACGGCATCCCCGCGCAGGACATGATGCGCGTCAAACGCTATATGCGGCGCTACCGCAAGGACGAGCGCATGCGCCTCATCGGCCCGAATTGCGCCGGCGTCATCAGCCCGGGCCAGAGCTTGGCCGGCATCATGCCCGGACACATCTACCTTTCAGGACCGGTGGGCATTGTCGGCCGCTCCGGCACGCTGGGCTACGAGGCGGCGTCGCAGTTGCAGGAGCTCGGCATCGGCGTCTCTACCAGCGTCGGCATCGGCGGCGATCCGATCAACGGCAGCTCGTTCATGGACATCCTCGAGCTGTTCGAGGCGGACCCGGACACCGCCGCCGTGCTCATGATCGGCGAGATCGGCGGACCGCAGGAGGCGGCGGCGGCGGCTTACATCCGCGAGTGCATGACTAAGCCGGTGGTCGCCTATGTGGCGGGCCTGACTGCGCCCAAGGGCCGGCGCATGGGCCACGCGGGCGCCATCATCTCCGCCTTCGGCGAGAGCGCGAGCGAGAAGGTGGAAATCCT